>CAZWDR010000014.1:0-33642 GCA_964632365.1 uncultured Steroidobacteraceae bacterium
TGGATGGCATCCTGGTGCAGCTGCCGGTGCCGAAGCAGATCGACAGCAAGGCCGTGATCGACGCGATCGCCGTCACGAAGGACGTCGACGGCTTCAACCCGGAGAACCTCGGCCTGCTGGCGCAGCGCACGCCGCGCCTGCGCCCGTGCACGCCGTACGGCTGCATGAAGATGCTGGAATATTCGGGCATCGACCCGGCAGGCATGGATGCGGTGGTGCTGGGCCAGTCGAACATTGTCGGCCGTCCGGCGGCACTCGAGCTGCTGATGCGCGGCGCCACCGTGACCATCTGCCACAGCAAGACGAAGGATCTGGTCGGCCACATCCAGCGTGCGGACCTCATCGTCGCGGGCATCGGCAAACCGCAGTTCGTCAAAGGCGAGTGGATCAAGCCCGGCGCCGTGGTGCTCGACGTGGGCATCAACCGCCTGCCCTCGGGCAAGGTGGTGGGCGATGTGGACTTCGAGTCCGCGAAGGAGCGCGCTTCCTGGATCACGCCGGTGCCCGGTGGCGTCGGCCCGATGACCATCGCGATGCTGATCCAGAACACGCTCGAGGCGTATGAGTTCCGCGAGGGGATCACCTCCACGGGCAAGCGCCCGGTGGAACAGCCGTTGTCGCCGCCGCCCCGCGCGTAGGGGTTCTTCGTCAGATCGGGGGTGCATGAATTGCCGCGCGGGCGCGGCGAGAGCTGCCCCTGGCGCGCTTCAGACAGCCGGCGCCCAGGCGTTGGCGGAAGGCTGACGGGTCGTGGTGGTGCGCCGGAAACTCGCGCGCCAGGGGCAGCTCTCACCCCACCCACGCTGCGTCGATGAATCCATGGATTGCCGAAGAGGTTCGCGGCCAGTCTGAATCGTTGCTCCGGTCCGCTGCGGCGCTGGATCCTCGCGGAACGTAGCGCGGGTGTGCTGTATGGGCTTGCCGGGCGAGTTCCGGCGCGTCACCCCTGCCGCTGCAGGCCGGCGCGACCTTTGCCGCGCCGGCTGTCTGAGCGAGGCAAGCCCACGCAGCGCGACCGCGCGGCATCAGGCGATCTTCAAGCCCCCGCGATCCGACGACCCAACTCAATCGCTCCAGCCAGCGCGTGTCCCTTCAGCGCCGGCGCCAGACCGTGATGCCGCCCGGCTTGTCCTCGAGGATCACGCCCGCGGCCGCCAGTTCATCGCGCAGACGGTCTGCCCCGGCAAAATCGCGCGCCTTGCGCGCCGCGAGGCGCGCGGCGATGGCCGCTTCGATTGTGGCGTCGTCCACTGCTGACTGATCCGCTGCACCCGGCGCGGGCAGGCGAAACCACTGCTCGGGGTCCATGCGGCAGATGCCGAGGATCTCCGACAGCTCGTGGAACACGGCCACCAGCTCCGCCGCGCGGGCCAGACAGGTGCCACCGGCGCCGGACTTGGCCTCGTTGATGTCGCGCGCGAGGCGCTGCAGCACCGCCAGTGCGCGCGGCGTGTTGAAGTCATCGTCCATCGCGGCGGCGAAGTCTTCGCGCCACTGCGTCGCATCCGGGCCAGCCTCGCCGGCAGGCACACCGCGCAATGCGTTGTAGAGGCCGCCCAGCGTCGCATCGGCCTGGGTGAGGTTCTCCATCGTGTAATTGATGGGGCCGCGGTAGTGGCTGGACACCAGGAACAGGCGCAGCACCTCGGCATGGCGCAGGCGCGGCAGCACCTCGCGCAACGTGAAGAAGTTGCCCAGGGACTTCGACATCTTCTCCGAATCGACGTTGACGAAACCGTTGTGCATCCAGCACTCGACGAACGGAGCGCCGCTGGCGCCGCAGCTCTGCGCGATCTCGTTCTCGTGGTGGGGGAACTTCAGGTCCATGCCGCCGCCGTGCAGGTCGAAATGCTCGCCCAGCAGCGCCATCGACATCGCCGAGCACTCGATGTGCCAGCCCGGGCGGCCGTTGCCCCACGGCGAAGGCCAGGCGGGCTCGCCCTGCTTCGACTGCTTCCACAGCACGAAATCCAGCGGGTCGCGCTTGGCCTCGTTGACCTCGATGCGGGCACCGGCGCGCAGATCCTCCAGGCGCTTGCCGGACAGGCGGCCGTAGCCTTCGAAGCTCGCCACCGCATACATCACATCGCCATTGGACGCGACATAGGCATGGCCGCGCGCGATCAGCCGCTCGATCAGCGCCACGATCTCGGGCAGGTACTGCGTGGCACGCGGCTCCTGGTCGGGCTTCTGCACGCCCAGCGCGGCGGCATCCTCGTCCATGGCCTGGATGAAATGCTCCGTCAGCGCCTCGATCCCCTGCCCGCGCTCGGCCGCACGGCGGATGATCTTGTCGTCGATGTCGGTGATGTTGCGCACATACGTGACGGCATAGCCGCTGCGGCGCAGCCAGCGCTGCACCACGTCGAAGGCCACCAGCATGCGCATGTGGCCGATGTGGCAGTAGTCATAGACCGTGATGCCGCACACGTACATGCGCACGCGGCCGGGCTCGAGCGGGACAAAGGGGCGGAGCTTCCCGCTCAGGGAATCATGGATACGCAGCATCGGCGGATTCTAACGTCTTGCTCAGGCGTAGCGGGCGAGGCGCGCCTGCGCGGCGCCCGGCGGCATGCAGCGGAGCAGCGGCGCAAGCTCCGGCCCGGCAAGGCTGCCGGTGAGCGCGGCGCGCAGCGGCTGGAACAGGCCCGCGCCCTTCAGCCCGGTGGCGGCGTTTGCCGCCGCCGTGATGGCCGCGAAATCATTGCCCGCTGCGGCGCCAGCGGCGGCGCGGAACAGCGACCGGTCGGTGCGGGCCAGTATCGCGGCGGCGTCGGCATCCGGCTGCGGCGCGTCGCCAACAACGACATCCACCCACCGGAGCACATCGTCCGGATGCAGCAGGTTTGGCAGCACCGCGGTGACAAACGCGCGGCGCCGCGCGCCGTCGAGCTGTGCCGGCAGGCGATCGCCGAGCCATGCGGCCGCAGCATCCGCATCGAGCCGATGCACGGCTTCCTTCTGCCAGCTGCGCAGCTGCGCCGGGTCGAAATGGGCCGGCGCGCGTTGCAGCCGCCCGAGGTCGAACGCCGCGGCCATGTCCCGCGCGCCGAGCAGTTCGTTGCCCGGCGTGGAATGGCCGAGGCGGAACAGGTAGTTGAGGACCGCGACCGGCAGGAAACCCTGCTCGCGCAGCGCGCGCACCGGGATGGATCCGTTCCGCTTCGACAGCGGCGCGCCATCGGCACCGGTGACCATGGCAAGGTGTCCGTAGCGCGGCGCGCGCAGGTCGAGGCCCTGCAGGATCATCAGCTGGCGGGGCGTATTGCTCAGGTGGTCATCGCCACGCAGCAGGTGGGTCACGCCACTGAGCGAATCGTCGATGGCGTTGGAGAAAAAGAACGCGGCGCTGCCATCGGCGCGACGCACGACGAAATCGCCGATCTCGCGATGGGCAAACACCCGCGGGCCGTGCACCAGGTCATCGAAGGCGACCTCGCCCGGACCCTCCGGCACGGCGAAGCGCAACGTCGCCGGTTCGCCTGCGGCCACGCGCGCGTGAGCCTCGGACTGTGGCATGCGACGGCAACGACCGGAATAACGCGGTGGCTGCCCTGCCGAGCGCTGCGCGGCGCGCGCCAGTTCGAGCTCGCGCGGCTTGCAGAAGCATGGATAGACCAGACCGCGCTGCGCCAGCGCATGCAGGTAGGTCTCGTGGATGGCGCCGCGTTCCGACTGCAGCAGCGCTTCGCCATCCCAGTGAAGTCCGAGCCAGGCGAGGTCTTCCTGCAAGGCCTGCGTGAACTCCGCCTTGCTGCGCGCCGCATCGGTGTCCTCGATGCGCAGCAGGAATCGTCCGTCTGTCTGGCGTGCGAGCAATGCATTGAACAGCGCGGCGCGCACATTGCCCAAGTGCAGAAGTCCCGTGGGACTCGGCGCAAAGCGCGTGACAGGGCGACTTTCTGGCATGCGTCCACTATATTCGAAGCATGCGCGGCCGCTACCTGTTCGTCTCCGACCTGCACCTCGACAGCGCCTCGCCGATTGCCATCGCAACGTTCCTTGAATTCGTCGATCGCGAAGCGCGCCACAGCCATGGCCTGTTCATCCTCGGTGACCTGTTCGAGAGCTGGATCGGCGACGACGATGAGGATCCCTCCCGCCGTCGCGTGTGCAATGCACTGCGCGGATTGACTGCTGCCGGTGTTCCGTGCCGGGTGCAGCATGGCAATCGCGATTTCCTGCTTGGCGCGGGCTTCGAGGCGCGCACCGGGTGCGAGCTGCTGCCTGACCCGTACGTGCTGCATGTCGGGGCCCGCCGCTTCGTGATCTCGCACGGCGATGCGCTCTGCACGCGCGATGCCGCCTACCAGCGGTTTCGCGGCGTCGTGCGCAACCGCGCCGTGCAGCGCGGCTGGCTCGCGCTGCCGCTGGCGGCGCGGCGCGGACTGGCCAATGCGCTGCGTGATGGCAGTCGCCGCCACACGCGTGCGACGCCCGGCGAGGTCATGGACGTGACCACCGAGGCCGTCGACGCGCTGCTGCGGGCCACGGGCGCCGACGTACTCGTGCATGGCCATACGCATCGGCCCGGCGTGCACGCACTCGAGGTGGACGGGCGTGCATGCACGCGCGTCGTGCTCGGCGACTGGTATGAACAGGGCAGCCTGCTCGAAGTGCAGGCTGATGGCAGCTTCGCGCTGCAGGCCGTTTCGCCCGCCACGGAACGCCGGGCGGTCACGGAGGATTGCGCATGAGTTGCGCGGTGCGCTGTGCCTGCGCTCAGCACAGCACAGCAGGCGGCGCGACTAGCCTGCCAGCGGCTTGACCAGGAAACGCGTCGCCGCCGAATTGCCGTAGCGCAGGTCCTCGAAACCAACGGCGGCGTAGAGACGCTGCGCCGGCGCGTTGTCCATCTGCACTTCCAGCGTCAGCTTGCAGCAGCCGAGCTGGCGCGCATGGACTTCGGCCGCCTGCAGCAAAGCCCGCCCGACGCCGCGGCCGCGGTGCGTGGACAGCACGGCGACATCGTGCAGGTTCAGCAGCGGCCGGGCCTGGAAGGTCGAGAAGCCGACGAAGGCCACGCAGACGCCGACGGCCTGCGTGCCATCGAGGGCCAGCCACACCCGCGCGGCCGGATGCGCGCGCAATCCCGGCACCAGCCTGGCCCGCGCCTCGGCAGACAGCGGCTCACCCCCGCCGCGCGGATCCCGGGCATAGGCATCGATCAGCGCTTCGATGGCGGCACCGTCCGCAGCGTCGTCGAGGTTGGCGGCACGCACCAGCCACGCGGCGGTCTGCATGTCCGTCAGGCCAGTGCGCCGCCGGCCACGTCAGCCGCCGCTTCCACATGCGCCACCCGGGACAGCGGAATCGGCAGCCCCGAGTGGAAGCGGAACTGCGGATCCGGCTCGCGCACCAGCGCGGCTTCCACCTCGGCGAGTTCCACCAGTCGCTGCTGCATCATCCCGTCGCTGACGCCGGCGGGCCGTGCCGCCTCGGCCAGCTGCAGGTACAGACCGGCATGACGCCGCTCGGATTCGGCCAGGCCCGCGTAGAAGTCGGCCAGCGGTGGCTGCAGCCGCGGCGCCAGCAACTCGAAGCGCTCGCAGGAACGCGCCTCGATCAGCGCCCCGCACAGCATCAGGTCCAGCTTGCGCCGCGGTTCGTCCACGGCCAGCGCGCGGCGCAGCCCGTTGGCATACCGCCCCGGCGACAGGCGCGTCATCGGCACCTGCAGCTGCTGCATGATCTTCTGCACCTGCTCGAAGTGACGCAGCTCCTCGCGCGCCAGCCGCGCCATCGCCAGAGACAGCGCGCGGTCCTCCGGATAGGCGAACATCAACGCCAGCGCCGTGGAGGCGGCCTTCTTCTCGCAATTGGCGTGATCGACCAGCAGCGGCTGCCAGTCCTGCGTGGCTCGCTCTGCCCAGGCCTGCGGGGTGGCGATCCGCAACATCAGGCCGCCGCCGCCGCGCGCGCCAGCATCACCGCCTCGCGCAGCACGGATTCGACCTGCGCGGCCGAGGCATAGCGGTCCACGGGATGCTTCGCGAGCAGGCCGTCGACCAGATGCTGCCATTGGGCGACTGGTGCGGGCAGCCGGGGGATGGCCTGGTGCCGATGCTTGTAGAGGATGGCCATCGGATTGGTGTCGGTGAACGGCTTCTCGCCGGTGAGCATCTCGTGCAGCATCACGCCCAGGCTGTAGAGATCGCTGCGCTCATCCACGCTCTGGCCGTGCCCCTGCTCCGGGCTCATGTAATGCGGGGTGCCGAAGATCACGCCCGGGTCGGTCATGTCCGCCGTGATCGCGGCATGCTTGGCCAGCCCGAAGTCGGTGAGCACGATGCGTTGCGGTCCGCGCATCAGCACGTTGCCCGGCTTCAGATCCCGATGCAGCGCGCCGGCACCGTGCAGCGCCACCAGCGCGCCAGCGATCTGGCTGGCCAGGTCCAGCGCCTCGGCCGGCGAGACGCCGGCGCGGAGGCGCTTGCGCAGGTCGCCATCGGGGTAATAGTCCATCGCCAGGTACGCATGGTCATCCGCCACGCCGAGCTCGTGACAGCGCACGATGCTCGAGTGATGCAGCCGGTGCGCGATCTCGTACTCCTGCAGGAACCGCTCGAAGGCCTGGTCCACGCCATCCGCGTCGCGCACCGAGGGGGTCACCTTCACGACCATCAGCGCGCCGGCCTTCTCGCTCTCGGCCAGGTACAGCTGCGAGGCGGAGCCGCCGGCCAGGCGACGCACGCAGCGGTAGCCGGGAATGCGCACGGGACCGAAGCGGCGCGAGGCCTCGGCGGCCTGTGAGATGCGCCAGTCCGCCTGCGCGCGCCGCTGCATGCGCGCCGCCTCGTCGAGCACCGCGATCAGCGTGCGATGCCGGAAGTCACTGCGCGGCAGCACACCGAACGCGCCGCACAGGCGTGCCTCGCGGGCCGCGGCGCAGTCGGGCTGCTGGGACAGGAACACCAGCGGCGCGAATCCGGGCCGCGCGGCCAGGTCGCGCAGCCACGCGAGCCCCTGCCCGTCCAGCCACTCCTCGTCGAGGATCACCGCGTCATAGCCCTGCGCCAGGTATTCCGGCGGCACCGGCTCATCAACACGCGCGGAGCGATGGTCGACGCGCGCGTCCGGCCATTCGCAGGTGATGTGATGGCGCAACAGGGCCCGGTAACGCGGATCCTGCACGATCAGCAGCAGGCGCATCGGGCCACGCATCGAAGGGCCTGGCTTAGTTGACGGCCTTGAGCGCGCTGTCGCGCCGCAGCGCCTTGGCGCCGTCGTTGCGCTCGCGCTCCAGCCGCTCGAGGTATTCCTCGGTCACATCCCCGGTCACATAGCAGCCGGAGAAGCACGAGGTGTCGAAGTCGCTGATCGCGGCGTTGTCGTGGCGGCAGGCGGCGACCAGGTCCTCGAGATCCTGGTAGATCAGCCAGTCCGCGCCGATCTCGCGCGCCACCTCATCGACGTCGCGTCGCGCGGCCACCAGTTCGGACGCAGCCGGCATGTCGATGCCATATACGTACGGGTAGCGCACCGGCGGCGCGGCCGAGGCGAAATACACCTTGCGCGCACCGGCATCGCGCGCCAGCTCGATGATCTGCGCCGAGGTGGTTCCGCGCACGATGGAGTCGTCGACCAGCAGCACGTTCTTGCCACGGAATTCAAGGTCGATGGCCGAGAGCTTGCGGCGCACCGATTTCATGCGCTGCTCCTGCCCCGGCATGATGAAGGTGCGGCCGATGTAGCGGTTCTTGTTGAACCCCTCGCGATACTTGATGCCGAGCTTCTGCGCCATCTGCAGCGCGCAGGTGCGGCTGGTGTCGGGGATCGGGATGATCACGTCGATGTCGTGGTCAGGATGCTCGCGCTTGAGCTTGTCGGCCAGCTTCTCGCCCATGCGCATGCGCGCGCGATACACCGAGATGTTGTCGATGATCGAGTCGGGGCGCGCGAAATACACGTATTCGAAAATGCAGGGCGTATGGCTCAGCGCCGGCACGCACTGGCTGCTGTGCAGCCGCCCCAGCTCGTCGATGAACACCGCCTCGCCGGGCTCGACATCACGCAGGATCTCGAACGACAGCATGGTCAGCGCCACGCTCTCGGAGGCCAGCATGTATTCCATGCCGCGCGGCGTGCGGCGCTGGCCCAGCACCAGCGGCCGGATGCCGTGTGGATCGCGGAAGCCGACCACGCCATGGCCGATCACCATCGCCACCGCGGCGAAGGCGCCGCGGCAGCGCCGGTAGACGGCCTGCAGGGCGCTGAAGATGTCCGCCGGTGTGGCCCGCAGCGCGCCCACGCTCTGCAGCTCCGAGGCGAACACGTTCAGCAGCACCTCGGAATCCGAACGCGTGTTCAGGTGGCGGCGATCCTCGCGCGCCAGCGCCTGGGTGAGCTCCTGCGCATTGGTCAGGTTGCCGTTGTGCGCCAGGCAGATGCCATAGGGCGCGTTCACATAGAACGGCTGCACCTCGGAGGCACTGTCGCCACCCGCGGTGGGATAGCGCACGTGCGCGATCCCCATGTTGCCGCGCAGGCTGTCCATGTCGCGCTGGCTGAACACGTCGCGCACCAGCCCCTTGCCGCGCACCGAGAACAGCTCGCCGCCATCCGCGGTCATGATGCCGGCGGCATCCTGTCCGCGGTGCTGCAGCACCGTCAGCGCGTCATAGAGTTGTTGGTTGACCGGACCGCGTCCGGCAATGCCTGCAATTCCACACATGGTGTTCTCCGCCCTCAACCGCCCTGCGCGTCACGCGCAGGCAGGTAATCGCCCACGACGACGCGCAGCAGGCTGGCCACCGGCGTCAGCGCCGGAACGAGTTTCGAGCGCTGCCACCAGCCCTCTTGATCCATCCGCGCCGACTGCGCCATCACGATGAGCAGTGCGACGATGATCACGCCGCGCACGAATCCCAGCAGGAAACCGAGCATGCGGTCGAGGCCGCTGAACAGCGACATGCGCACGAACCGGTCGAGCAGATAGCCGACGATGCTGCCGGCGACCAGCACGACGATGAACAGGATGGCGCGCGCCACCCAGGTGCCGTAGGGCGCCTCGCTGAGCAGGCCGCCCAGATGCGGGGCCAGCTGCGGGGCATATTCCCAGGCCACCCAGATGGCCAGCACCCACGTCACCAGCGAGGTGATCTCCTTCAGGAACCCCTGCACCAGACCGACCACTGCGGAGAGCAGCACGATCGCAAGGATGATGAGGTCGAAGGTGGCCATCGAATCCGGGTCGTTGCAGGGGCTGTGATTCTACCTTGCGGCAGGAGCCGGCGCCCGGATGCATGGGCGGAAGGGCAAAGGCGCGCACATGGCGCGGCCCTGCCGCCGGCGGGCGCGAAGACGTCAGGGAGCGACCAGCGTGCCCTGCTCGCCGGCTGCGGCGAGGCGGCCACGCAGCGCCGTGGCGGCCTCGCGGCTGCGCTCGGGCCCCGCCCGCACGCGGTACAGGTCGCGGTTCCCCGAACGGACCTTGCTCACCTGGATGGTGAAGCCCTTGGCGCCGAGCCGGCTCGCCAGGCCCCGCGCGTTCTGCTCGGAGGAGAAGCTGCCCAGCTGCACCCACCACTGACCGGCCGCCGCGGCGGTGGCGGTGGCGGTGGCGGTGGCGGGTGCAGTCGCCGCGGGGGTCGCAGGCGGTGATGTCGCGGGTGGCGATGTCGCGGGTCGTGATGTCACGGGTGGCGATGTTGCGGGCGTCGCGCGCTGCGGGACAGCCTCCGGGATCGTCGGCGGCGCTGCTGCCGCGCGCGGCGGCGCCCCACTGCCCGCGGATGCATTGTCGGCACCGGCGACGGGACCGGCCACAGTCGCGGCCGCTTCTTCAGGTGCCGCGCCGCTTCCCGTCGCGCCGGCTCCGGACGGGTCGTCCAGCGAGGCCGCGACCGGTGGCGGCACCGCCTCGGCCAGCGAGCGGGCAGCCTCCGCCGGGGCCGTCTGGCGCAGCGCCGCCGGCGCAGAAGGATCCAGCGACAGCTCGTAGGTGGTCAGCGGCGGACCGGTATCGGCCAGCGCATCGGCCTCGGGACCCGGCGTGACCTCGCCGGGGCCCGACAGCATCTCCGGCACCAGGATCGCCAGCGCGGCAAACAGGATGACCGCCCCGGTGAGGCGTTCTCGGATGGCCTTCTCCACGCCGGCCAGTATAGACGCTAGTACAGGCCGAGCCGCTCGAGCGCGGGGGCCACCGCCAGGAAGGATCCGCACACGACGATGCGGTCGCCATCGGTGGCCGCCGCCGCCGCGGCATGCATGCCGGCCACGATGTCCGCGTGCAGCGCGGCGCCGGCGAATGCCGCGGAGCGGGCGGCGAGGTCGGCCGGCGCGAGGCCCCGCGGCGCGCGGATGCCGCACAGGAACCATGCGTCCACCTGCGGCGCCAACGCCTGCGCGACGGCGTCGATGTCCTTGTCGGCAAGGATGCTGGTCACGCACAGCGTGCGCCCGGCGGCCGGCCGCTCGGCGAGGTTCTGCGCCAGCGTCTGCGCCGCCGCCTGGTTGTGCGCGACGTCGAGGATCCACTCGACCCGGCCCGGGACGACCTGGAAGCGCCCCGGCAGCCGCAGCGCCGTCAATGCGCTGGCCACCTGCCGCGCATGCGCGGCATCCAGCACGCCCAGGTGATGCAGCGTGGCCAGCGCCGCGGAGGCATTGGCGAGCTGGCGGCTGCCGGGCAGTCCGGGCAGCGGCAGGTCGCGCAGCACCAGATCCGGGCCGGTGAAAGTCCAGCGATCCGCACCGGGCTCGCGGCTCCAGTGGTAGTCGCGTCCGGCGACCAGCGCCTGCGCGCCGAGGCGCCGGGCCTCCGCCTCCACCGACGGCACCATGTCCGGATCCGCCATGACAGCCAGACGACCGGCGCGAAACACCCCGGCCTTCTCGCGGCCGATGGCCGCGACATCCGTGCCCAGCCAGTCCGCATGGTCCAGCCCGATCGAGCAGACGATGGCCGCCTCGGCATCGACGATGTTGACCGCATCGAGCCGGCCGCCCAGCCCCACCTCGAGCACGGCGAATTCCACTTCCCGCGCGCGGAACACCTGCAGCGCGGCCAGCGCGTTGAACTCGAAGAAGGTCAGCGTGATGTCGCCGCGCGCGGCCTCGATGGCCTCGAACGCGGCCACCAGTTCTGCATCGGCCGCGTCGGCGCCATCCACGCGGATGCGCTCGTTGTAACGCACCAGATGCGGGGAGGTGAACGCGCCGGCGCGGATGCCCAGCGCGCGCAGCAGTCCGGCCAGGCAAGCCACGGTGGAACCCTTGCCATTGGTGCCCGCCACGGTGATGACGCGTGCGGCGGGTGGCAGCAGCTGCATGCGCTGCGCGACCGCGCGCACGCGATCGAGCGTCAGGTCGATGCCGGTGGAGTGCACCGTCTCCTGGATGCGCAGCCAGTCCTCGAGGCTGCGGGAACTGCCCATCGGCGGCGCGCCGCGCGTCAGGATTCGGCGGCCGCGGGCTGCGGCGCGCTGATCGTCAGCACCGGCTTGCGCATCAGCATCTGCAGCAGCCGCGCGATCGCGTCGCGCTGGTCGCGCCGGTCCATGATCAGGTCGATCGCGCCCTTCTCGAGCAGGAACTCGGCGCGCTGGAAACCTTCGGGCAACGTCTCGCGCACCGTCTGCGCGATCACGCGCGGACCGGCGAAGCCGATCAGCGCGCGCGGCTCGGCGATGTTCAGGTCCCCGAGCATGGCCAGGCTGGCCGACACGCCGCCGGTGGTCGGATCGGTCAGCACGGAGACATAGGGCAGACGCTCGCGGGCCAGCCGCGCCAGCGCCGAGCTGGTCTTCGCCATCTGCATCAGCGACAGCAGTGCTTCCTGCATGCGCGCGCCGCCGGTGGCCGAGAAGCACACCAGCGGGCAACGGTCGGCCACCGCGCGCATGGCCGCGCGATGGAAGCGTTCGCCCACCACCGAGCCCATCGAGCCGCCGAGGAAGCCGAACTCGAACGCGCATGCCACCAGCGGCTCGCCATGCAGGCGCCCGGCGAGCACCACCAGCGCATCGCGCTCGGAGGTGGACTTCTGCGCCGCGGCGAGGCGGTCCTTGTAGCGCTTGCTGTCCTTGAACTTCAGCGGGTCTTCCGGCGAGATGTTGGCGCCGATCTCCGCCAGCGGTTCCGGATCGAGGAAGCGCAGCAGCCGCTCGCGCGCATGCATGCGCATGTGATGGCTGCACTTGGGGCACACATGCAGGTTGCGCTCGAGCTCAGCCCGGTAGAGCACTGCATCGCAGGCCGGGCACTTGATCCACAGGCCCTCGGGCACCGAGCTGCGCACGCGGCGCTCAGTCTTGATGCGCGAGGGAACGATCTTTTCGAACCAGGACATGCCTACCCCATCAGGTCGGCCGGACAGCCGGCCGGGGCCGGCATCATATCGGAATCGTCCGGCAGGCCGAACACTGCAGGATACTGGACGCGCCAGAAATAAAGCCCGCCGGCCGGCGCGGTGGCGGGCGCGATGCGCCGGTCGCGTGCCGCCAACACCTCGGCGGCGAACCGGGGCGGCGCCTTGCCCAGACCGATGTGCATCAGCAGGCCGGCGATGTTGCGCACCATGTGATGCAGGAACGCGTTGGCCGTGACCTCGATTACCAGGAAGTCCCCGGATCGCACCACCTGCAGCGACATCAGGTGCCGCTCCGGCGATCGCGCCTGGCATTCCGCCGCGCGCAGCGAGGTGAAGTCGTGCTTGCCGATCAGGTGCGGCACGCCGGCACGCATGGCGTCGACATCGAGCGGTCGATGCAGGAAGGCGGCGCGCCCCGCCGCCAGCGCGCCACGCGTGGCGCGGTTCAGGATGCAGTAGCGGTAGGTGCGCGCCTGCGCGCTGTAGCGTGCATGGAAGTGCGCGGGCACCGCGCGCACCCAGCGCAGCGCGATGGACGGCGGCAGTGCCGAGTTGGCGCCGAGCAGCAGCGCGCGCTCACTGCGGCCCGCGGCCGAATCGAAATGCGCCACCTGTGCGCGCGCGTGCACGCCGGCATCGGTGCGGCCGGCGGCGGTGAGTTCGACGGGGTGGTCGCAGACCTGTGCCAGCGCCTGCTGCACATGCTGCTGGACGGAGGGCGCCTCGACCTGCTGCTGCCAGCCGGCGTAGGCGCCGCCGTCGTACTCGATGCCGACGGCGATCCGGGTCATCGGCGAACCGTTCAGCCGGGGATGGAATCCAGCAGGCGCTGGGCTTCCAGGCGCTGGCTGTCCGAGCCCTCGAGCAGCACCTCGTTGAGGATGCTGCGTGCGCCGTCCGGATCGCCCATGTCCATGTAGGCGCGGGCGAGATCGAGCTTGGTGCCGACCTCGCTCATCGTCACCGGCTCCAGTTCCCTCTGCCCATCGCCATCGATCTGCGTCTGGTCGAGGAACGAGGGATCGATGCGCTGGGTGGCCTGCCACTGCGCGCCCTCGCCCTCCGGCTTCTCGTCGGAACCGACGTCGAGGTCGAGGTCATGGCCGGTCTCCAGCTGCGGCACGCTGCTGGTGTCGCCGCTGAGGTCCATGTCCAGTTCGCTGTCGATGCCGGCCAGATCGAGGTCGGTCAGCGGCAGCATCTCGGTGCGCTGGCTGGCATCGGCACTGGCCAGCAGCTCGCGCGAATTGTCATCGAGGCCGGCCACCATCGTGGGCGCATCCGGCGGCGCATCTTCTTCGGACTCGGGCGCGGACATGCCCGTGCCGGTGGCCTCGAGCTTGCCCAGATCGAGGCCCAGGTCATCCAGCGCCAGCTCGGCTGTCTGGTCCGGCGAACCGGTATAGGCGCCCAGCGCCCCCACCTTGCCGGCCAGCGTGTCTTCCATGTCGAGCGCCGGCTGTTCGACGGTCGGCGCGTTGATGGAGTCGAGCCCGGGCTGCGCCATCTGGCGCGTGGTGGCCGTGGGCGCGCCATCTGCGCCCCGCGGCGGCTCGTCGAACAGGAAGTCGAGGCCGCCCTCGCCCTCGAGCGACTTGAGCATGTCGGTGGCGCCGAGGTTCATGTCGACGCTTTCGACCGACGCGGTGTCGTCGGGACCGGGCAGGTCGAAGTCGACCAGGTTCTGGCCGCCTTCCAGGTTGAGGTCCACGGAGGTCTGCGCGCCGACGCCCGCTGTCTGGTGGAACAGCACGTCTTCAGGGGCCAGCTGCTTGCCCATGATGACGACTTTCTCCCACTCGCCCGGCGGCGCGGTGTCGCGGGTGCGGCCGAGCTCGCGCGCGGTCTGCAGGAACTGGTCCTTGTTGCCCCACACGAAGAACACTTCGAGCAGCTTCAGCTTCAGGTCGCGCCGCTGCGGCTCGCGCTCCAGCGCGGCCTTCACGAGGTCGGCCGCCTGGTCGTACAGGCCATAGGCCATGTGGAAGTCGGCCTCGGCGAGCGGATCACCCTGCTCGAGTCCGGCCGTGTTCATCGTCGCGGTGCTGGTGCCTTCCTCGAGATCGACGGTCTGCGTATCGCGGCGCATCGCCCCGGTGCGGTCGAGCGGATTGCTCTCCTCGACGAGGATGTCGGAGTCGCGGCCATCGGCCGGCTTGCGCAGCGGGAAGGTGTCGGATGAAGGATCGCGCTGGCCGGGCAGCGTCAGATCGTCGAGCGACGGGGACAGCGGCGCGAACGCGGCGCTGGCCTCGCGGCGACGGCGCGCCGCCACCAGCGCGAGCAGCGCGGCCACAATGGCCAGCAGACCCACGGGCACATACCAGTAGGCGGCAAGGCGCTCCATCAGGCCCGGGCCGGTGTCTTCGGCCACGGGCGCCGCGGCGGGGGCTTCGGGGGCCGGTTCGGTGGCCCCGGTCGCAGGTTCAGTGGGGGCCGGGGCCAGGCCCAGCTCGTCGGCATCGACGCCGGCGTCTTCGCCGGCACTGCTTTCTGCAGGAGCGGCCGGATCGGTGGCCGGCGTCTGGCCCTGGAGTCGGGCGAGATCCGGGTTCTCGACAGAAAGCGCGCGATCAGGCGTGGCCGGCGCGGAGGCACCGGCGCCCTGCCCACCTTCGCCCTCGGCGGTGCCGGCCCCGGACGGACCGGCGGGCGGGACCAGGCGCAGGCGCGCCTCGGGGGCGGACTGCGGTGCCGGTGCCTCGTTGCGCCACGCGGCCATCTGCGCACGCACCTCGGCCGCAGCCTCGGCGCGTGTCAGCGAAGTGATGGAATCGGCGGCGGGAATCTCGAGCGTCGCGCCGGCCTGCAGCACATTGATGTTGCCGGCGAAGGCCTGCGGGTTGGCGCGGTAGATCGCGATCATGCCGCGGGTGGCATCGTCGGTGCCGTACTCACGGCCGGCGATGCGCGACAGCGTGTCGCCACGCTGCACGGTGTACTGGCCGCCGGCGTTGGCCCGGGGGGCCGGCTGCGGCGCCGGCGTCGTGGCGCGCGGTGCAGGTGCTGGCGCCTGCGGGGCTGGCTGCGCCGGTTGTGCTGGCTGTGCCGGCTGCGCTGGCTGTGCCGGCGCCGGCCGCGCCTGCTGGATCGGGGTGCCGGTGTTGCCGGTCTGCGGGGCCGCGATCGGCGCCGCCGGAGCGGGCTGGTTCTGGAAGGTGGGCGGATCGAGCAGCAGCGTGTATTCGCGCAGCAGGCGACTGCCGCTGCTGCGCACGTCGACCAGCACCACCACGAAGGGTTCGACGATGGGCTGCGAGGAACTCAGCCGGATGACGTTGCGGCCATCGGCCATGCGCTCGGTGCGGACCTGGATGCCGGTGAGGAAACCGGGGTAATCCAGCCCATGCCGGACGAAGTCGTCGCGGGAGGCCAGCTGCACCTGCAAGGTGGCGAGCTCGTCGGGCGTGGCGAAGAGCTCGATCTCCGCATTGAGCGGTGCGTTCAGGTAGGACCTGACCGTCTCGTCTCCGAGTCCAAGGGCCAGAGAAAGCCCCGGCGCTGCCGTCAGCAGGGCCGCCGCACTCAAAAGTCTAAAACGCATCAGGACTCCCGGGAGATCCTTCAAAGCCGAATCCTGATGGGAAACATATGCTTGGATTCGTCAGGCCGCATTGACGCAGGTCACATCAATATAACTTAACTCACAGGTAGTCGCGAACCAAGATCTCGGCGATCTGCACGCTGTTGGTGGCAGCGCCCTTGCGGACGTTGTCCGACACCACCCAGAGGTTGAGTCCACGCTCATGCGAGATATCTTCGCGGATGCGGCTGACATAAACCGTGTCGTGGCCCGCACCTTCGGTGGCTGCCGTGGCATAACCACCCGGCACGCGCTCATCCAGCACGGTGATGCCTGGCGCCTTGCCCAGCAGCTCGGTGGCTTCCTGCGCGGTGATCTTGCGGCGCGTCTCGATGTGCACGGCTTCGGAATGTCCGAAGAACACCGGCACGCGCACCGCGGTGGGATTCACCTGGATGGACTCATCGCCGAGGATCTTGCGCGTCTCCCACACCATCTTCATTTCTTCCTTGGTGTAGCCGTTGTCCTGGAACTTGTCGATCTGCGGCACCACGTTGAACGCGATGCGCTTGGCGATCACCTTCGGGGTGACCCTGCGGCCATTGAGCAGCTCGCCGCTCTGGTGTGCCAGCTCGTCCACCGCTTCCTTGCCCGCGCCGGACACCGACTGGTAGGTGGCGACATTGATGCGCGTGATGCCGGCCGCATCATGCAGCGGCTTCAGCGCCACCAGCATCTGGATCGTGGAGCAGTTGGGGTTGGCGATGATGCCGTGCTTGCGGTAGCCGGCGATGGCATGCGCATTGACCTCGGGTACCACCAGCGGGATGTCATCCTGGTAGCGGAACTGCGAGGTGTTGTCGATGACGACGCAGCCGGCCTGGCCGGCGATGGGCGCGTACTTCGCCGACACGTCGGCGCCGGCCGAGAACAGGCCGATCTGGGCGCGCGAGAAGTCGAAGGTCTCCACGTCGATCACCGGCCAGGACTTGCCCTTCAGCGTCACCGTCTTGCCGAGCGAGCGGTTGCTCGCCAGCGGGAACAGTTCACTGACCGGAAAGTCGCGTTCTTCCAGAACGCTGATCATCGTGTCGCCCACCAGGCCCGTGGCCCCCAGGACGGCAACTCGGAAACCCTTGCTCATCGTATTCCTCTGCCAGGTAAGAAAAGCCGCATGCCGCGCGGTTCAGCCGCGCGGCGGATCAGATCGAAGGGGTGGATGATCGCACATCCGCGTTCTGGCCCCGGTGACGCAGGTAGTGGTCCGCCAGCACCAGCGCCAGCATGGCCTCGGCGATCGGGGTGGCGCGCAGGCCGACGCAGGGGTCGTGGCGGCCCGTGGTCACCACATCCACCGGGCTGCCGGCAAGATCGATGGTGCGCCCGGGCACCTGGATGCTGGATGTGGGCTTCAGCGCGATGTGCGCGATCACGTCCTGGCCGCTGGAGATGCCGCCCAGCACGCCACCGGCGTGGTTCGACGCGAATCCCTGCGGCGTGAGCTCGTCGCGGTGCTGGCTGCCGCGTTGCGACGCAACAGCCACGCCGTCACCGATTTCCACCGCCTTGACGGCGTTGATGCTCATCAGCGCATGCGCGAGGTCGGCGTCGAGGCGGTCGAACACCGGCTCGCCCAGGCCCGCCGGCACGCCGCGCGCAATCACGGTGAGCCTTGCGCCAACCGAATCGCCCTCTCCCCGCAATTTCCAGATGTAGTCCTCGAGTTCTTTCAGCCGCGAGGGATCGGGGCAGAAGAAGGGATTGTCGTAGGCCGCATCAGGATCGACCGCGTCGAGACGGATCTCGCCCACCTGGCTCACGTAGCCGTGGATGCGCACGCCCAGGCGCGTGGCGAGGAACTTGCGCGCGATCGCGCCGGCCGCCACGCGCATGACCGTCTCGCGCGCCGACGAGCGGCCACCGCCGCGGTAGTCGCGCAGGCCGTATTTCTGCTGGTAGGTGTAGTCCGCGTGGCCGGGGCGGAAGCGGTCCTTGATCTTCTCGTAATCGCGCGAGCGCTGGTCGGTGTTCTCGATCAGCAGGCCGATCGGCGTGCCGGTGGTGACGCCCTCGAACACACCGGACAGGATGCGCACCTGGTCCGGCTCCTTGCGCTGGCTGGTGAAATGCGAGGTGCCGGTGCGGCGGCGCTCGATGTCCGCCATCAGTTCTGCTTCGGAAATGGGCAAGCCTGGCGGACAGCCATCGACGATGGCGCCCAGCGCCGGGCCATGGCTCTCGCCGAAGGTGGTGACCACGAAGGACTTGCCGAAACTGTTACCCGACACCGCCAGACCTCAACGCCGTTTGCAGCTGCGCGGCCGTCAGCAGGAACACCCCGCCGCCACCCCGCGCGAATTCGAGCCACAGGAAGGGCAAGCGTGGAAATGCGCGGCGCACGCGCGTTTCGGTGTTGCCCACTTCCACCACCAGTACACCGCCGTCGTTCAGATGGCGGGCGGAATCCCGCAGCAGCACGCGCACGGCATCCATGCCGTCGCGGCCCGAGCGCAATGCGCCGGCGGGCTCGTGCGTGAATTCAGCGGGCAGGCCGTTGAATTCCGCTGCGCCCACATAGGGCGGATTGCTGACGATGATATCGTAGCGGCGCCCCGCAAGCCCCGCGAAAAAGTCCGACTGCACCAGCCGCACGCGGCGGGTCAGGCCCAGCGCGGCGCGGTTGATGCGCGCCACCTCGAGCGCCTCGGCAGAGATGTCGACCGCGTCCACCCGCGCCTTCGGGAAATACACCGCACAGGCCAGCGCGATGCAGCCGGATCCGGTGCCCAGATCGACGATGGTGCGCACGCGGTCCGCGTCCACCCAGGGCGCGAACTGCCGCTCGACCAGTTCCGCGATCGGCGAGCGCGGCACCAGCACGCGCGCGTCCACGTGAAACGGCAGCCCGGCCCACCAGCAGCGCTGCGTGAGATAGACGGCCGGAATGCGCTCGCGGATGCGGCGATCGAGCAGCTTCGCCAGCCGCTGCTGCGCGCGCGCCGACACCGCACGCGGCAGGTCGCGATCCGCGAGCGGCCGCTTCAGGCCCATGGCATGCGCGAGCAGCGCCGCCGCGTCGTCGATGGGCAGTTCGGTGCCCTGGCCATAGTCGACGCGGGCACGTTTCAGGCGCGTGGTGGCGCGGCGCAGGAGCTGCGCGACAGTGGGCGCGGTGCCGGTGGGGGCAGTCGGGCTGTGGGATAATCGGCTCATGGCAAGACGCAGCGCACTCTATCTGGTTCCCCTGCTCATCGTGGCAGCGGCGGCAGGCTATCTGGTTTCGCGCCAGCTTGCCCGCGACCTGCCCGAACTGGCCAGCGGCACCGTGCTGCCGCAGCCGCGCCAGGTGCCGGCGTTCTCGCTCACCGATCACCGTGGCGCCGCGTTCACCCAGGCGCAGCTCGCCGGCCAGCCATCACTGCTGTTCTTCGGCTTCACGCACTGCCCCGACGTGTGCCCGACCACGCTGGCGCTGATGACGCAGCTGGTGCGCGACCCTGCGCTCGCGGCGCTGCAGCCGGTGTTCGTCAGCGTCGACCCGGAGCGCGATGACGTGGTGGCGATGGGGCGTTACGTGAATGCGTTCGGCGGCAACATCATCGGGCTGCGCGGCGAAGACGCGCAGCTCGCGCCGCTGCTGCAGGGGCTCGGTGTCGCCCATGGCAAGACGCCGCTGCCCGGTGGTGGCTACATGGTCGATCACTCCGCCGCGCTGTGGTACCTGAACGAGCGCGGACACTGGACCGCGGCGTTCACCCCGCCCTTCGACCTGGCGACGCTGCGGCAGGACCTCGGCGTGCTGCTGGAGAGCGGCTACTGATGCTGTCGTGGCTGAACGTGCGGCTGCAGTTCGTGCTGCCGCATCACCTGATCTCGCGCTTCGTGGGCTGGGTCACCCGCATCCGCTGGCGGCCGTTCAAGAACACCTTCACGCGCATCTTCATCGCCGGCTACCGGCCCGACCTGTCCGATGCGCTCGAGCCCGACCCGTATGCCTACGAGCATTTCAACGCCTTCTTCACGCGCGCGCTGAAGCCCGGGGCGCGGCCGCTGGACGGCGACGATGCGACGCTGGTGAGCCCGGTCGATGGCACGATGAGCCAGTCCGGCCCGGTGGACCGCAACCTGATCCTGCAGGCCAAGGGCTGGCATTACACGCTCGAGACGCTGCTGGCTGCGGCGGCCGATGAATGGGCGCCGCGTCTCGCCAGTGGCAGCTTCGCGACCATCTACCTGGCGCCGTACAACTATCACCGCATCCACATGCCGGCCGATGGCACGTTGCGGGGCGCGTGGTACGTGCCGGGGCGCCTGTTCAGCGTCAGCGCCATCGCCGCCCGCGAGGTGGAGAACCTGTTCGCCCGCAACGAGCGCATCGTGCTGCTGTTCGAGGGAGCGGCCGGACCCTTCGCGGTGATATTCGTCGGCGCGCTGAACGTCGGCAGCATGGCCACGGTGTGGCACGGCGACGTGGCACCGCGGCGGCCGCGCGTGGTGACGCCGCTGCCGCTGCCGGCCACCGGCCTGCACCGCGCCCGCGGCGAGGAAATCGGCCGCTTCAACATGGGTTCCACCGTGATCCTGCTGTTCGGACCGCGCGTCGTGGAACTCGAACGCATCGCTTCCGGCGCGACCATGCGCCTGGGCCAGCGGCTGGGCCGTCTTGCCACGCCGCCCCGGTGAGCGGCGCCTGGCGACCCTCCGCGTCCCTCGAGGCGCTGCGCGGACGCGCCGCGCTGCTCGCCACGGTGCGGAGCTTCTTCGCCGAACGCGGCGTGCTCGAGGTGCAGACGCCGGTGGTGCTGCGGCATGCGGTCACCGATGTGCAGATCCATGCATTGCGCGTGGACAACGCCGCCGGCGCGCGCTGGCTGCAGACCTCGCCGGAATATCCGATGAAGCGCCTGCTCGCCGCAGGCAGTGGCGACATCTTCCAGGTGTGCCCGGTGTTCCGCGAAGGGGAACTGGGACGGCTGCACAATCCCGAGTTCACGATGGTGGAGTGGTACCGCACCGGCTTCGGCCTGCCGCAGCTGATGCAGGAAACCGCAGCGCTGGTCGCCGCAATGCTCGAGACCGGCGGCAAGTCGGCGCCGCCGGCTGAAGCGCTCACATATTCCGAGGCATTCCTGCGCGCGCTGGGCTGTGACCCGCTGACGGCACCGCTGTCACAGCTTGCCGCGCTGGCTGGCCAACATGGCCTTGCCGCCAGCAGCGTCGAGGATGCCACGCGCGATGACCTGCTCGATTTCCTTGTCGCGGTAGTGGTCGGTCCGACGCTCGGCCGTGGCGCGCTCACCGGCCTGCATCACTTTCCGGCTTCGCAGGCCGCGCTGGCGCAGCTGGACGCCCTTGATGCGCGCACGGCGCTGCGCTTCGAGCTCTATGCCGAAGGCATCGAGCTGGCCAATGGTTATGTGGAGCTGGCCAGTGCCGCCGAACAGCGAGCCCGCTTCGAGGCGGACCGTGCGGAACGCCGCCGCCGCGGCCTGCCGGCCCCCGACATCGACCTGCGTCTGCTGGCGGCGCTGGAAGCCGGACTGCCCGCCTGCGCCGGCGTTGCGATGGGCTTCGATCGCGTGGCGATGCTGGCGCTCGGCGCCAAGCGCATCGATGAGGTGCTGGCCTTCGGCTGGGACCGCGCCTGATCCTGCTCAGCGGCGCCGGCGGTCCTTGCGCGCGGTGGGCGCCTTGCGCTGCGGGCTCGCGGTGTGACTGGTGAAGAACTGCGGCAGCGAGCGCTGCGCCTCGGGAATGCCGCTGGCATTTTCCAGCCGCTGCACTTCCTTTGACACCTCGTCGTGGACACGCTGCCAGTCCAGCTGCGGGATTTCGCCGCGCGGCAGTCCGTCGAGCACACGCTGCAATGCCCCGCCGTAGTACGTGGTGCGATCGCCGCCGGCGCAGCCGAAACTGGTGCGATCGGCCCGCGCCGCCGTCAGCACGGTGACGTCGCTGAGCCCCGTCAAGGTCTCATGCGTCGCAGGCGCCTCGTTGGCGCCCAGCACGAAGCCGCCCGAGTGGCAGCCCTGCAGGATCACGACCCGGTGCACACCCGCGGGGAAGGCCTCCAGCGCGCCGGCCAGCAGCCCCGGCGTGAGCAGGTTGTCCTCGGCAGCAATGCCGTCGGCGCGGTGCATGTCGCGATAGCGGCCCAGGAAGGACACCCAGCCCCAGCCGCCGTCGCTGTCGCGGCGCATGGCCTCCATCTCGATGCGGTAGGTGCCGAGCCACGCGAACGCCTGCGAGGAAGGATCCGCCTTCGCCTCCGCCACTGCAGCCTCGAGCCAGTTGCCCTGCGGATCGATGCGCTGGCGCAGCTCCGCAGGCCACTGCAGCGCCGGGTAGCTGCCATGCGAGGTGACATAGAGGTAGAAGAATTCGTGCCGGTAGTCCTGCGCGATGCCGCGGATGGCATCGAGCACGGCCTTCGGCGTGGCCAGGTGGCACTCGGAGAGCGCAGTTTCCAGCGAGAGGAACTGCTCCGAATCGATGCGCTGGGTCGGATCGGGCACCGCGTGGAAACACGCGATCTGCTCCGCGGCATAGCCGCGGTCCATCCAGTACTTCTTCTGGTCGATGACTTCCTGCGCGAAGTTGGCGATGTCGCGTGAGCCGGCGACCAGGAAGATGCGCGCCTCGGGCGAGACCGGGTCCCAGGATGGCTGCATCCAGTGGCCGATGGGCGGGCCAGGGACCGTCGGCGCCGGCGCCGGCAGCGGGGAGTCCGCGGCCCATGCGCCGCCGCCCAGCAGGGCCAGCAGCAGCACAGCGGTCGCGGACCGTGCCATGACGTGCGCGGGCTACTTGGCCCGCGAGATGTAGGCGCCGCTGCGGGTGTCGATCTTCAGCACCTCGCCTTCATTGATGAACAGCGGCACGCGCACCACCGCGCCGGTCTCGAGCTTGGCCGGCTTCTGGCCGCCGGTGGCGGTGTCGCCGCGCACGCCCGGATCGGTCTCGACCACCTTCAGGTCGATGTGCGCCGGCGGCATGACCTGCAGCGGCACTCCGTTCCACAGCGTCACGATGCAGGTGATGCCTTCTTTCAGCCACTGCGCGTTCTCGCCCACGGCCTCCTTGCCGGCCGCGTACTGCTCGAAGTTCTCCGGCACCATGAAATGCCAGAAGTCGCCATCGGCGTAGAGGTACTGCATGTCGGTGTCGACCACGTCGGCCGCCTCGACCGAGTCGCCGCTCTTGAAGGTGCGCTCGATGGTGCGGCCGGTCTTCAGGTTGCGGACCTTCACGCGGTTGAACGCCTGGCCCTTGCCCGGCTTGACCATCTCGTTCTCGACGATCGAATAGGGGTCGTTGTCGAGCAGGATCTTGAGACCGGACTTGAATTCGTTGGTGCTGTAGCTGGCCATGGCGCTCTCTGGTTAAATGCGCTCCGCATGAGTAGCGGGCGGCGAATGATAGCGGCAGAACCAGACGCCCGCCAAACGCGGACCGTGCCCGATTGGCAGCGCGAGCTGGCCGAAGCGGTGCGCGATCCACTGGAATTGCTGGCGCTGGTGGGCGTTTCGGCTGCCGATCTGGGCCCTGAAGTGACGCCCGATGCCCTCGTGGCCGCGACACGCGACTTCCCGCTGCGGGTGCCGCGGAGCTTCATCGCCCGCATGCGCACGCGCGACCCCGCCGATCCGCTGCTGCGCCAGGTGCTGTCGATGCCGGCCGAGCTGCATGACGTGGCCGGTTTCGGTCCGGATCCGCTGGAGGAATCCGCGGCGCGCGAAGTGCCCGGTCTGCTGCGCAAGTACGCCGGCCGTGCCTTGCTGGTCAGCACCGGGGCCTGCGCGGTGCATTGCCGCTACTGCTTCCGCCGTCACTATGACTACGGGTTGGATGTGGACGAGGGCCAACCACGCTGGGGCGCGGCGCTCACCCAGCTGGGCAGCGACCCGGACATCGAGGAGGTCATCCTCTCCGGTGGCGATCCGCTGTCACTGGGCAACGCGCGACTCGGCGCGCTGCTCGAGCGCCTGGCGCAGCTGCCGCGGCTGACGCGCCTGCGCATCCACACCCGCACCCCGGTGGTGCTGCCCTCGCGCGTCGAGCCCGGGCTGCTCGCGCTGCTGCAGCCGTGGCGGCAGCGGCTGGTCGTCGTGGTGCATGCTAATCATGCCGCGGAGATCGATGACGAGGTGATCGGCGCGCTGCGCGCCCTGGGTACCGTCTGCACGGCCGTGCTGAACCAGTCGGTGCTGCTCGCCGGCATCAACGACGATGCGGCGGTGCTGGTGCAGCTGTCGAAGCGATTGTTCGAGGCCGGGGTGATGCCCTACTACCTGCACCAGCTCGACCGGGTGGCCGGCGCGGCGCATTTCGAGGTGCCGGACGCGCGCGCGCTGCAGCTGCACGCGGCGCTGCTGGCCGCGTTGCCCGGCTATCTGGTGCCGCGCCTGGTGCGCGAGAACGCCGGCGCGGCCAGCAAGACGCCGCTGCTGCCGGGCTGAGGCTTTCCGGGTTTCTTCGAAGCCCCCGTCTGTGGGCGGGTTCACATAAGTCCGGCGCCCCGGCGCGGCACTATTGCGGCACTGACCCGAGGTGCGCCTTGACCGACTCCGCCGCAGTCCCCCTGATCATCGCCAGCGCCAGCCGCGACACCGTGGAAGCGGTCAATGCGCTGCTGCGCCGGCGTGGCATCGCCGCCCACTGCACGTGGATCGCCGCCGTGCGCGACCTGCCGGAGGCCATCGAGGCGCATGCGCCGCAGCTTCTGCTGTGCGTGGTGGGCGAGCCGATCGAAGTGGCGGATGTGGCGACGGTGGCCAATGCCGTGGGCGGTGGCGTGCCGGTGGTGGCCATCCGCGCCGAGGTGAATGAGGAGACGATGACCGCGGACCTCGTGGCTGGCGCGCGGGACACCATCAACCTGGCGCAGGCGGAGCGCGCCTGGCGCGTCATCGCGCGCGAGCTGCATGCCTCGCGGCTGCAGCGCGCGCATGAAGAAGCGCGGCAGGCGGTACAGAAATCCCGCGCGCAGCTCGATTCGGTGCTGACGCGCTCGAACGACGCCATCCTGGTCGTGCAGGAAGGCATCCTCGTCGACGCGAACCAGGCCTGGCTCGAACTGGTCAGCGCCGAGGCGGCCGCCATCACGGGGCAGCCGGTGATGGACCTCTTCCACACGGACAGCCACGTCGCACTGAAGGGCGCGCTCAGCGCGTGCCTGAAGGGACAGTGGAAGGATCACGTGCTGAAGGCCGCCGCGCGCGCCGGGCAGGATGGCGCCGCGCGCGTCGACCTGGAACTGCTGCTGACGCCGGGCGAGCACGATGGTGAACCCTGTGTGCGCATCATGGCGCCGGTGCGGAACGTCGCCGGTGGCGATGCCGCGGCGGGGCCCGCATCGCCCCCAGTGTCCACGGCGTCTGCAGCGTCTGCAGCGCACACGCCGCCCACCGCGGCAAAGGCAGACGCGGCTCCGCCGACAGCGGCAACCGCCGCCGACAGCGCCGCCGCCGCCGCCGACAACGCCGCCGCCGCCGCCGCCAGCGCTGCGATCGAAGCGGCCATCGACGCGCGCACCCGCGAGTACGACGCGGTCTGGGCGCGCCACATCCAGGCAGCGCTGGCCGAGAGCCGCTTCCGGCTGGTGCAGCAGCCGATCACCAACCTCGGCGGGGGCCCGCCGATGTTCGATCTTCTGATCCGCATGCTCGACCGGCAGCGCAACGAGATCCTGCCGGGTGAGTTCCTTCCTGCCGCCGAGCGCAACAACCTGATGGGCCCCATCGACCGCTGGGTGATGGGCGCGGCGGCGCGCTTCGCCGCAGAGACGAAGCCCCACTGCCTGTTCGTGCGCCTGTCGCGCCAGAGCGCGCTGGATGGCGCGCTGACCCGCTGGCTCACCGCGCAGGTGCAGGCCGTGGGCGTGGATCCGAGCCGGCTGTGCCTGACGGTGACCGAGGCGGTCGCCCACGGCAACCTGCAGGCCGTGCGCCGCCAGGCGCATGCGATCAAGGCGCTGGGCATGCGCTTCGCGCTGGAACATTTCGGCATCGGGCCTGACCCGCTGGCGCTGCTGGGCCTGGTCCCCATGGATTTCATGAAGCTGCACGGCAGCCTGTCGCAGGACGTGAGCACCGATTCGCTGCTGCAGTCGAAGATCGAGGCGCTGGTCGATGCCGCGCGCGAACGCAACATCGCGACCATCGCGGCCAACGTGGAGGATGCCAACACGATGGCCGTGCTGTGGCAGCTCGGCGTGGAGCACCTGGAGGGATTCCTGATCCAGGGGCCCGAGGAGATCGTGATGGCCTGAGCGCCATCACCGTGATCTTCAGCCGCCGGTCACTTCCAGCCGGTCAACCTTGCGGTAATTGCGCGACAGCATCGCGCCGCGCTGCGCGCGCTGGCCGACGAACGGCTGCAGATCCTTCCAGCCCAGCGTCATCGGGCGGTCGCCGCACCACACCACCAGCTTCTGCCCCTCGACCAGCGTCGCCAGGGCCACCAGCAGTTCCTCGCGGCTCTCGGCCTTCTTCGTCGGGATGCCGAAGAGCTTGTTGCCCTTGCCGCGTGCCATCTGCGGCAGTTCGGCCGCCGGGAACAGCAGCAGCCGCCCCTCGTTGCTGGCCACCGCGATATAGGCGTCGCCCTGGGCCACCGGCACCGGGATCAGCACCCTGGCGTTGGGCGTCAGGTTCAGCACCGCCTTGCCCGCGCGCTGGCGCGTGTGGAGGTCTTCGAGCTTCGCGATGAAGCCATAGCCGGCGTCGCTGGCCAGCAGCCAGCGGTCCTGGGGATCACCGATCGCGACGCCTGCGAACCGCGCGCCATCCGGCGGATCCAGTCGTCCCGACAGCGGTTCGCCCTGTCCGCGCGCCGAGGGCAGCGTGTGCGCCGGCAGGCTGTAGCCGCGCCCGGTGCTGTCGAGGAACACGGCCTGCTGGGTGCTGCGGCCGCGGGCGGCAGTGAGGAAGCCGTCGCCGGTTTTGTATGACAACGCGGTGGGCTCGATCTCGTGGCCCTTCGCGGCGCGCACGAATCCGCCGGTCGACAGCACCACCGTGACCGGCTCGTTGGCGACGAGGTCGGTCTCTTCCATCGCCTGCGCCGCCTCGCGCTCCACCAGCTTCGAGCGGCGCGCATCGCCGTATTCCTCCGCGTCGGCGGCGATCTCGTCGCGCACCAGCTTCGTCAGCTTCGCCTTGCTCTTCAGCAGCGCCTCGAGGTCGCCGCGCTCTGCCTCAAGCTTCGACTGCTCATCGCGGATCTTCATTTCCTCGAGCTTTGCCAGGTGGCGCAGCCTGGTCTCGAGGATCATCTCCGCCTGCTCCTCGCTGAGCTTGAAGCGCGCCATCAGCACAGGCTTCGGCTCGTCCTCGCGGCGGATGATGCGGATCACCTCGTCGAGGTTCAGGTAGACGATCAGCAGGCCTTCAAGCAGGTGCAGCCGCCGCGTGACCTTCGCCAGGCGATGCTCGAGGCGGCGGCGCACCGTGCGCATGCGGAATTCCAGCCACTGCGTCAGCAGCGCCTTCAGTCCCATCACCTTCGGGCGCCCATCGAGGTCGATGACGTTCAGGTTGACCCGGTAGCTGCGTTCCAGGTCCGTGGTCGCGAACAGGTGCGTCATCAGCTGCGGCAGGTCGACCCGGCTCGAGCGCGGCACGATCACGATGCGCACCGGGTTCTCGTGGTCGGACTCGTCGCGGATGTCCTCGACCATGGGCAGCTTCTTGTCGCGCATCTGCTGCGCGATCTGCTCCTGCAGCTTGCCGCTGGAGATCTGCCACGGCAGCGCGTTGATGACGACGTTGCCGCTTTCCTGTTCGACCTCCCAGGTGGCGCGCGCGCGGAACGAGCCATTGCCCTTCTCGTAGAACTGCAGCAGCTCCGCGCGCGGCGAGACGATCTCGGCGCCGGTGGGAAGGTCCGGTCCCTTCACGTGCTTCATCAGCGCCTTGGTGGTGGCTTCGGGCTCATCCAGCAGGTGGATGCAGGCCGCGGCGACCTCGCGCAGGTTGTGCGGCGGCACGTCGGTGGCCATGCCCACCGCGATGCCCGACGCGCCGTTCAGCAGCAGGTTCGGCAGCCGCGCCGGCATGATCAGCGGTTCTTCGAGCGTGCCGTCGAAATTCGGGCCGAAGTCCACCGTGCCGGCGTCGATCTCGCCGAGCAGCACCTCGGCATAGCGCGTCAGGCGCGACTCGGTGTAGCGCATCGCCGCGAAGGACTTCGGATCGTCGAGCGATCCCCAGTTGCCCTGCCCGTCGATGATGGGATAGCGGTAGGAGAACGGCTGTGCCATGTGCACCATGGCTTCGTAACACGCCGAATCGCCATGCGGATGGAACTTGCCGATCACGTCACCCACGGTGCGCGCGGACTTCTTGTGCTTGGAGGCCGCCGACAGCCCCAGCTCGCTCATCGCATAGACGATCCGTCGCTGCACCGGCTTCAGGCCGTCGCCCAGCACCGGCAGCGCGCGATCGAGGATCACGTACATCGAATAGTCGAGGTACGCCTTCTCGGTGAAGGTGCGCAGCGGCTGGCGCTCGACGCCTTCGAAATTCAGTTCGGGGTGCTTCATCGGGGGTGCGGACCTGGAGGGAACGGGCTGGCGGCGGCGGGAGGCTACTGCCGGCAATGGGCGGGGTCAATGTCGATGGCGACCGGCGCTGCCTCCGCATGAAACGTGGCTTCTCCGATGGCTTGTGCCGTCCCGCTTGCCTGGCTGCTGCGTCGTGGCCTCGCAACACTGCAGCGCCGGGTCACTCCGCAACCCCCAGTCGCTTCTGCAGGCTTTCGCCGCGCTGATGCAGCGTTGCATGCAGGTGTTGTTGCAACGCCGGCGGCACGTCGAGCGCGCTGGCAACCTCGGCACACCGCGAGACAGCCCGCGCCGCCAGGTCCAGCGCCCGCCGCCGCAGCTGCGTGGCGTTCAGCCCGGTTTCCTCGCAGAAGCGCTGCCAGTGCCGCGCCATCACCCAGTCGGGCCGGCGCTCGCCGCCGATCGACATCGCCATGCGGTCGCTGAGCCGCGGCCAGTATCCGGTGGCCAGCAGATCATAGAACGGGGCCAGGCGCAGCCGCGCGTCCAGGCCATACAGCATGGAGAGGTTCTTGGCATGCCCGTCCGCGTTGCCGACCAGGAAGTTCACCAGCATTCCATCCACCAGCCGCAGGCGATCCACCGCGGGCGTGGCGCTCCACGCGTCGATCAGCGCGAAGCACTGCCGGAAGCCCGGCCCGCCATCGGACTGGTACTTGTTCACGGGCAGCACGCCGGCCAATTGGCACAGGTCGAGCTGGTGCAGGCGTTCCATGTGGCCATCCACCAGCACGCGGTCATAACGCTCGACCAGCAACAGCGGTTCAGGCTCACGCAGCACGGTGACGTGCGGCACGGGAAGACCAAGATCACCCGCGAGCCGCAAGCAGAATGCTTCGTTCAGCACAGAGTCCTGATACACGCTCGCAGGTTGCAAAGATGGTTTCAGGATGTGCGTGGAGGCCGCGCCGGCTTCGGGCAGCCACAGCCTTCCTGCGGCGTAACGCACGGGAATCTTGTTCTGTGCGCCCGCCAGGGACAGCCGCAGGTCGGCATGGCTGCCCAGCAATGGGATGTTCTCGCGCAGCCGGCCAAGATCCTCGGTCAGCTGGGTGAGCGGGTACTCGCGATAGTTGCCCGCGGGCACCGGCTTGCCTGCCTCCTCTTCCGGCACGATCGCGAAGGCCCCTGCGCACTCGCGGCCGAAGGCCTCGAGCATCCGGTACACGTTGCCGCGCGGCAGTCGCCGGAGCTGCCGCAGCGTGTCGAGCACCGGGCCCTCGGGCAGAAGGTTGCTGAAGAAGAAGACCACTTCGTCGCCGCGCCAGGCTTCGGGCTGCAGCGGCAGGCGCGGCGACAGCGGCAGCGCGTCCGTGCGCGCCAGCCAGGCGGCCGCGTACTGGAACTCCAGCGTGTCGCCCGTCTGGCGCAGCGTGCCTGCTGTGCCCCGCGCGTGGACCACTGCCAGCATCAGCGGCGCACTGCCGTGGGCAGGATGGTGAGCCCCAGCCCCTTCATGACCCGGAGCGCCGCCCCCACGGAGACACCCGGCCGGGCGTTCTCGAGCGCAAGGATGGTGTCGCGGCCCACACCCGACACGAGCGCCAACTGCGCCTGGGTCAGGCCGGCGGCGGTGCGTGCGGCGCGCAGCGTGGCGGACAGGGCCAGCAGATCGGCGTCGTCACCCCGCCGGGCGTGCTTGCGGGCCTTCGGGGACAAGTTGGGATTGACCGACTTCATTTGGCGGGACCCTCGTGTGCATCGGAAGTGGGCTAATCGCCACTTTCGGCAGCCTTGACGGGTTTGTACGCAGAAAGTCGGCTATCGTCAACTTCGAGTCGTCAACTGTGGCGCAGTCGCCGTTCAAACCACGACGTCGGCCAAGTCCCCCTTCAGCTCCAGCCACTCCCGCCGGTCCGCCGAGCGCTTCTTTGCCAGCAGCATGTCCATCATCTGGTCGGCCTCGTCCTTCGCCTCGACCGTCAGCTGCACCAGCCGCCGCGTCGAAGGATCCATCGTCGTCTCGCGCAGCTGCAGCGGCGACATCTCGCCCAGCCCCTTGAAGCGCGTCACCACCGGCTTCGCGCGGCCGCCGAACTGCGCGATCAGCGCGTCGCGCTCGGCCTCGTCCAGCGCATAGCCCACCTGCTTGCCCGCATCGACGCGGTACAGCGGCGGCATTGCGACGAACACGTGGCCACTCATCACCAGCGGGCGGAAATGACGCAGGAACAGCGCGCACAGCAGCGTGGCGATGTGCTGGCCGTCAGAGTCCGCGTCCGCGAGGATGCAGATCTTGCCGTAGCGCAGGTCGGAGATGTCCGCCGAACCGGGGTCGACACCGATGGCGATGCTGATGTTGTGCACCTCCTCGGAAGAAGCCACCTGTCCGTGCTCCAGCTCCCAGGTATTGAGGATCTTGCCCCGCAGCGGCATCACCGCCTGGAAGGTGCGATCACGCGCCTGGCGCGCCGAACCTCCGGCGGAATCACCCTCCACCAGGAACAGCTCGGAGCGCGACGGATCCTGCAAGGTGCAGTCGGCGAGCTTGCCCGGCAGCGCGGGCCCCGCGACCACGCGCTTGCGCGTCACGCGCTGCGCGGCCTTGATGCGCTCCTGCGCATTCTCGATGGCGTACTGCGCGATGCGCTCGCCGGCATCCGGATGCTGGTTCAGCCACAGCGCGGTGCTGTCGCGCGCATACCCCTCGACCAGCGCCGCGGCATCGCGGGAAGCCAGGCGCTCCTTGGTCTGGCCGGCGAACTGCGGATCCTTGATGCGGATCGACAGCACGAACGACACGCCGTTCCAGATGTCCTCGGGCGACAGCTTCACGCCGCGCGGCATCAGGTTGCGGAACTCGGCGAACTCGCGCACCGCCGCGCACACGCCGGTGCGCAGGCCATTCACATGCGTGCCGCCGCCGGGGGTGGGGATCAGGTTCACGTAGCTTTCGGCGATGAACGCAGAAAGGTCTGGCGCCCAGGCCAGCGCCCATTCCACCGCATCGCGTTCGGTGCCGTGCTTGCCGGTCAGCGGCTCCTTCGGCAGGCTGTCCGCCTTGCCGATCATCTCGGTGAGGTACTGCGTCAGCGCGCCGGTGTAGAACCACTCTTCCTTCTCGCCGGTGGCCTCGACCTCGAAGCGCACGCGCAGCCCCGGACACAGCACGGCCTTGGCCTTCAGCGTGTGGCGCAGCTCGGCGAGCGCAAAGCGGTCGGAATCGAAGAACGAGGACTCTGGCCAGAACCGCACCGTGGTGCCGGTGTTGCGCTGGCCGACCGCGCCCACTTCGGCGAGCTTCGACACCACCTTGCCGCTCGCGAAACCGATGCTGTATTCCTTGCCGCCGCGCCTGATGGAACATTCCAGCCGCTTCGACAGCGCGTTGACCACCGACACGCCCACGCCGTGCAGGCCGCCGGAGAACTTGTAGTTGCTGTCGTTGAACTTGCCGCCCGCATGCAGCCGCGTGAGGATCAGCTCGACACCCGAGACTTTCTCCTTCGGATGGATGTCCACCGGCATGCCGCGGCCGTTGTCAGTCACCTGCAGCGAGCCATCCTTGAACACTGTCACTTCGACGGTGTCGCAGTGCCCCGCCAGCGCCTCATCGACGCTGTTGTCGATCACTTCGTGTGCGAGGTGGTTGGGCCGGGTGGTGTCGGTGTACATCCCGGGGCGGCGACGCACCGGGTCGAGGCCCGAGAGGACCTCGATGTCGGAAGCACTGTAAGTCATCGGCGGGATTCTAGCCTGTGGTCTAGAATTGCGCGCCATGAGCAACCGCAGCGACGCGCCGCAGGCCGACGCGCCGGATTTCGAGCATTCACTGGCCGAGCTGGAAGCGCTGATCGCGCGCCTGGAGCGCGGTGACCTGCCGCTGGCCGATTCACTGGCACTGTTCGAGCAGGGCATCGCGCTGACCCGCCGCTGCCACACGCATCTCGCCGATGCGCGCCAGCGCGTGGAGATCCTGCTGAAGGACGGCGCACGGCCGTTCGACGCCGACGCGCTGGGCGACGATGAGTGACACCGGCCTTGCCGCCAGGCTCGATGCCTGGCGCGCCCGCGTGGAACAGCAACTGGCCACCCGGCTGTCCCTCGAGGATCCGGGCACGCCGCGACTGGGCGAGGCGATGCGTTACAGCACGCTTGGCGGTGGCAAACGGCTGCGTCCCGCGCTGGTCTATGCCACCGGCACCGCGCTCGGCGCGCCGCCGGAGGCACTGGATGATGCCGCGGCGGCCGTCGAGATGATCCATGTCTACAGCCTGGTGCACGACGACCTGCCGGCCATGGACAACGACGACCTGCGCCGCGGCCGGCCAACCTGTCACCGCGCGTTTGACGAAGGCACGGCCGTGCTGGTGGGCGATGCCCTGCAGGCGCTGGCCTTCGAGATCCTCGCCGGTCGGTCCGACAGCCCGCTGCCCGCCGCCGCAAGGCTGCAACAGATGCAGGTGCTGGCGCAGGGCATCGGCACCGCCGGCATGGCTGGCGGCCAGGCCATCGACCTCGAGGCGGTGGGGCACACCCTCGACGCCGGCCGGCTCGAGGGCATGCACCGGCGCAAGACCGGCGCGTTGATCCGCGCCAGCGTGCTGCTCGGCGCCATCGGCGCGGGCTATGTGGAAGGACCTGAGTACGAGGCGCTGGCCTGCTTCGGCGCGGAGCTGGGCCTGGCCTTCCAGATCCACGACGATGTGCTCGACGTGGAGGGCGAAACCGCGGCGCTGGGCAAGACCGCCGGCGCGGATGCCGCGCGCGGCAAGCCCACCTATCCCAGCGTGCACGGGTTGCCGCGGGCCGCGCAGCTGGCGCGCACGCACCGCGACGCGGCAGTGGCCGCACTGGGCCCACTGGCCGCGCGCGCGCCGGAGCTCGTCGCGCTGGCGCATGCCGTCGTCGATCGCCGGCACTGAGCCCCGCCGCATGGGCGGCAACGCCTGCGCCCGGCCGCAAGGCCGTCGGGCGGCACCCGGCCAGCGTGTAAACTCGCGCCCATGACCAACCAGGCCCGGCCCGCTGCGCTGCCATTGCTCGACCGCGTCCGCTCGCCGGCTGAGCTGCGCGCGCTCACGCCGGCCGAACTGCCGCAGCTGGCCAGTGAACTGCGCCAGTTCCTGATCCAGACCTGCGCGACGCGGGGCGGGCATTTCGCCGCCGGCCTCGGCACGGTCGAACTGACCATCGCCCTGCACTATGTGTTCGACACGCCCCATGACCGCATCGTCTGGGATGTGGGCCACCAGGCCTATCCGCACAAGGTGCTCACTGGCCGGCGCGAGCAGCTGT
>CAZWDR010000015.1:0-25233 GCA_964632365.1 uncultured Steroidobacteraceae bacterium
GTGCCGTTGAACATCAGGTGTTCGAACAGGTGCGCGAAGCCGGTCTTTCCGGCCGGCTCATGCTTCGAACCCACGTCGTACCACACTGACACCGCCACGATGGGCGCCTTGCGGTCGGTATGCACCAGGACCCGCAGGCCGTTCTCCAGCTCGAACTGCTCATAGGGGATGTCGACGGCGGCAAGCAGCTCCGAGGCTGCGGCGGGCTCCGGTACGGACGAGGCCTTCGACCCGCAGCCGGACAGGGCGATCGCTGCGGCAACCAGCGGGAGGAGCAGGGGACGGAGCATGGAGATCACCTCTGGCGTGGACTGCCGGCAAGGATAGCGCCAGTGCTCCGTGATTTGTGACGCGGGTCGCCTTCGTCCGCCGGCGCCGGACCGGCGGACGGCAGATGCTTCTGTGATTCAGTGCCGGTGCGGGCCAGCGTGCTGTGGAATGCTGCATCCCCGCCCACGTCCACCGGTTTCCATGACAGGTACGTATCACACCTGGATCGTCGTGCTGTCGATCCTGGTCGCCATTGCGAGCGCGCATGCCGCGCTGAGCCTTGCCCAGCGCGTCTCGCGCACCAGCGGCATGGCCAGCCAGCTGTGGCTGTGGGGCGGCGCGATGTCGATGGGTATCGGGATCTGGTCCATGCACTTCATCGGCATGCTGGCATTCAGGCTGCCGGTGCCGCTGGCCTACGATGTGCCGACCACGCTGGTGTCGCTGGCGCTGGCGGTCGCCGCTTCGGCCTACGCGCTGTCCGTGGCCACCGAGGCGCAGATGTCGACGCCCCGCCTGGTGCGCGGCGCGGTCGTGCTGGCGATCGGCATCAGTGGCATGCATTACGTGGGCATGCATGCCATCACGGTACAGCCCGGCCTCAGCTATGACCTGAAGCTGTTCGTCGCGTCGGTGGTCATCGCACTGGCCGCCTCGTTCATCGCGTTGAGCCTGTTTTTCAGGTTGCGCGCATTGCACGGCGCGACGCGGCACCTGTGCCGCGCGCTGGCCGCGGTCGTCATGGGCCTTGCCATCGCCGGGCTGCATTACACGGGCATGGCGGCGACACAGTTCGCGCCGGATGCCTGGTGTACCGGCGGGGTGCGGCTGGAGCAGAACTGGCTGGCGGTGCTGATCGCGATGGTCGCGATGGGCCTGCTCGGCGTCACGGCCGTGCTGATGCTGGTGGACAGCCATCTGGCGGCGCGGGCGCGCCGGCATGCGCAGGAACTGCAGCGCATGAACAGCCAGCTGCTCCACGCTGCCAGCCATGATGCGCTGACGGGGCTGCCCAATCGCACGCTGCTGCATGACCGGCTGGGCCAGGCCATCAGCGAGTGGCGCCGCAATCGCCGCTGCTTTGCTGTGGCTGCGATCGACCTCGACCGTTTCAAGGCGATCAATGATTCGCTCGGCCATGCGGCCGGAGATGAACTGCTGCGCCAGGTCGCCGCGCGCCTGCGGCGCACCCTGCGCGAATCCGACACGCTCGCCCGGGTCGGCGGCGACGAGTTCATCGCGCTGCTGCCCGATATCGGCACCCGCCATGAAGCATCCGTGGTGCTCTCGAAAGCCCAGGCCGCCGTGGCGGAGACGCTGGCGTTGGGCGGCGTCGACGTGCATGTCGGCAGCAGCATCGGCGTGACGATGTTTCCACATGACGCAGTGGATCCTCTCGCGCTGCTGCGGCACGCCGATGCCGCCATGTATCACGCCAAGCGCCACGGCCGGAACCAGCTGCAGTTCTACGCCGAGGGGATGGGGGCGTTCGACCGCGAACGCCTGGAGCTGGAGAGCGGCCTGCGCCGCGCCCTCGCACGCGGCGAGTTGCTGCTGCACTACCAGCCCAAGGTGGATGTGGCCAGCGGCGGCGTGCGTGGCGCAGAGGCGCTGCTGCGGTGGCGCCACCCGGAGCGCGGAGTGGTGCTTCCGGCTGACTTCATCCGGGTCGCGGAAGAGAGCGGGCTGATCCTGCAGATCGGCGACTGGGTGCTGCAGGAAGCCTGCCGGCAGCTCAGGCGCTGGCATGACGCGGGCCTCGGCCACCTGACGATGGCGGTGAACCTGTCCGCCGAGCAGTTCAGCCAGGAAGATCTGGTGCAACGGGTGCGGGCAGCCATCCAGCAAGCCGGCATCCCCGCGACGCACCTTGAGCTGGAGCTGACCGAGTCCGCGGTGATGCGCGACCCCGACCGGTCCACCCAGCTGCTGGGGGAGATCGCCGCGCTCGGCGTGCGCATCTCGGTGGATGATTTCGGTACCGGCTACTCGAGCCTCAGCTACCTGCGCCGGTTGCCGCTGCACATCCTGAAGATCGACCGCAGCTTCATCCGCGACATCGAGGCGAGCCGTGACGACGCGGAGATCGTGCGGGCCATCGTGTCACTGGCGCACAGCCTGGACCTGAAGGTGACCGCCGAGGGCGTGGAAACCGGCGCCCAGCACGAATTCGTGCGGCAACTGGGCTGCGAGCAGTACCAGGGCTACCTGTGCAGTGCGGCGGTCGCGCCGGAGGATTTCCAGCGCCTGGTGGAGCCGCGGGAGAGCGCGACGCAGCGGCTGCGCCGCCTGCTGCCGTCGGCGCTGAAGCCCGCCAGGGCCTGAGCCGGAACCCGCGTCTCGCGGACACATCGCCACGACCATGGGTGGAAGGGGGGGCGTTCGCATTATTTAGCACTTGTGCTAATTAGCGCGTCTGCTAAATACTCTTGCCCATGCAGGACCCTCTTTCCCGGACGTTCGCTGCGCTGGCCGATCCGACCCGGCGGGCCATCCTCGCGCGGCTGTGCAAAGGCCCGGCCACCGTGAATGAACTCGCCGCGCCGTTTGATCTCTCACTGCCGTCTGTTTCCAGGCACCTGAAGGTGCTCGAAGGCGCGGGCCTGATCGGCCGCAGCCGCGAGGCGCAATGGCGACCGTGCGAACTGCGTCCGCAGGCGCTGTCGAAGGTCGATCACTGGCTTTCCAGCTATCGCACGTTCTGGCAGGGGTCCTTTGATCGCCTGGACGCATACGTGGGCAAGGTGGCCAGGGCGCGTGGGCCGCGGGGCAGGCCATGAGTGCGTCCCGGGGTGCCCCGCAACAGCCGGAACTGCTGATCACCCGGGAGTTCGACGCGCCGCCGTCGCTGCTGTTCGAGATCTGGGAAGACCCTGCGCATGTCGTGCGCTGGTGGGGTCCGGAGGGATTCACCGCCACCCATCTCGACTGGGACCTGAAGCCCGGCAAACGATGGCGCGCGGTCATGGCTGCGAAGGACCACGGCGTCTTCGGAATGGGCGGCGTGATCCGCGAAGTGGAACGCGATCGCCGCCTCGTCTTCACATTCGCATGGGACGAGGATTCCGGCCGCGACCGCGACACGCTGGTCACCGTGACGTTTGAAGAACACGACGGCCGGACGTTGCAGACCTTCCACCAGACGCCATTTTCCTCCACGGCCATCCGCGACAGTCATGTGCAGGGCTGGGCGTCGCTGTTCAACAAGCAGGCCGTACACGCGGCCAATTTCTGGCTGGCGCGACAGAAGGAAGGTCCACGATGATCACCTTGTTCACGTACACATGGGTTCCGCCGTTTGCGGCGCCACTGATGCGCGCCATGCGGGTGCGCTGGGCGCTGGAGGAAGCGGAGCAACCCTATGCGGTGAAGCACGTGGCGCTCGGCGCCGGACAGCGCTCGGACCAGCACCTTGCGCGCCAGCCATTCGGCCAGGCACCCGCCATCGAGGATGACGGCCTGCTGCTGCATGAGAGCGGCGCCATCGTGCTGCACATCGCATCGGGCTGCGAAGCGCTGTTGCCCTCTGAACCGCACGCCCGGGCCCGCGCCACGGCATGGGCATTCTCGGCCCTCAACACGGTGGAGAACCCGGTCCAGGAGCTCGGCGGCATCGATTTCTTCCACGCCGACGAATCCTGGGCGCAGCAGCGCCGCCCGCAGGTCGAATCCGCGGTCCGCGACCGGCTGACCTTGCTGTCGCGCGCGCTGGGAGACCGGCCGTATCTGGAAGGCCGGTTCACGGCTGGAGACCTGCTGATGGCCGACGTGCTGCGCATCCTCGACCACACGCGGCTGCTGGAGGATTTCCCGTCGCTGCTGGCGTACAAACGGCGTTGCGAGGCGCGGCCGGCGTTCCAGCGTGCGATGCGGGCGCAGATCGAGGGTTTCCGGAAAGAAGCGCCCGCGGACCCAACGGAGGATAGGCAGTTCCCGTAGTAGCGCCGGCCAGCACGGGATGGCCATCCCCACGGGGGCACTGCTACTTCGCATAATGTATATTATGTTAAATTCAGGATGGATATCCGGAGCCATTCGCTGTCCAATCTCCTCATGCCCCGCCAATCCCCCCAGGACACCGACTGGTCCCCCGGCACCATCTTCACCATCGGCCACTCGACGCTGCCGATCGACCAGTTCATCGCGCGCCTTCGGGTCTATGGCGTGCGCCGCCTCGGCGACGTGCGCACGGTGCCGCGCTCCCGCCACAATCCGCAGTTCAACGCCGACGCGCTGGACGCGAGCCTCGGCGAAGCCGGCATCGAATACATCCCGATGCAGGCACTGGGCGGCCTGCGGCATCCGCGCAGCGATTCACCCAACACTGGCTGGCGCAACAAGAGCTTCCGGGGCTATGCCGATTACATGCAGACCGAAGTCTTCCAGCAGGCCGTCGATGAACTGGTGCGGCTGGGGCGTGAGGCGCCCACGGCCATCATGTGCGCCGAAGCGGTCCCCTGGCGGTGCCATCGATCGCTGGTGGCTGACGCGCTGAACCTGCGCGAGGTGCCGGTGGTCGAGATCCTTTCCGACACCAGCTTCCGGCCGCACAAGCTCACGCCGTTCGCGCACATCGAAGGATCGACGATCACCTACCCCCCCGAGCAGCAGCCGCTGCTGTGAGTTCAACCGGCAAACGATCGCTCGAGCGGCTGCTCGCGGAGGTGCGCGCGTGCAACCACTGCGCCGCGGTGCTGCCGCATGCGCCACGACCGGTGCTGCAGGCCAGCCCTGCGGCACGACTGCGCATCGTCGGTCAGGCGCCGGGTCGCAAGGTGCACGAGTCCGGCATTCCCTGGGCAGACGCCTCCGGCGAGCGGTTGCGTGAGTGGATGGGCGTCGATCCGGCCACCTTCTACGACGCGTCGCGTGTCGCGATCATCCCGATGGGTTTCTGCTATCCAGGGCGTGGCGCATCGGGAGACCTGCCGCCGCGTCCGGAGTGTGCGGGGCGGTGGCATGCCAGGCTTGCGGAACTGATGCCCCGCGTCGGCCTCACGCTGCTGATCGGCACCCATGCACAGCGGCATTATCTTGGTGCCCGGCGACGGCCGAACCTGTCGGAGACGGTGCGCAACTGGGCAGACTATGTGCCGGATGGGCTGTTTCCGCTGCCCCACCCCTCCCCGCGCAACGAGCCGTGGAGGGTGAAGAATCCGTGGTTCGCGGCCGAAGTGCTTCCCGCGCTGCGCGAGGCCGTGCGGCGGGCGCTGTAACTGCCGCGGACGCTCTCACGACGTGCGGCGGCGCCGGTCGGCGCACCCGTCGCACTGGTACTGCGGAGTGCCGGCTTGCGAATGCGCGCTAGTTGAGCGGCGCCGCTGCGGCGCCTTCGATCAGGATCGGAATGCCGAGCAGGCGCGCCATCGGCACGCGCGGCCGCACCAGTTCACTGAGCGTGTGGTCATCCAGCGCCGAGAGAAAGGCCTGCGTGGCTTCGTCGAACAATCCCTTCAGCTCGCAGACGGGACTGATCACACACCCGCCGCCATCCTTCCCGAGGCACTCCACCACGCCGAGGCCGGTCTCCATCTCGCGCACCACCTGCCCCACGCGGATCTGCTCGGGCGGCCGTGCCAGGCGCACGCCACCGCCCTTGCCGCGCGTGGTCTCCACATAGCCCAGTTCCGACAGCCGTGCGACCACCTTCACCAGGTGATTGCGCGAGATGCCGTAGGCGCTGCTGATTCCCGTCACGGTATGCCGGCTGTCCGGCGCGACGGCGAGCGCGATCAGCGCGCGAAGGCCGTAGTCCGTGTACTGGGTCAGTTTCATCTACTTCTTCAGCAAGGCGGCCAGCGTGGGCTTGGTGTCGATCAGGATCTCGGTGATGGCCTGGCGCTGCGCGGCGGTGAGTTTCTCTGACAGCCCGGTGGTGTCCCGGCCCTTCAGCACATCGACGATCCGTCCATTGATGTAGTCGAGCGCGAACTGCGGCAGCGAGTCGTACTGCTCCGAATAGATCGTGAAGCTCATCGGGTACTTGAACAGCTGCGTCACAAGGTCCAGCTCGCGCAGCGAGCGTCCCTTCGAATCGCGCGGCCCCATCTTCGAGAAGCGCTCGGTGAAGCCGCTGCTGCCGATCATGCGGTCCTCGAAGGGCGCTGCATCGCTGAGGAACATCGCGCGCACCAGCGGCTCCATCATCTGGTGCAGCCGCTTGTGGTCATTGGGCGAGATGTCGGCCCAGCTGCGCAGCGCGCCACTGCTGGCGGCCGACGAGTCCCGCTCCAGCACGGTGCGGATCTTGTAATCCACGCGCGTGATCTGGTTGTGCAGCCGGGTCTGGTGCTCCAGCACGGTCAGGGCCACCACATCGCTCTTCGGCGTCGGAAACCGCGAGGTGTCGAAATAGTCGTTCAGCACGTCGATGTTGTGCGCCCGGTCGGCCAGCTCGCGCAGCTTCTCGCCGCCCCGCCCTTCACGCAGCGCCAGGTTGCCCAGATGCGTGCGCTTGCCCGTGTCGCCGGTGACATACCAGCCACCCCAGCGCACGCCGAACGGCGTGGAATCATCCACGTCCTGGCCCGCCGTCAGCCTGCGGGTGTCGCTGGCATGATCCACCGGCGAAGACAGCACCATCACGCGGGGCACGCCACCGCCGCCCATCGAATAGGTGTCGTGGCAGGTCAGGCAGCGCCCGCCCTCGCGCGTGAACTCCGCCGGATACTCGCGGCGGTTCTCGATGCCATAGAACACCGCGCCCTTGTCCGCATCCATGGCCGTCAGCTCGATCAACGGGCTGTTCTGCACGAAGCCGACGTAGGTGTCGTCATTGAAATAAACCGCCCGCGGCGTCTGCGGCGAGATGTGCTCGATCTGCAGGCTGGTGCGCGAGAACACCAGGACCTGGGAATCCACATCGATCTCCAGCGCCTCGAGCATCGAGAGCAGGTAGCCGAACCGCGGCTCCCATTCCAGCTTCAGCTTGCCGCTGTTCAGCTGCTGCTGCAGGCGATACACCCGGTTCTCGGTCGCCGCTTCGGAATACGCAATGCCCGGATATTCGACGTCATAGCGCGTCGAGGTGGGCAGTTTCGCAGAGTCGGCGAGCGCCGGGCCGGCCGCGAGCGCCAGCAGCGCGGCTCCAGCCAGTTTCGTGAATAGGTATTTCATATACCTATTATGAGGCGCACCCTGTAGGAAAGTTCCGGCAGTCGACGTGATTTGTGGGGTGTCAGGCGCCGACGCGCCGGCGCATCGCTGCCATGTCAGCGATCGGCCGTACCTCGATGCAGCCGTACTCGGCCCAGGGCAGCTCCTGCGCCATGCGCACCGCCTCGTCCATCGATGCGGCTTCCACCAGGTTGAAGCCGGCCAGCACTTCCTTGGTCTCGGCAAAAGGACCATCGAGGATCTGCGTGCGGCCCGCCCGCACGCGCACCGACCTGGCCCGGGCCGGCGGTTCGAGCTGCTGCGCGTCCAGCAGGGTGCCCGCGCTGCGCAGCGCGTCGGCCTTGTTGAGGCAGTCGCGCATCTGCACGTTGAAGCGCTCGGCCGGGAGCTGGTCGAGCAGCGCCGGATCGGTGTACACCAGCAGCAGGTATTGCATCATCGGATTGTAGCCACGCGCACCGCATTGTCGAAAAGCACGGACGCCGGCCGTCGATGAGATGCAGGCCCGTCATGGTGACGCCCGGCCAGCAAACGGGGAGATGAACATGCGTGTCATGGTGATCGTGAAGGCCACGGCGGATTCAGAAGCCGGCAACCTGCCCAGCGAGCAGCTGATGCTCGAGATGGGCCGGTACAACGAGGAATTGGTGAAGGCCGGCATCATGCTGGCCGGCGATGGACTGCACCCTTCCGCGCGCGGCAAGCGCGTGCGGTTCTCGGCCCGCGACCGCAGCGTCATCGACGGTCCCTTCGCCGAGACGAAGGAGCTGATCGCCGGCTACTGGATCTGGCAGGTGCGGTCGATGGACGAGGCGATCGAATGGGTGCGACGCTGCCCCAACCCGATGCCCGGCGACTCGGAGATCGAGATCCGACCGGTGTACGAGGCGGCCGATTTCGGCGAGGCCTACACGCCCGAAGTGCGCGAACAGGAAGACCGCATCCGCGCGCAGTTGCGCGACCACTGAAGGCGCGCCGGAATGCCGCAACAGGTGCGCCGCACGATCGATGCGCTGTGGCGCATCGAATCGCCCCGCATCATCGCCGCGGTGGCCCGTCTCGTCCGCGATGTCGGCGCCGCCGAGGACCTGGCGCAGGATGCGCTGGTGGCGGCGCTCGAACACTGGCCCACGCGTGGCATTCCCGACAACCCGGGTGCATGGCTGATGACCACCGCGCGCAACAAGGCGCTCGATCGCCTGCGGCAGGCCAGCCTTCAGCGGCGCCGCAACCAGGAACTGGGCGCCGATGCCGATGCGCGCGGCGAGCATCTGGTGCCCGACCGCAGCAGCGACGCCGACGAGCACGTGGAAGATGACGTGCTGCGGCTGATCTTCACCGCCTGCCATCCGCTGCTGTCGAAAGAGGCGCAGGTGGCGCTGGTGCTGAAGCTGGTGGCCGGCCTCACCACCGCCGAAATCGCCCGCGCCTTCCTGCAGGGCGAACCCACCATCGCGCAGCGCATCGTGCGCGCCAGGCGCACCCTGTCGGAAGCCGGTGTGCCGTTCGAGGTGCCGCGCGGCGAGGCGCTGCAGGCGCGGCTCGATGCCGTGCTCGCATCCGTGTACCTGATCTTCAACGAGGGCTATGCGGCCACCGACGGTGAGGACTGGATGCGCCCGGACCTGTGCGCCGAGGCCATGCGGCTGGCGCGCATGCTGACCGGCCTTGCGCCGCGCGAGCGTGAGGTGCATGGACTGTGCGCATTGCTGGAGTTGCAGGCCTCGCGCCTGCGCGCACGCACGGCAGCCGACGGCAGTCCCATCCTGCTGATGGACCAGAACCGCGCGCGCTGGGACTGGCTGCTGATCGGGCGCGCCGCGGCGTCCCTGCAGCGGGCACGGCACCTGCCCGGTGCAGCCGGGCCCTACGAATTGCAGGCCACCATTGCTGCCTGTCACGCACGGGCGCGACGGCCCGAGGACACCGACTGGCGCGCGATCATTGCCGGTTACGACGCGCTCGGCGCAGTCATGCCCTCCCCCATCGTCGCACTGAACCGCGCCGTGGCCGTGAGCCGCGCGGACGGGGCTGCGGCGGCGCTGCCTCTGGTCGAAGCGCTCGCCCGGGAGGGTTCCCTGGACGGCTACCACCTGCTGGGAGCCGTGCACGGCGACCTTCTGGTGCAGCTGGGACGCCATGCGGAGGCCCGGGCACAGTTCGAGCAGGCCGCGGACCTGGCCCGGAACCAGCGGGAGAAACAGCTGCTGCAAGCCAGGGCCCGTGCCGCCGCCAACTGAAGCGTGCCCCGGCGCATCAGGGGTGGCCAAATGACGTATTCCGGTCGCCCCGCGCCGGCGCGGATGATGCCCCCGCACCATCCGGGTGCGACGAGGAAACGTTCCCCATGCATGCCTATGACGTGCTGCGGGTCGGGGTCGGGGGGCCGGTGGGCTCCGGCAAGACCGCGCTGGTCGACCGCCTGTGCAAGGCGCTGCGCGAACGGCTCAACATGGCCGTGGTGACCAACGACATCTACACCCGCGAGGATGCGGAGTTCCTGGTGCGCAGCGAGGCGCTGACGCCGGACCGCATCCGGGGCGTGGAAACGGGCGGGTGCCCGCATACCGCGATCCGCGAAGATGCCTCGATGAACCTCGCCGCGATCGATGAGCTCACCCACGCCTTCGAGGCGCTGGACCTGATCATCGTCGAGAGCGGCGGCGACAACCTTGCGGCGACATTCAGCCCCGAGCTGTCGGATCTCACCCTGTATGTGATCGATGTCTCGGCGGGCGACAAGATCCCGCGCAAGGGCGGACCCGGGATCATCAAGTCGGACCTGCTGATCATCAACAAGATCGATCTTGCGCCGCATGTCGGCGCATCGCTGCAGGTGATGGACCGCGATGCGCGCCGCATGCGCGGCGAGCGGCCGTTCGTGTTCACCAACCTGAAGACCGGCCACGGCCTGGATACGATCATCGACTTCATCCTCGATCGCGGCATGCTGCGCGAGAAGGATCGCCTCAGCCAGCCAGCAGGCGCGCCGCACGCGCTGCAGCCGACGCCCGGTTCTCCACGCCCAGCTTGATGAACACCTGCTCCAGGTGCTTGTTCACGGTCCGCGGGCTGATGCCGAGGATCTGACCGATCTCGCGGTTCGCCTTGCCGCGTGACAGCCACAGCAGCACCTCGGCCTCGCGTGCGGTGACGCCCAGCTGCAGCAGCGCGGCCGCGTCATCGTCGCCGCGCTTCTCGCTGAGGCGGAACAGCAGTTCCTCCGGCCCGATCGGGCTGAGCATCGCGCATTCGAGCTGCACGCCGCCGATCTGCAGTGTGCAGGTGGCGCCGGACTCCTGCCGCAGCGCCAGCATCTGCGCCAGCATCGGAGCGGGGATCTGGTCGAAGGATGCCCCCGCCTCCCCCACCGCGCCGCGTGCCAGCAGCGCGCGCGCCTTCGGCGTGCACCACTTGATGCGGCCGGCTCGATCCGTGGCCAGCAGGAAGCGGCCGGAGGCGTCGAGCGCCGCGTTGGGACCAGCAGCCACGCGGGCATTGGCCAGGTGCACGCGCATGCGCGCGAGCAGTTCCTCCACGACGATGGGCTTGGTCACATAGTCCACGCCCCCGGCGGCCAGACCCTGCAGCACATGCTCGGTCTCGGCCAGCCCGGTCATGAAGATCACCGGCAGGTGCGCCATGGCGCCATCCTGCTTCAGGCGACGGCAGGTCTCGAAGCCATCCAGTCCCGGCATCAGTGCGTCCATCAGCACCAGATCGGGCGTGATCTGGTCCACCAGGCGCAACGCGCTCTCGCCATCGGTGGCGATCAGCACCGTGTAGCCGGCCGCATCCAGCATGTCGTTCAGCAGGCCCAGCGCCGCCGGCGTGTCATCCACTACCAGCACCGTGTCACGCCGCGCGCCACGTGGCGGCGCCGTCCGTAGTCTCTCAAGTGCCCCCACGCAACTCCCCGATCATCGTCATGTAGCCTTTCAGGTCGAACCGCTCCACCAGCGCGCGCAGCGCGCCCACCAGCGGCGCCGCAGCGGGCGCCGCCGTCTCGAATTCCCGCAGGCGCGCCTGGATGCCCCGCACGTGGCCGATCTGGCCCAGCTGCCACAGGTCTTCCAGGTGCTGGCGGAAACCGGCCGCCATCTCGCGCGTGACGGTGAGCGCCTCGACCGGCGTGGCGGCTTCCCCGCCGTAATCCCACTGCAGATAGAGCTGCGTCTGCAGCGCCGCGAGCAGCAGGCCGAGGTCCACCGGCTTCACCAGGAAGCCGTCGTGCAGCGCCTGTTCGCTGCCGGGCAGATACTCGTGTGCATTGGCCGAGACAATCAGCACGCGCAGCCGCTGCAGTGCTGCATCCTCACGCAGCGCGCGCACCACGTCCCAGCCGGTCATGTCGGGCAGTGACAGGTCCACCATCGCCAGATCCGGCCGGAACGTCGCTGCCGCGGCGATGCCCTGCGCCCCGTCCGCGGCGGTCTCCACTTCGAAGCCGAGAGGGCGCAGCAGCGAGGCCATCACCTGCACATGCGCCGGGTCGTCATCCACCACGAGGATGCGCCGGCGGGGCCCCTGATAGCCGTGGATGTGACGCACCCGCTCGGTCGCCGGATCTTCCATCGCTTCAGACAGCAACAGCCGCACCGTGAACACGGTGCCTTCCCCGGGGGTGCTGCGCACGCTGATCTCTCCGCCCATCACCTGCACCAGCAGCTGCGTGATCGTGAGCCCCAGCCCGGTGCCGGGAATCGCGCGCACCTGCGCGCCGCTGCCCCGCTCGAAGGGCTGGAACACCCGCTGCAGATCCTCCGGCGCGATGCCCATGCCGGTGTCGCGCACCTCGAACTCCGCCACCTGGTTGCGGTAGCGCACCGCCAGCGCGGCATGTCCACGCTCGGTGTACTTCACCGCATTCGACAGCAGGTTGATCAGGATCTGGCGCAGCCGCTTCTGGTCCACATGCACCGTGCCCGGCAGGTGCGCCGCGCGCTCGCAGGAAAAGCCGATGCCCTTGCCGGCAGCCTGCAGGCGGAACATGTCCTCCAGCTGGTCGAGGAACTCGCGCAGGTTCAGCCGGTCGCGGTTGAGCTTCAGGTGCCCGCCCTCGATGCGCGAGATGTCGAGCAGTCCATCGATCAGGCTCGCCAGGTGCTCGGCGCTGCGCCGGATCACCTTGACCGCGTTCGGGGGAGGATCCTGCGGCGAACGCTCGAGCAGCTGCGCATAGCCATACACCGAGTTCAGCGGCGTGCGCATCTCGTGCGAGAGGCCGATGATGTAGCGTGACTTGGCCCGGTTCGCCGATTCGGCGGCCTCCTTGGCCCGCTGCAGCGCCGCGTCGGTGCGCTGGTGGGCGGCGATCTCGTCCATCAGCATCGAAGTCTGGCGGGCGGACTCGCGCTCGGCGCTGCGCCGGTTCTCCACGGCCAGCACGATGACCCACGCCACGACGGCCGACAGCACCAGGAAGCAGAAATACACGGTGCCCAGCGTGGCACGCTGCGCCGCCGCGGTCGCCGGATCACCGGCCGCGCTGAAGGCATGGATGAATGCCAGCAGCATGCCGACCATCACATTCGACAGCAGCATCAGTCCGGCGAACCGGCCGCCGCGGGTGTCCACGACGGCCGCGATGCGCGGCGGCAGCACCTGCGCGAGGAAGGCGCTGACCTGCTGCGACAGGCGCGCCCCGGTCTTGCACTGGTCATGGCAGCGCGCATCCAGCGAACAGCACAGCGAGCAGATCGAGCCGCCGTAGGCCGGGCACAGCGCCATGTCGGCCGTCTCGAAGCGGTTCTCGCACACCGAGCAGTGGCCGGTGGTGCGGGCCGGATCCGGCTGTCGCGCGAGGTAGTAGCGCCCGCGGGTGCGCCACGCGATCAGCGGCGCCACGAGCATCGCGGTGCCCAGCGCGATGAAGGGCGCAAGCACCTGCGCCGCCTGCCCCAGCCAGCCCAGGTGCGCGAGGCTCGACAGCAGCACCGCTGCGCCCAGTGCCCCCACCCCCACCGGGTTCACGTCGTAGAGGTGCGCGCGCTTGAACTCGATACCGCGCGGCGAGAGCCCCAGCGGCTTGTTGATCACCAGGTCCGCCGTGATGGCGCCGATCCAGCCGGCGGCGAAGTTCGCGTAGATCGCCAGCACGCTCTCGATGGCCGAGAAGATGCCCACCTCCATCAGCAGCAGCGCCAGCAGCACGTTGAACACCAGCCAGACCACGCGCCCCGGGTGCGCATGCGTCACGCGGGAAAAGAAGTTCGACCATGCGATCGAGCCGGCATAGGCGTTGGTGACGTTGATCTTCACCTGGCAGACGATCACGAACACCCCGGTCACCAGCAGCGCCAGCGTCGGCGAACTGAACACGTCGCCGAAGGCATGGTGGTACATGATGGTCGGATCGTCCGCGTCGGCCGGTGCCACGCCGCGGCTCACGAGCATCCACGCGAGGAAGGATCCGGCGAGCAGCTTCAGCCCGCCGGTGAACACCCAGCCAGGCCCCGTGCCCAGCACGGCCAGCCACCAGCCGAAGCGGTTGCCGCGCCGGCGCTCCGGCAGGAAGCGCAGGTAGTCCACCTGCTCCCCGATCTGCGGCAGCAAGGACAGCAGCACCGAGGAAGCGGCGAAGAACAGCATCCAGTCCAGCCCCGCGCCGCTGCCCTGCTCGCCCGCGAACTGCGTCCATCCGGCCACCTCGGCCGGGTTGTGCCAGGCAATGTACGCCAGCGGCAGCACCTGCAGCACCAGCCACACCGGCTGCGTGAGGATCTGGAAGCGGCTGATCAGGCTGATGCCATACAGTGCGATCGGGATCACCACCAGTGCACTGACCAGGTGCGCGATCGCCATCGGCAGGCCGAACAGCAGGTTCAGCGCCGTCGACATGATGCTGGCCTCGATCGCGAACAGCAGGAACGTGAACGAGGCATAGATCAGCGAGGTGATGGTCGAGCCGATGTAGCCGAACCCCGCCCCGCGCGTCAGCAGGTCGATGTCCACGCCGTGGCGCGCGGCATGGATGCAGATCGGCAGCCCGATCATGAACATCAGCGCACAGAAGCCGATGATCGCGCCCACTGCGTTGGTGAAGCCATAGGACAGCGTGATCGCGCCGCCGATGGCCTCGCAGGCCAGGAACGCGATCGGACCGAACGCGGTGTTGCCCACGCGGAAGCTGGACCGGCGCGCCTGCGTCGCCGTGTAGCGCAGCGCATAGTCCTCCAGCGTCTGGCTGGCCACCCACTGGTTGTACTGGCGACGCTCCCGAATGATGCGCTGGCGCGGCGGCATGCCACCTTCTGGTGCATGCGGCACGGCGCCGCGCGCCGTCGTGGTGCCGCCGCTGCCCCGGGCTACGTCAAATGGCCTATCCGGCATACGTCATTCGGCGCGTACCCCATGTGATGCGCTTCTCATAGCTTCTCCCTTGCACGCGGCGGGCCATCCACCCGTCACGTCACCCCCTCGAAACAACATCAGACAAGGATTCCTCCCCATGGGTCATGAACTGGTCTCCCGCCCTGCAACGCGGCTGACGGGCGCGCTGCCGGAACTCAAGTCCAAGAACCTCATCGCCGGCGCGGTGGCGGCCGTGCTGGCCGGTGCGCTGCCCACGGCAGCCTCTGCCGTCGAACTGGGCGAAGGGCTCAGCGTCAGCGGCTTCCTCGACATGTCGTACTTCGTCAGTGATCCGGAAGGGGCGTCGACCTCGAAGAGCTTCGGCATCGACCAGTTCGAGATGGATTTCACCTGGACAGGATCGGGCGGCGTGTCGGCGCAGGTGGACATCGAGTACGGCGAGAACGCGTCGGACCTGTCGGCGCCGGATGACGACGACACCACCTTCGTCGAGCAGGCCTTCATCACCAAGGCCTTCAACGACCGGTTCAGCATGAAGGCCGGCCGCTTCCTCAGCTACAGCGGCTGGGAGACCGAGGAACCCACCGGGCTGTTCCAGTACAGCGGCACCGGCTACGGCGCCTCGTTCTACGGCTACTACCAGCAGGGCATCTCGGCCTATTACGACGGTGGCAAGTTCGCCGTGATGGGCTCGATCGTCAACGATGTGTTCGGCTACGTGGACGGGCCCACCGAACGCAACACGAAGAACCCCGGCTACGAAGTCGGCCTCGCGCTGATGCCGTTCGAGGGCTTCACAGCCAAGGCGTTCTACCTGTCGGACGACAAGACCGACCGCGACGTGATCAATGTGTGGGCCTCCTATGCGACCAACGGCTTCACCTTCGCGGCCGAGTACAACGACGCCGACTACGGTGCCGCCGGCGATGGCAGCGGCTACCTGCTGATGGGCAACTACGCCTTCGGCGCGGCTGGCCTCACGGTGCGCTACCACGACTTCGAGGACGACTACCGCGCCATCACCGGCGCGAGCGCCATCACGGTCTCGCCCAGCTACAAGGTCGGCGACAACCTGCTGCTGGTGGCCGAGCTCCGGCGCGATGACTTCGACGGCGGCGGCAAGGCGAACTCCTATGCGCTCGAGGCGCTGTTCACGTTCTGACCCGGACACATCCACTCATCTGGCGAGTGCCGGCACGGCCGGCACCGCCCTCCAGACGGAGCGATACATGAAAGCAAGACGTACATTCCTCAGGTCGGCCGTGGCCATCGCCGCGGCGGCCATCATCGCGGGCTGCTCGAAATCCCCCGAGACCACCACCACCGCGGCCGCCGATGGCACGGGTGAGACCATCAAGGTCGGCATCCTGCATTCCCTGTCCGGCACGATGGCCATCAGCGAGACCACGCTGAAGGACACGGTGCTGATGCTGATCGACGAGCAGAACAAGGCCGGCGGCGTGCTCGGCCGCAAGCTCGAGGCCGTGGTGGTCGACCCCGCCTCCGACTGGCCGCTGTTCGCCACCAAGGCCGAGCAGCTGCTGGTGCAGGACAAGGTGGCCGTGGTGTTCGGCTGCTGGACCAGCGTGTCGCGCAAGTCGGTGCTGCCGGTGTTCGAGAAGAACAACGGCCTGCTGTTCTATCCGGTGCAGTATGAGGGCGAGGAATCCTCGAAGAACGTGTTCTACACCGGTGCGGCGCCCAACCAGCAGGCGATCCCCGCGGTGGATTACCTGATGAACGAAGTGGGCGTGAAGCGCTGGGTGCTGGAAGGCACCGACTACGTGTATCCGCGCACCACGAACAAGATCCTGGAGGCCTATCTGCTGTCCAAGGGCGTTCCGGCCGCCGACATCTCGGTGAACTACACCCCGTTCGGCCACTCCGACTGGCAGACGCGCGTGGCGGACATCAAGAAGTTCGGCTCCGCCGGCAAGAAGACCGCGGTGGTGTCGACCGTCAACGGGGACGCGAACGTCCCGTTCTACAAGGAACTGGGCGCGCAGAAGATCTCCGCCGAGGACATCCCGGTGGTGGCCTTCTCCGTGGGTGAGGAGGAACTCTCGGGCCTCGACACTTCGCCGCTGGTGGGACACCTGGCTGCCTGGAACTACTTCCAGAGCGTGGACAACCCGCTGAACTCGGAGTGGATCGCGAAGTGGCATGCGTTCACGAAGAACGACAAGCGCACCTTCAACGATCCGATGGAAGCCACGGTGCTGGGCTTCCAGCTCTGGGTGCAGGCCGTCGAGAAGGCCGGCACCACCGACACCGATCCGGTGACGGACGCCATCATCGGACTTGAAGTGCCCAACCTGACGGGCGTCGGCAAGGCGAAGATGCTGCCCAACCACCACCTGACCAAGCCGGTGCTGATCGGCGAAGTGCGTGCCGATGGCCAGTTCGACACGGTCTGGCAGACGCCGGATGCGGTGCCGGGCGACGCCTGGACGGACTTCCTGCCGGGCAGCAAGGACACCGAAGCCGACTGGGTCGAGCTCAAGTGCGGCAACTACAACAAGGTCACCAAGACCTGCTCCGGCCAGAACTACGAGTAAGACGAAGCGTCCCCGAACGGACCGTCCGCTCCCCACCCAGCGGGGAGCGGACGGATCCGGCAAGGAAACCGTGAAGAAATTCCTCCTGCCATGGCTGATGCTGATGCTCGCACCCGTACTGCGCGCACAGGAGCTTCCCCCGGCCCCATCGGCCGGGACGGAAGAGGACGTCGCGGCGCCCGCAGGGGCCGCCACCGCGGCCTCGATCGACGAACTGCTGGCTGCGCTGCCCGAGGCGGGACTGTCAGAAAAGGGCGCGTTGGTCACCGGCCTTGCCGCCGACGGCAGCCCGGCCGCGCACCGCGCACTGCGCGGCCTGTTCGACGGGCTGCTGTATGTCAGCCGCGAGACGCGCGCGCTGGTGGTCGCCGAAGCGGCCACCGACCCACTTGAACTGACCGATGTGAGGACCGGCGAGGCGCTGGGCGCCGCACCGGCGGCGGGCTTCACACGGGTCACCACGAACAACCAGTTGCGCCGCACGCTGCGCGGCGCCGTCGCCACGCTGGACCTGGCCAGCGACGATCGCGATACACGCCTGGACGCAGTGCTCGAAATGATGCGCGCGATGGACGAGCCCGCCGCCGCGCTGCTGCGCGCACACCGCACGCATGAGACGGACGAGTCCGTGCGCCGCGAGGTGGACCGGGCGCTGGCGCTGGTCGACCTGCGCAGCAGCGATGCGACCACGCGCCTTGCGGCCGTCAACCTGCTGCAGGGCAGCCTGCATCCCGAGGCGTACAACGCGCTGCAGTCGCTGGTTTCCCCCAGCGATGCCGGGGTGCCCGGCGAGACCGACCCTGCGGTACTGGCCGCGGCCGAAGCCACCTTGCGCGACATCGAGGGCTCGCGCCGCCTCTACTCCACCCTTGAGACGTTGTTCTTCGGCGTGTCGCTGGGTTCCGTGCTGGTGCTCGCCGGCATCGGCCTCGCGATCACCTTCGGCGTGATGGGGGTCATCAACATGGCGCACGGCGAGCTGATGATGCTGGGCGCCTACAGCGTCTATGTGGTGCAGCAGCTGATGCCCGGCGCCATCGGCGCGTCGCTGCTGCTTGCCATCCCGGTCGCATTCGTGGTTTCCGGCCTGGTCGGGGTGCTGATCGAACGCGGCGTGGTGCGATTCCTGTATGGCAGGCCGCTGGAGACGCTGCTGGCCACCTTCGGCATCAGCCTGGTGCTGCAGCAGCTCGTGCGCGATGTGTTCAGTCCGAACAACCGCCCGGTGCAGACACCGGAATGGATGGCCGGCTCCTGGCAGGTCAACGAGGTCCTGGCCATCACCTGGTCGCGCATCTACATCGTGCTGTTCGCCGCGCTGGTGTTCCTGGCGCTGCTGCTGGTGCTCAAGCGCACGCGGCTCGGCCTGCATGTGCGCGCCGTGTCGCAGAACCGGTCGATGGCGCGCGCGATGGGCATCCGCACCGACTGGGTCGACGCGATGACCTTCGGCCTCGGCGCCGGCATCGCCGGTGTGGCCGGCGTGGCGCTGTCGCAGCTCACCAATGTCGGACCCAACCTGGGACAGAGCTACATCGTCGATTCATTCATGGTCGTCGTGTTCGGCGGCGTCGGCAACCTGTGGGGCACGCTGATCAGCGGGCTGTCGCTGGGCGTGGTCAACAAGCTGCTCGAACCGGTGGCTGGCGCAGTGCTGGGCAAGGTGCTGGTGCTGGTGGCGCTGATCCTGTTCATCCAGCGGCGGCCGCGGGGGTTGTTCCCGCAGAAGGGCCGCGCGGCGGAGAGCTGACATGACCCCTGCCCCATCCTCGCTGCTGCCCGCATGGATCCGCACCGACCGCGGCGGCATGACCCTGCTGTTGGTGCTGCTGGCCACTGCCATCATCGTGCCCGTGCTGCATCTGGCCGTGCCCGCCACCTCCCCGCTGCATCTTTCCAGCTATGCGGTGACGCTGATCGGCAAGTACCTCTGCTATGGGCTGCTGGCGCTGTCGGTGGACCTGGTGTGGGGCTTCTGCGGCATCCTGTCGCTGGGCCACGCGGCGTTCTTCGCGCTCGGCGGTTATGCCATGGGCATGTACCTGATGCGCCAGATCGGCACCCGCGGTGTCTACGGCGATCCGGTGCTGCCGGACTTCATGGTGTTCCTGAACTGGACCGAGCTGCCCTGGTTCTGGCATGGCTTCGACCAGTTCTGGTTTGCCGCGCTGATGGTGATGCTGGTGCCGGGCGTGCTGGCACTGGTGTTCGGCTGGCTGGCGTTCCGCTCGCGCGTCACCGGCGTCTACCTGTCGATCATCACGCAGGCGATGACCTTCGCGCTGATGCTGGCGTTCTTCCGCAACGACATGGGCTTCGGCGGCAACAACGGCTTCACGGACTTCAAGGACCTGCTGGGCTTCAGCCTGCAGCAGCCGGCCACGCGCATCGCGCTGCTCGTCGCCAGCGTGCTGGCGCTGGCCGGCGGCTACCTGATGTGCCGCTGGGTGGTCAGTTCCCGTACCGGCCGCGTGGTGCGCGCCATCCGCGACGCCGAAAGCCGCACCCGCTTCATCGGCTATCGCGTCGAAGCCTACAAGCTGTGGGTGTTCGTGTTCTCCGCGGTGCTGGCGGGCATCGCCGGCGCGCTGTATGTGCCGCAGGTCGGCATCATCAACCCCAGCGAATTCTCGCCGATCAACTCCATCGAGGTGGTCATCTGGGTGGCCATCGGTGGTCGGGGCACGCTGTATGGCGCGATCGCCGGCGCCGTGCTGGTGAACTACGCGAAGACCTGGTTCACCACAGCCCTGCCCTCCGCCTGGCTCTACCTGCTCGGCGCGCTGTTCGTGATCACGACGCTGCTGCTGCCCAATGGACTGGCCGGCATGCTGGGTAACCGCCGCGGTCGGGAGCGCATCGCCTGATGCAGACGCCAGGCTCGGCCTCGTTGCCCCCCCGTCCGGCCCGCATGCTGCCGGAGGTCACCCCTGCCCAACGCACCGCGGAGGCGCTGAAGCGGCTGACCGGCCGCTCGCGCAGCAGCGGCCCGCCGCCGCGCGACGGCGCCGTGCTGCACTTCGATGCGGTCGGATCCGGTCCCGATGCCTCACGCGGCGTGATCCTGTACCTGGAAGATCTCACCGTCTCGTTCGACGGCTTCAAGGCCCTCAATGCCCTGACGATGTATGTGGGCGTCGGGGAGCTTCGCTGCATCATCGGGCCGAACGGTGCCGGCAAGACCACGATGATGGATGTCATCACCGGCAAGACGCGACCCGACCATGGCTCAGCCTGGTTCGGCCAGACGCTGGACCTGCTCGCCCTCACCGAACCGCAGATCGCCGAAGCCGGCATCGGCCGCAAGTTCCAGAAGCCCACGGTGTTCGAGCGCCACAGCGCCTTCGAGAACCTGGAGCTGGCGCTGGCCGGCAGCCGGTCGGTGTGGCGCAACCTGTTCGCGAAGCTCGCGGACGAGCAGCGCGACCGCATCAGTGAAGTGCTGCGCCTGATCGGCCTGGCCGGCGAATCCGACACCGCCGCCGGGGTGCTGTCGCATGGCCAGAAGCAATGGCTGGAGATCGGCATGCTGCTGATGCAGAGCCCACGACTGCTGCTGGTGGATGAACCCGTCGCCGGCATGACGCCACAGGAAGTCGAGCGCACGGCCGAACTGCTGGTGTCGCTGGCCGGCACCCATTCGGTGGTCGTGGTGGAGCACGACATGGAGTTCGTGCGCCGCATCGCGCGCAAGGTGACGGTGCTGCACCAGGGCAGCGTGCTGGCCGAGGGCAGCATGGACGAGGTGCAGGCCAACCAGAAGGTGGTCGAAGTGTATCTGGGCGAAACATGATCGAGATCGCCGGCCTCAACCAGTTCTATGGCGGCAGCCACATCCTGTGGGATGTCGCGCTGTCGGTGCCGAAGGGCTCCTGCACGGTGCTGATGGGGCGCAATGGCATGGGCAAGACCACGTTGCTGCGCTGCCTGATGGGGCTCACGCCGATCAAGGGCGGCACCATCCGCTGCGGCGACATCGATCTCACGGGCCAGCCGGCCACGCGCCGCGCCCGGATCGGCATCGGCTATGTGCCGCAGGGCCGCGAGATCTTCTCGCAGCTCACCGTCGAGGAGAACCTGCGCACCGGCCTTGCGGCGCGCCGCGACGGGCGGCGCGACATCCCCGGGGAGATCTACGCGATGTTCCCGGTGCTCAAGGCGATGGCCGGGCGTCGCGGCGGCGATCTGTCCGGCGGCCAGCAGCAGCAGCTGGCCATCGGCCGCGCGCTGGTGATCGACCCTGCGGTGCTGATCCTCGATGAGCCCACCGAAGGCATCCAGCCGAACATCGTGCGCGAGATCGGCGATGTGATCACGCGGCTGAACCGCGAGAAGGGCCTGACGGTGCTGCTGGTGGAGCAGAAGCTGCCATTCGCGCGCCGCATCGGCACCCACCTGCGCATCCTCGACAAGGGTCGCATGGTGGTCAGCGGCTCGATCACCGATCTCACCGACGAGGTGGTGCGTGAACACCTCACGGTATGAGCGCCGCGGCCTGGCAGGCGCGCCTGGAGCTGCAGTTCAGCCTGCGCGGCCGGCGCACCGTGCTGACGCGCCGGCGGCACCTGGGGCCGCTGGTGGTGCAGCGTCCGTTCTATCCGGAGGGCGGGATCTGCCATGTGTACCTGGTGCATCCGCCCGGCGGCGTCGTGGGCGGCGACCAGCTCCGCCTCGACGTGGAGGCCACGCCCGGCTCGCATGCGCTGATCACCACGCCCGCGGCCACCAAGTTCTATCGCGCCGGGCCACACCCCGACGCGCAGCTGCACCAGCAGCTGGACGTGCAGGACGCCGCGCTGGAATGGTTGCCGCAGGAGACCATCCTGTTCGATGGCGCGCGCGCGCGTTCGCGCACCGAGGTGCGGCTGCAGGGCAGCGCGCGCTTCCTCGGCTGGGAGATCGCGTGCCTGGGGCGCCCGTCGAACGGCGAGACGCTGCGCGCGGGCATGCTGGCCCAGGACTTCCTGCTGTATCGCGACGGGGTGCCGCTGCTGCTGGACCGGCTGCGGCTGCAGGGTGGGTCCCCCGCCCTCTGCGCCCCATGGGGACTGGCCGGCCTGCAGGCGCTGGGCACGCTGGTGATGACGCCGGCGCCCGGCGTCGATCTTGCGTCGCTGCGCGCCATGCCGGCGCCGCAGGTGCGGTTCGCGCTCACCCGCGTGCAGGACGTACTCGTCTGCCGTGCGCTGTCGATGCAGGCGGAACCCATCCGCGACCTGTTCTCGCGCCTGTGGCTGCAGCTGCGTCCCGCCCTCCTCGGATGCGACGCCGTGGCGCCGCGCATCTGGGCCACCTGACCACCCGGAGATCTGCAACGTGGAACTGACCCCACGGGAGAAGGACAAGTTGCTGCTGTTCACCGCCGCGCTGCTGGCGGAGCGCAGGCTCGCGCGTGGCGTGAAGCTGAACTATCCGGAGGCCATCGCGTACATCAGCGCTGCGATCCTCGAGGGCGCGCGCGACGGCCGCACCGTCGCCGACCTCATGGCGCTCGGCTCGACGCTGCTCGGCCGCGACGACGTCATGCAGGGTGTGCCGGAAATGATTCCCGAGGTGCAGGTGGAGGCCACGTTTCCCGACGGCACGAAACTCGTCACCGTGCACGGACCGATCCCATGAACGACCCGACGCGCACCGCCCAGGCCGCTTCCGGCGACCTCATCCCGGGCGAACTGCTGCCCGAGCCCGGCACCATCGAGATCAATGCCGGTCGCGACCGCGTGGTGCTTGCCGTCGCGAACACCGGCGACCGGCCCGTGCAGGTGGGCTCCCACTACCATTTCTTCGAAACCAACGAGGCCCTGCGCTTCGATCGCGCCGCCGCGCGCGGTTTCAGGCTCGACATCCCGGCCGGTACGGCCGTGCGTTTCGAACCCGGCCAGTCGCGCGAGGTCACCCTGGTTCGCCTTGCCGGACTGCGCGCGGTCTACGGCTTCCAGGGCAAAGTGATGGGACCGCTGTGAGCCGCATGGACCGCCGCGCCTATGCCGAGATGTTCGGCCCCACCACCGGCGACCGGGTGCGCCTCGGCGACACCGGCCTGATCGTCGAGGTGGAGAAGGACCACACCGTCTACGGCGAGGAGGTCAAGTTCGGCGGCGGCAAGGTGATCCGCGATGGCATGGGACAGAGCCAGCGCCACGACGCGGCCGTCATGGACACCGTCATCACCAATGCGCTGATCATCGACCACTGGGGCATCGTCAAGGCGGACGTCGGCCTGTCGAAGGGCCGCATCGCCGCCATCGGCAAGGCCGGCAATCCGGACATCCAGCCCGGCGTCGACATCCTGATCGGACCGGGCACCGAGATCATCGCTGGCGAAGGCCAGATCCTCACCGCCGGCGGCATCGACGCGCACATCCACTTCATCTGCCCGCAGCAAGTTGAAGAGGCTTTGATGTCCGGCGTCACCACGATGATCGGTGGCGGCACCGGCCCGGCGACCGGCACCAACGCGACCACCTGCACGCCCGGGGAATGGCATCTGGCGCGCATGCTGCAGGCACTGGATGCGCTGCCGATGAACTTCGGGCTGCTGGGCAAGGGCAATGCGAGCCTGCCCGGCGGACTGCACGCGCAGGTCCGCGCGGGCGCGATGGGACTGAAGCTGCACGAGGACTGGGGCACCACGCCCGCGGCCATCGACTGCTGTCTCGGCGTGGCCGAAGAGCACGACGTGCAGGTGGCCATCCACACCGACACGCTGAACGAGTCCGGGTTCCTCGAGGACACCCTCGCCGCTTTCAAGGGCCGCACCATCCACACCTATCACACCGAGGGCGCCGGTGGCGGCCATGCGCCGGACATCATCCGCGCCTGCGGCGAGTCGAACGTGCTGCCCTCCTCCACCAATCCGACGCGGCCCTACACGGTCAACACCGTGGACGAGCACCTGGACATGCTGATGGTCTGCCATCACCTGGACCCGGGCATCGCCGAAGATGTCGCGTTCGCAGAATCGCGCATCCGCCGCGAGACCATCGCCGCGGAGGACATCCTGCACGACCTGGGCGCGTTCTCGATGATCTCGTCGGACTCGCAGGCCATGGGCCGCGTCGGCGAGGTGCTCATCCGCACCTGGCAGACCGCGCACAAGATGAAGGCACAGCGCGGACCGCTGCATCCGGATGCCGCGCGGCACGACAATTTCCGCGTGAAACGCTACATTTCCAAGTACACGATCAATCCCGCGCTGGCCCACGGCATCGCGCACGAGGTGGGATCGGTGCAGCCCGGCAAGCTGGCGGACCTGGTGCTGTGGCGTCCCGCCTTTTTCGGCGCGAAGCCATCGATGATCATCAAGGGCGGCATGATCGTCGCCGCGCCGATGGGCGATGCGAACGCGTCGATCCCGACCCCGCAGCCGGTGCATTTCCGCCCGATGTTCGGCAGCCACGGTCGCGCGTTGCAGGCCACGTCACTGGCCTTCGTGTCGCGCGCCGCGCTCGAGGATGGCATCGGCGAGCGGCTCGGCCTCGGCAAGACGCTCAGCGCGGTGCACGGCACGCGCACAGTGCGCAAGCGCGACCTGATCCACAACGACTACCAGCCGCACATCGAGGTCGATCCACAGACCTACGAGGTGCGCGCCGACGGCCAGCTGCTGACCTGCGAGCCGGCCACCGTGCTGCCGCTGGCGCAGCGCTACTTCCTGTTCTGACCCGGAGGATTTCATGCCCAGACTGACCGTCACGAGCATCACGCACGGACCCGGCCGTTCCGATGCACGGCTGGTGCTGCCCTTCGAACTGCGCCAGAAGAGCCGTCTGCTGGCAGCACTGGATGATGGCGAGGAGATCGGCCTGACGTTGCCACGCGGCACCGTGCTGCGGGGTGGCGATCGGCTGCAGGCCAGCGACGGCCGCATCATCGAGGTGGTCTCGGCGCCAGAGCAGTTGTCGGTGGTCAGGAGCAGCGATGCGCGGCAACTGGCGCGGGCTGCCTATCATCTTGGCAACCGGCATGTTCCCGT
>CAZWDR010000015.1:25333-33224 GCA_964632365.1 uncultured Steroidobacteraceae bacterium
AGCCAGCATCTGCTGGCTTCGCGCGAGACGGCCGAGTTGCGTGCCGAGGATTTGCATCTGGGCCAGTCGCTGGCACGCGTGCTGATCGAATATGGCATCGAAGCGGCGCGTCCGTGGCAGCGCCATCCCGCCGCCACGCATGCAGCGCTGTTTGCGCTGGCCGCCGTCGAGGCGCGTGCGCCGGCTTTCGACAGCGCGCTGGCGTTCGCGTGGGCCTGGGCCGAGAACCAGGTCACCGCCGCGGTGAAACTGTTCCCGCTCGGCCAGAGCGCCGGCCAGCGCATGCTCGAAACCATCCGCACCCGCCTGCCGCAGTTCGTGGCGCAGGCTGCCGCAATCGCCGATGACGACATCGGTTCTGCCACACCTGGCGCCATGCTGGCCAGTTGCTGGCACGAGACCCAGTACACCCGTCTGTTCCGCTCCTGAGGAGGTCCCTTGCACATCGCTCCCCTGCTTCTCCGATCGCTGTTCCCCGCGCTGCTCGCCGCGCTGCTGCCAGGCGTCGCGCTCGCGCATCCGGGTCACGGCGAAGGCTCGCACCTGATCGAAGGTGTCCTGCATCCCCTGACCGGCCTGGACCATCTGCTGATGCTCACCGCGATCAGCGCCTGGGCCGCGCAACTGCAGCCGACGGGGCGCGTGCTCGTGTCGCTGTGCCTCGCGCTGTTCGTCGGCATCGGGGCGACCCTTCACGCCGGCGGCAGCGCGTTGCTCGAGGTGGCCATTGCGCTGACCGTGATCGGGGCCGGTGTGCTGCTGGCGGTTGGCCGGCGCTGGCCGCTGTGGGCGAGTGGACTGCTCGCCTCAGCGTTTGCGTCCATCCACGGGCTCGCCCATGGCGCCGAAGGCCCGGCGCACAGCATGGCCTATGTCGCGGGACTGCTGGTGGCCACCGGTGGTTACGCGCTGACCATCAGCTTCATCGCGGCGCGCCTGCAATCACATCGCGTGTGGTGGCGCGCTGCCGGAGCGCTCAGCGCGGCAACGGGCGGGGCGGCGCTGGTCGCTGGCTGAGAGCCGGCAGGGCTGCGATGCGGTCGCGCTCACCGGGCATGCTCGGACCCAGTGAAAGGCACGCGCTTCACCGTCGGCCTTCCGCGGCAGCGTGCCTGAGGCGACGCTCCTTCAGAAGATCCGGTCGCACATCGGCCCTGTTTCCATGAAGTTGTTGCGATGCCAGGCGTCGACGCGCCGCGCGAGCCCCGGATGGGGCGAGCGCACCAGCGAGATGATCCCGGCCAGCAGATGGACTGGCAGATAGAGAGGGCCGAGGATCTCGCCCTGCTGTGTGTGGCGGAATTCCTCTCGCCCGATCGTGTGGCCAGCGGGTGAATCGCGGAAGCAACGGTTCGGCATCTGCGGCGCGCGGGCCGGTCCGTAGATGATCACATTGCCCAAGGTCATCGCCGTGAGCATCAGCGCATTGTTGTGAAACTGGATGGCATTGTGGCCCAGCGAGACGCGTGGGCGCGTTCCCGCCGCGAGGCCCGCAAGGTGGCCCAGCACACCATAGACCAGGCCCAGCAGCGTGTTCGGCAGGTTCCACACCTTGCCGACGACGCCCATCGTGCAGCGCAGGGCATTGCAGGCCCGCATGCGCGTGGCCTCAGGCGATCAGCCACACCATCGCGTTGCTGTCCGCGTCGAAGCGCTGGTAGCGCACGCGGCGGCGGGTCTCCGCCGCCAGGCCGCGGATCATCACGAATTCGATCCACGGCGTGACGCCCAGCAGCCGCGTGGCAGGATCCTGCAGCAACGCGGCTTGCTCGCCGCGCCACATGCGGACCGGATCCGCGTCGAGCGTCAGCAGGCGCGAACCGTTGGCATCGAGACGGGCGCGCACTTCCGCGGGAAGCTGCAGGCGGCGGTCCTGCAAGACGACGGTCGTGCCGTCCGCTTCCGGCAGTGCGTCAGCCGCGGCGGAGGGTGTGGTGCTGGCAGCGGCCGGTGCCGCCGCAGCGAGCATCATGGCGCCGCCAGACAGCGCCAGCAGTTCGCGCCGGTTCAAAGCAATCTTCATGGCCTGCCCCTCGACAGATAGTTGGCGATCGCCGCAAGCTCCGCGTCACTGACCTCGGCACGTGGCATGCGCGGCATGTTCAGCACGCCGGTGCGCACCACTGTCTGCACGAACGCGGCAGAAAGATCGGCGCGCTGCTCGAGAAATCCTTCACTGGCATCGCCGGGCCGGCGCGCCAGGATGCCCACCGCCATGCCGATCGTCTGGTGGCACATGCCGCAGCGCTGCGTGTAAAGGGCCTTGCCATCCTGCGCCGGCGCAGCCTGCGCACGCATTGCGGTGGCGCCGGCGCCTGCCATGCCCGGGGTGTCGTTGCCGGTACCCGTGGCACACCCGCCGAGGGTCAGCAGCGCGCTTGCGAGCGTGATCCGGATGATTGAACCGCTCATGCGCGCAGGTGCCGGTAGCGCTCCGGCCAGATGCCGCTCTTGCCCGGCGCGAGGATGCCATTGGGATCCAGCGCATCCTTGATGGTCTCGTTCGCGCGGCGCAGCGCGTTGTCGTTGAAGTCGTAGGTCGACGCGACCAGGTCCATGTAGTCGATGTGCGTGCGGTACTCGCCATAGCGCTTCTCGGTGGCGTCGTTCACCAGCGCGCGGAAGAACCCGTTCACGCGCGACATCATGTCGGCGTCATCCTTGTTGAACAGCACCTGGTTCACGTTGACGATGCTGCGCTCGCCCATCGCGAAGGAGCCGTGGTAGTCCATGCCGAACTCGCGATAGCGGTCATAGGTGCGGCGGAACTGCTCCATCGCCGCGCGGCCGTTGGCTGGCAGCACCGGCGAATAGCCGATGTGGCCGCCGCGTCCGCCGTGCCAGGCCGCATTGGCCATCGGGAACGTGATCGGCACGCCCGCGAATGCTGCCTGGCCGGGCGCCGGGTTCAGCGGCTCGCCCTGCTTCCAGCGCGAGATGCGGATGGGCTGGTTGGTCTGCTTCTGGAACTGCTGCTGGATCACCGTGGCCTGTGCCTCGTTGACCGCCTCGTAGCCATAGAGCCTGAGGCTGATCGACCACCAGCCGATGCCGAACCGCTCGCGGATCGCCGCGATCACATCGTCGGGCAGCGCATCGGGCTTGTCGTACCACTCCTTGCGGGTGGTCAGCACGGCCGCGCCGCGCAGCCAGCTGCCGATCGATGGCGACTGCTGCAGCAGCCCGTCGCGGCGCATGCCGGCGACCAGGTCCACCGCCCAGCCGAGGTCGTCGGCGTTCTCCAGTTCCATGTCGAGGCCGATCATCGACTCCGGCGCGGGCATCATCCACACGCCGGCCTTCGTGACCACGCCGTAGTTGGACTGCACGAACATCTGCTCCCACGACGGCCCGAAGCCATAGCGGTACAGATGCCAGGTGGGCGATCCGGTCATCGCGCCCATGCCGGTGCGCATCAGCTCGCCACTGGGCAGCACCACTTCCATGCCGCAGAGCTTCTCGGTGTGCTGGCCATAGGTGGTATAGCCCACGCCGCGATCGAGCGCGTTGCCGAGCACCGAGCCCCAGCTGTTGCCCGGAACGGAGGTCCAGTAAGGCAGCTTGTTCTGCTGCACGTAGTCGTAGAGATCGTAGAAGCCGACGCCGGGCTCCACCACGGCGACGCCGTTCTCGGCGTCGAACTCGATCTTCTTCATGCGCGACAGGTCGAGCACGACCGAGCCCTTGACCACCGGTGCGGCGCCGCCATAGCCGAAGTTCTTGCCGCGGCTGATCGGCCACAGCGGCACCTTGTGCCGGTTCGCCGCACGCACCACTTCCTGCACTTCGGCGGCGGTGAGCGGCGCGACGGCGGCCGACGGCGCATGCGCGGCCTCATCCACCGCGAAATGATCCAGATAGGTATCGCGGTCGAGGTCGGTGGCCAGCACCCACTGCTCGCCGACGATGCCGGCGAAGTCCTTCAGCGCGCGATCGAGCTGCGCGGCAGAGAGGCCCGGAGGCAGCGCCAGGCGCATCAGGTCACCTTGTAGTAACGCACGAGATTGCCATCGGGCTTGCGCTCGCCGATGCCCACGAACACGTGCTTGGTGAGCCAGTCATGCTTGCCGACGCTGGTCTCGAAGGTGGGCGAGGCGCGCAGGTAATACTCCGCATGCGGCACCGGCGCGCCGCCCTCGAAGGCCCACTTGCGCAGGCGGTCCATCACATCGGGCGTGCGGCCCCACAGGAAACCCTTGTTGTGCAGCAGGATCAGCGTGCCGTCGTCTTCCTCGAGCATGTAGCGGGCATCGAACACCGCCACGTCGTCGGGCCGGAACAGCGCGTAGTCGCCGCCGGAGTTGGGCACCGCCTTGCCCTTGAGCTTCGGGCCGTGGAACTCACCGGAATCCACATAGACCGCGCTGCGCACGCCACCGGTAGCCAGCGGCGTGATCTGCTGGACGCGCGTGAATCGCAGCCTCACCTCGAGCGCGAACTCGAAGCGTGGCGTATCCATCGTCGAAAGCTGTTCCGGATCCATTCTTCCCCCTGGCTCGGTGCGCCGGCGCGGCCGGGCGCGGCTGGCCCGATGTTAGAATGTCCGGCAGGTCATTCCAATCTATTCCGCATGGGGGTCTTGAACGATGAATGCTCCGCATCGCCGCGCGCTGCTGGGCGCGCTCCTGCTGGGTGGCCTTGCCGCCTCCACGGCAGGCATCGCCGCCGAGGAATGGATGCCCGATCCGCGCCGCAACGCGGCGCTGCCGAAGGCCACACGCGCCGACCTCTACCGCGCACTCGACGCCTATCTGGCTGCGCTGAAGGTGCGCGATGCGAACCGCGTCCCCTGGGCTGACCACGTGCGCAACACCGAGAACAACGTGCCGCTGATGGTGGGCGATGGCCTGTGGGGCACGATCACCGCGCTGGGCGACTATGACCTGCGCTTCGCCGACCCGCTCACCGGCGAGGTCGGCTTCTTCGGCACCGTCACCGAGACCACCGACACCTCGGCCTACACGCTGCGCCTGAAAGTCATTGGCGGCCGCATCGCCGAGGCCGAGACGCTGATCGTGCGCCAGGCCGACTCCGGCATCCGCTTCGAGGGCCAGGTGTTCGAGCACAAGCCGGTGCTGAATGAGATCCTGCCGGCCGCGCAGCGCGTGCCGCGCGCGCAGATGATCGCGCTGTCCGACGGCTACTTCGACACGCTGCAGCTCAACGACGGCACGCTGTTCACCAAGTTCCACCCCAACTGCGCGCGCATCGAGAACGGCGTGAAGACGACGCACAACTCCGGCTTCACCGTCACGCCGGTGGCAAAGCTGGGCTGCGAGGAGCAGTTCAAGCTCGGTTACTACCGCTACAACGACCGGATCCGGGGACGGCGCTTCCCGCTGGTCGATGAGGAGCGGGGCCTGGTGCTGGGCATCGGGTTCATGGACAAGATGGGCCGCATGGGCGACTACCAGCTCACCGATGGCACGCCCACAAAGCCGCTGCTGTACCGCCCGCACACGTTCTATCTGTTCGAGCTGTTCAAGCTGAAGGACGGCATGATCGAGCAGATCGAGGCGCACTTCATCACCATCCCCTACAACACCACCTCGCCCTGGGATGACTGGGCGCGCGAGGACCGGTAGCCAGCAGAATCGCCGGCCCCCGCCGGGTCATGCACCGGCCGGGCGCACCACCGGCCGGTGAGGCCCGGCGCCGCCGGCCCGGTCACTCAGCAGATGAAGTCCTTCAGATAGGCGCGGAACGGCTCGCCGAGCTTCTCGTGCTTGAGCGCGAACTCGACAGTGGCCTGCAGGTAACCCAGCTTGCTGCCACAGTCATAGCGCTTGCCCTGGAAGCGATAAGCGAAGATCGGCTCGTCTTTCATCAGCCGCGCAATGCCGTCGGTGAGCTGGATCTCGCCGCCCGCGCCGGTGCCGATCTGTTCCAGGTGATCGAAGATGGTGGGCGTGAGCACATAGCGCCCCACGACGGCCAGGTTCGATGGGGCCAGGCTGGGCTTCGGCTTCTCGACGATGGCGCGGATCGCGGCCACCGGCTCGCGCGAGCCCTGCGTATCGACGATGCCGTACTTGTCCGTCTCGGACGGCGCGACCTCCTCGACGCCCAGCACGGCCGACCAGTCGTTCGCGGCGTGCACGTCGGCCATCTGCTTCAGGCAGGGCGTGTCGGCATCGATCAGGTCGTCGGCCAGGTGCACGAAGAAAGGCTCGTATCCCACTGCCGGCCGCGCGCACAGCACGGCATGGCCCAGCCCGAGCGGTTCGGGCTGGCGGATGTAGATGCAGGTGGCATTGCGCGGCAGCACGCTGCGCAGCGTGTCGGCCAGCTCGGACTTGCCCTGCGCCTCGAGCATCTTCTCGAGTTCGACATCGGTGTCGAAGTGGTCTTCGATGGCGCGCTTGGACGAGCCAGTGATGAACACCAGCCGCGTGGCGCCGGCGGCCAGCGCCTCTTCGACGGCATACTGGATCAGCGGCTTGTCGACCACCGGCAGCATCTCCTTCGGGCTGGCCTTCGTGGCCGGAAGGAAGCGCGTGCCCCGCCCTGCCACGGGAAACACCGCAGTGCGGATCTTCTTGATATCTGTTGCCCGTTTCAGAGTAGTCATCGTGCCGCTGCAACCTCCCTGCGGTAATTGGGTGCTGAACGCACCAATGTTACAGGACGCCGCTGCAGCGGCCGATGACGCAGTCTACGGTGCCGCCTGTCGGACGCCTCCGACTGGCGGCTTGGGATCCGCCGGTTTGTTGGCGCCACCCACGGTTTTCGGACGCTGTGCCGGCGCCGCGCCACCATCGGTGCGGATCAGGTCGCGGTTCTTGCTGATGGCCGCAGGACCGATGCCCTTGACCAGCGCAAGCTCGTCGGCCGACTTGAACGGACCGTGCTTCTGCCGGTATTCGACGATGGACTGCGCGCGCTTGAGGCCAATGCCCTTGAGCTCGCGCGCCAGCGTGGCGGCATCGGCCGTGTTGATGTTGACCTGCGCCGCCGGCACCGACGAGCCGAACACCAGCAGCAAGAGGCCGAGCAGCAGCGCGAACAGGGACTGTCTGTTGGAAAGCATGGAACCTCCGGGTGACCAATGCGGCCACGCCGGCCGCGCAGGCCAGTCTCGAAGTTCGATGCCGTCGATGGAGAGGTGCTATCGGTGCAGTTCGCACCGAAACATCCGCATCAATCGCGGATGGGGGTACCGACGCTTTCGTTGACCCGCTCGCGCAGGTCCTTGCCGGGCTTGAAATGCGGAACGTGCTTGCCGGCCAGCGCCACCGCTTCACCGGTCTTGGGATTGCGCCCCTGGCGGGGCGGACGGAAATGCAGCGAGAAGCTGCCGAAGCCCCTGATCTCGATGCGCTGCCCCTGCGAGAGCGCGTCGCTCATGATCTCCAGGATCTGCTTCAGCGCCAGCTCGACGTCACGCGCCGGCAGGTGCTTCTGCTTCGCCGTGATGATCTCGATCAGTTCCGACTTCGTCATGGCCCGTCCTGGATACGACCGGGGGAGGCATGGCCAGGCCATGCCTCCCCCGCGATGGCGTTACGATCAGTCGCGATCGTTGCCGATCTGCTCCTTGAGCAGGTCGCCCAGGCTGGTGCCCGACGAGCCGCCGCCGGACTCGGTGCGATAGCTCTGCACGGCCTCGGCTTCCTCGTGGATCTCCTTGGCCTTGATCGACAGCGTGATCGAACGGGTCTTGCGGTCGACGCCGACGAACTTCGCCTCGATGGTGTCGCCCACCTTGAGGACCATGCGCGCGTCATCGACGCGATCACGCCCCAGCTCGGTGGCACGCAGCTGGCCCTCGACGCCATTGCCGAGGTCGATCAGCGCGCCGCGCTGGTCCACTTCGGTGACGGTGCCGGTGACCACGCTGCCGCGCGGATGCTCGGCCACGTAGCCGGAGAACGGATCCTTCGCCAGCTGC
>CAZWDR010000016.1:0-33131 GCA_964632365.1 uncultured Steroidobacteraceae bacterium
CGGACGATCGGACGATCGGACGATCGGACGACCGCATGAGCGCATGAGCGCATGACCGCATGAGACCGGGATGAGCGGCCCGGTCGGCGCACATACCAACCGGTCGGTATGTCGCCCGGGACGCGATGAACCTGCCGCTCGGGCCGGAGGGAGCGAGGTCTGGGCAGCAGCGGCCACCCGTTCAGCCGCGCACGCACTGTGGGGCGCAGCGCCCTCAGAAATCCGGCAGCTTGCCCGGCGGCATCGGCAGCGACGCCACCGCCTGCTCGAACTCCCGCGTGACATCGCTGTCGCCGTTGACCCGGAAGTTCAGGTCGCGCAGCAGGCCATCGGCCACTGAATAGATCAGGCCGTGCACCGACAAGGTCTGGCCGCGTGCCCAGGCATCGCGCACCATCGTCGTGCGGCAGACGTTCTGCGCCTGCTGGAGCACGTTCAGCTCACACAGCCGGTCCACCGCATGCTGGCCGGCCCTCGCGACTTCCGCCGGATGACGGTCGCGGATGTCCTGCACATGCCGCAGCCAGTTGTCCACCAGGCCCAGCGAGGCGGCATTCAGCGCTGCGGCCACGCCGCCGCAACCGTAGTGCCCGGTGACCATGATCACCTCGACCTTCAGCACCTCGACGGCGAACTGGATCACCGACAGGCAGTTGAGGTCGGTGTGCACCACGAGGTTGGCGACGTTGCGGTGGACGAACAGCTCGCCCGGCGCGAGGTCCACGATCTCGTTGGCCGGCACGCGGCTGTCGGCGCATCCGATCCACAGGTACTTCGGTGATTGCTGTGCGACGAGCCGCGAGAAGAAGGCGGGATCCTCGCGGATGCGTTCAGCGGCCCAGCGACGGTTGTTGGTCAGCAGGTTGTCGAGGCGCTTCATTGGCGCAAATGGTAGCAAGTAGACTGGCTGCCATGACACAGGTCGATGTGGCCATCGTCGGCGCTGGCGCCGCCGGCATCGCAGCGGCGCGGCGCCTGCGCGCGGCCGGCCGTTCCGTGGCCGTGCTCGAGGCGCGCAACCGGGTGGGTGGACGCTGTGCCATCGACCTGTCCCTGGGTGTGCCGGCCGACATCGGCGCCGCCTGGCTGCACTTCGCTGCGGAGAATCCGTGGACCACGCTGGCCGAGCAGCACGGCTTCACCATCGACCGGCGTCCCTCCGGATGGGGCGCGGATGCATGGGTGGGTGGGCGACCGCCAGGTCCCGCCGAACGGGAACAGGCCGGGCGGGACTTTGCCCGCTACGAGGCGGCCGTCGCCGCGGCAGCCGCCGCCGGTCGCGACGTGGCCGTGTCCGACGTCGTGCCCCACGATGCGTTCCGCCCGCGCTTCGATGCCGTGATGACCTGGGCGGTCGGCATGGAGAGCCGCGCGATCTCCACCGTGGACCTCGACCGCTACGCCGAGTCCGACGAGAACTGGTCCGTGCACGAGGGGCTGGGCGCCGTGGTGGCCAGCGCCGCGGGCGAACTGCCCGTGTGCCTGGATGCGCGCGTCACTGCCATCGACTGGAGCGGCGATCGCGTGCGCATCGACTCGACCTTCGGCCGGCTCGATGCCGGTGCGGCCATCGTCACCGTTCCGACCGCGGTGCTCGCGCGCGACGCGCTGCGATTCGTCCCGGCACTGCCCGCAGCCCATCGCGAAGCCATTGCGGCGCTGCCGCTCGGCGTGTGCAACAAGGTGTTCTTCCGCGTGCGCAATGGCAGCCACTTCGGCGATGACCTGCCGCGGCACTTCATGGGCAGCGCCGCCACCTCGCGCACCTGCAGCTGGGAATGGCATCCCGGCGGCCAGCCGCTGCTGCTGGCCTTCTTCGGCGGGGACCTGTCGCGCGAGCTGGAGCAGCGCGGCGAGCTGGTGCCATTCGCGAAGGCGGAGCTGACGCGGCTGTTCGGCCAGACCGTGCACGCCGAATTCGACGGCGCGCTGGCCACCGCGTGGGGCAGTGATCCGTGCTCGCTCGGGTCTTATTCCGCGGCGAAGCCCGGCCGCGCCGACAGTCGCGCGCAGCTCGCGACGCCGGTGTCACCGCGGCTGCTGTTCGCCGGCGAGGCCTGCGACGTGAACCATTTCGGCACCGTGCATGGTGCCTGGATGTCGGGCGTGGCCGCCGCGGAACGGCTGCTCTGACCTACAGCATCCCTACAGCGTCGCAACCCACGCCGCGAAGCCCGCGCGTCCCGGCGCATCGGCCCCGGGCGCATCCTTGCGCGCCACCCACGCCTTCATCGCGGTCTCCAGTTCCTTCGCATAGGAGGGTGAAGACTGCAGCAGCGTGGCATGGGCCGCCTTCACGTCATCGAAGCGCCCGGTCAGCATGAACAGCTCGGCGCGATATTCGATCGCCTCCGGATAATCCGGATTCAGCGCCAGCGCACGGTCATAGGCCGCCAGTGAATCCTCGTAGTCGCCCAGCCGGCGGCTCGTGTAGCCGACCATGTTCCAGGCTTCCTTCATGGCGGGGTTGGCCACCGCCGCGGCCCGGAAGCGCTCACGCGCGCCGGAGAACTCGGTGAGGGCCTCCTGCTGCTTGCGGCGCTGCGCCCCGCCCTTCAGGCTGGAAGCCGCCATCTCGAGCTGCGTGGCCTTCTCGAACTGCTCGAAGCCGACGTTGTAGTGCAGGCGCGCGGACAGCAGCGCGTCCTCGGCGATGCCGGCCGCGGCCGCGCCCGGCTCCGAGAAGCCGCCATCTGCATCGGGCACCGCCAGCGCAGGGGCCGCCGCGACCAGCAGCAGGCAGAAAAGAGAGGCCGGGACGGGACGGGATGGCTGCATGGTCAGGACTCCGTGGCAAGGCCCTTATCGTACGCCTGTCCCCGGATTCTGGCCGCGGCGGGTGCAGCGGCGACGGGCTAGAATGGGCCGCATGAGCCTTTCACTGCGCGATCAACTCCTCAAGGCCGGCCTGGTCACCGAACAGCAGGTGCACAACGCCGAGCGGGACCAGCGACAGCAGCAGTTCCGCGCCCCGCGCGGCAAGAAGCAGAAGCCCACCGGCCCCACCCCGGCACAGCTGGCGGCGCAGAAGGCCGCAGCCGAAAAGGCCGCGCGCGATGCCGAGGCGAACCGCCGCAAGCAGGAGAAGCTCGAGCGGCGCGCGAAGCACGCCGAGGTGCGCCAGCTGGTGGCCGCCCATCAGGTGCCGCGCGTCGAGACCGAGGACTTCTACAACTTCCAGCACGGGCCGCAGATCCGGCGCATCGAGGTCAACCCGGAACTGCGCGCGAAACTGGTCAACGGCCAGCTCGCCATCGTGCGCACCGAGGGACGCTTCGCCTTCGTGCCGGCGAACATCGGCGAGCAGATCGGTGAGCGGGTGCCGCAGGCGCTGCTGCACCTGAACCGGCCGCAGGAGAAGCCTGCGGACGACGATCCCTACAAGGACTACGTCGTTCCCGACGATCTGATGTGGTAGCACCGGCCACCGGCCGGGGGGTGTGCGATGAGCACGTGGCTTCCGGTCCTGGCCGCCGCAATGGGCGCGCTGACACTCGCGGATGGCGCGCAGCCGCCCGCGGCTCCGCCGCCGCACACGGCGTCCGCCGGCATGGCGAGCACCCTGGACGAGCTGCAGGAAATCGTCGTCACCGCGCCCGAGCCGCGCTATGCGGCGCCCACCACCCGCGATCGCATTGGTCGCGTGTGGGTGCCGGTCCACCTGGATGATCACGGCCCGTTCCGCCTGGTGCTCGATACTGGCGCGCAGCGCTCGGCCATCGTGCCGCAGGTGGCCGCGCAGCTCGGCGTGCCGCTGGACCGCTCGCCGCCGGTGCGCGTGCATGGTGCCACCGGCACGGCCATCACGCCCACCATCGACGTGGCGCTGCTGAAGGTCGGGGACGTGTGGATCCAGCCTGCACGCCTGCCGGTGGTGGCGGATGTGTTCGGCGGCGCCGACGGGCTGCTGGGCATGGATGGCATGCAGCAGCGGCGCATCTACATCGACTTCCGCTCCGACTACGTCGATATCTCGCGCTCGCGCGGCCAGCGCGCCGCGCGCGGCTTCATCGTCGTGCCGCTGCTGCGCGATGCCAGCGAGCTGGCGATGGCCGACGCGGAGGTCGGCGGCGTGCCGGTGCGGGCCATCATCGACACCGGCGCGCAGGCCACCGTCGGCAACGAGGCGCTGCGCCAGGCATTGCGGCGGCAGCTGTCCCGCCGCTCCCTCGCCGAGGAGCACATCCACGGCGCCACTGGCGCGGTGCAGGCCGGCATCGGCGCGCGCGTGCGCACGGTCCGCATGGGTGGCTTGCAGGTGCGCGATGCGCATGTCACCTTCACCGACCTGCACATCTTCTCGACCTGGGGGCTGTCGGAGACGCCGGCGCTGCTGGTCGGCATGGATATCCTGGGACTGGTCGACACGTTGATCATCGACTATGCGCGCCGCGAGGTGCAGATCAGGCCGCGCGCCCGCTGAGGATCAGGAGGCACCATGAGACACCGGCTTGCATGCATCCCCATGATCGGCGCGGCTGCGCTGTTGCTGCCGGCGTGCACGCTCACGCAGCCGACGCCCTCCGATGGCGTGGAACTGAAGCGCGAGGAGGCCTCCATCGCATTCGCGAACCAGCGCTCGGCCATCCACAGCTTCCAGGCGGACGGGCGCGATGGCCTGTGGGTCGAGAGCGGCCGCCGCGAGTGGTACTACGCGAAGTTCATCGCGCCGTGCATCGGCATCGAGAACGCGGTGCGGCTGGGCTTCGACACCGGCACCAGCGACCGGTTCGACCGCTTCAGTTACGTGATCGTGCCGAACGAGCGCGATCGCTGCGCCATTGCCTCGTTCACCGAGAGCGATCCGCCGCCTGATGGCGATCGCCGCGATTTCAAGCCGGATTGACGCACGTCGCTGCCGGGGTCGTCACCGTGGTGTGCGCACCGATGACGATGCGGCCGTATTACCGCCAGCGCTGAAGCGCCGTCAGGGCGAGATCACCCGGATCTCGACGCGACGGTTGCTGGCCCTTCCATCCTCGGTGGCATTGTCGGCCACCGGCCGGGTCGCGCCGAAGCCCACCGTCGTGATGCGCCAGGTCTCGATGCCTTCGGTCTCGAGGTAGCGGCCGATGGTGGCCGCGCGCTGCTCGGACAGTCGCAGGTTGCTGGCCGCATTCCCCACCGAATCGGTGTGTCCGCGCACCTCGATGCGCATCGACGGCTGCCCCTCGAGGGCATCCGTGAGGCGGATCAGCGCCGGCGTCGACGCCGGCTCGATGCGCGCCGCGCCGGTGACGAAACGCACGCCGGCGATGGTGGCGATGGCGCCTTCCATCGCGCAACCGTACTGGTCCACGCGCAGACCGGGCAGCGTCGACGGACAGCGGTCCTGGGCGTTGAAGATGCCATCGCCGTCATCATCCACCTGCGGGATCAGCGGCAGCTGCTCCGGGGCGGCCGGTGGCTCGTTGCTGGCCAACGGGGGCGGCGGCGGCGGCGTCTGCACCACTGGCGGCGGCGGCGGCGGGCTGCTGCGCGGCGCCGGTGCGGCGCCCGAACGCAGCGGGAAATTGATGCTGAGGAAGTAGTGGCGGTCCTTGGGCTTGTCCACGTAGCCGTCGTTCACGCGGCGCCACTCGGCGCGCAGCCGCAGCCCATAGGCGCCGAGCGGTGCGCTCATCACGCCGAGACCGTAGTTGGTGAACAGGTCGATGCCGCTGCTGTTGTCCGGGTCGCCCTTGTTGTAGGCGCCGCCGACGCCGGCGACGATGAACGGCGACCAGCCGCGGAACGGCACCCAGAGCAAGTCACCACCGAGCGAGATGCGCGAGGTGCTGCCGGTGCCGTCATCACCGCGGAAATACTCCAGCAACGGGATGGCGCGCTGGGTGTCTTCGAGCGTGGCGAAGCGTGTGCCGAGCTCGGCATTGAAGTAGCGCCCGAGCTGCCAGCCGAACAGCGCCTGCGCGCCGTAGCCCTTCTCCGCATCGCGGGCGCCGCCATCGGGAGAGATGTAACCCAGGCCGACGCCGAAATAGGTGTCGCGCGAGGCGTCCTGTGCCGAAACCGCAGTAGCGACCAGAAATCCAGCCGCAGCCACGCCGAGGCCGCAGGTCCAAGAGCCAGCTCGTTGCATCCATCCCTCCACGCGCCTTGCGCAAGGGACGCGTTGAACGAAAAGTAATCTCCCCACACGGCGCCAGCCAGTCGCCCCCGTCCTACACTGGGTCATGCGCAGCGGGGCATCTCGGGCCATCACCCCTCGGGCCACGGCGGCCGTGCTCACGCTGGCCGCGCATGTCGCCCTCGGTGTGCTGCTGCTGATGCAGGACCGCGGGGCGGGACGGCCGTCGCCGACGAATCGCGCGCCGCAGGTCATTGCCATCACGCTGATGCCACTGACGACGGACGCCGACCCGATTGTGCCCGATGTGGTGGCCGATGACGAAGCCCGTCAACCTTTGCCGCAGGTGGTGCGCGGGCCACGTCCCCCGGAGGTGCCGCCGGAATCATCCCGCGCGCCGGTGACCGCCACGGCGATCACGTTGCCGCCCGCATCCACGGAGCCCGACACACCTGCCGCCGCACCGCGCGATGCCGGCGAGTGGTACGCCCAGGCCGGGGAGCTGGCGGCGCGCTTCGCCGAGGCGCACGAGGCGCCGCCGCCGACCATCGGCAAGCCGCTGCAGCCCATGCGCGAACCCTGCAAGCCGCGCGAGTCCAGCTTCAAGTGGAAGAGCAGTGGCAACCGCACCGGCGGCAGTGCGGCGCTGACGCTGGGGTGGGAGGAGCCGGAGCCGGATTCGCACCTGTTTGACGACATGATGGCCGGGCGGCGGATGCGCTCCTCGGTGCCGGATCCGAATCGCTGCGACTGAGGCGGTCAGGGGTCTTGCACGTCGTAGCGATACGCGGTCTTCCGGGCGGCGGGATGGGCCGCGAACTGCTGCGCGAAGCGCGCGAGCGCCGGCCACGCGGAGACGGGCACTGTGGCGCGGAATGCGAGATGTTCAATCAGGCAGAACAGCGCCACCTCGAAATCGCTGAACAGGCGGTCCTCCGGCAATGTCGAGCGCACTTGTTCAAGGTGCGTGTCGAGCCAGCTCAGCGCACCCTTCAGCCCCGCCATCAGCTTGGCGAAGAGAAGGTGGTTGGCGGGCAGCCCGGCCACCTGCACACCCATCACTAGCTGCACCTGCGCGGACATCGCATGCGAGAGCAGCTCCTGCGCATTCGCTGAGACGACACTTCGATGCGGATCGAACCAGTGCACACGGGCGGCGTCTTGAGCTGCGGCGGTCACGATGCGGCGGCAGATGTTGCCCGCGCCCAGGATCAATTCATCCCCCACGCGCAGCAGCGGGAGCTTCAACGCCGGATGCCCGCCATAGCTCCGCGCATCGAGGCTCAGCATGTCCATGACCGGTTCGAATCCGTAGGGCACGCCCAGGGCCTCGGCATGGAACAGCGGCATGCGGGTGAACAGCGAGCTGCGCCGTCCGACCAGGATCAGCGAGCTCGTCGATTGAGGCATGTCCGCGCGCTTCCCATCATCAGTTGATGCTCCCGTTGCGCACACCGGGCTGCGCCCCGTGCCGGCCGCATGGTTATGCTGACGAGGATTCTGGCGCCATCTCGCATGCATACGGGGAATGTGAATGGATATTGCAAGGCTGCCCTCGCTCGATCTCATAAAGGGTTTCGTGGCCGTGGGCCGTCGCATGAGCATCACGCTGGCGGCGGCGGACCTGGGCCTGACCCAGTCGGCGGTGAGCCGGCAGATCCAGACGCTGGAGGAGCAGCTTGGTGTACGACTGCTGGTGCGCGGCCATCGCCGCATCGCGTTCACGCCCGAGGGCGAGCGGTTGTTCCGCAGCGCCAGCGGCGCCGTGCAGCAGCTGCAGGATGTGGTCGGCGGCCTGCGTGGCCGCGGCAGGTTGCGGCCCGTGACCATCAGCTCCGCGGTCGGGTTCGCGGGCCTGTGGCTGTTGCCGCGGCTGGGTCGGCTGCAGAAGCGCCATCCACACATCGATGTGCGCGTGTCCGCGAACAACCAGGTGGTGGACCTGGAGAACGAGGGCATTGATCTTGCGATCCGCTACACCACGCCGGCTCGCGCGCCGCAGGGCTCGACCCGGCTGTTCGGCGAAGCGGTCGCGCCAGTGGCCGCGCCTTCGCTGCGACTGAAACCGCTGACGCGCGCCGACCGCCTGGCCGGCATCACGTTGCTGGAGTTCGACGATGCGCGCACGCCCTGGCTGCACTGGCAGACCTGGCTGGACGCGATGGGCTGGAGCCACGCGCGCGCCGCGCATCATCTGCGCTTCAACCAGTATGACCTCGTGATCCAGGCGGCCCTCGCCGGACAGGGCGTGGCGCTGGGCCGGGTGGACCTGATCCGGCCGCTGGTCGAGGAGAAGCGGCTGGTGTATCTCGCGCGCCCCACCGAGCCCTCAACGAGCCTGCACGCGTACTGGCTGGTGCGCGCGCATGCGACGTTGCGCAGCGAGGTGCGGGACGTGGCGGAGTGGATCGAATCAGAGGCAGCCACTGATCTGGCCAGCGCCGCGGCCGATGCCAATGCCAACGTCGCGGTGAGTCTGATGTCGGATGCGACCTGAAGGGAGACGCAATGAACGAATGGAGTCCGCATGTACTCGTCGTCACCGGCGGCAGCCGCGGCATTGGCGCTGCCATCGTGCGCCAGGCCGCACAGGCCGGGGCCGCGGTGTGCTTCAGCTATCTGCGCGACCATGACGCCGCGCGACGGCTGTGCGAGGAGCTGACCGCGGGCGGCGCGCGGGTGAAGGCGGTGCAGGCGGATGCGGCCGATGAGGCCGCGGCGTCGCGCCTGCTCGACGCCGCGCAGGCCGCGTTCGGCGCGCCGACGATGCTGGTGAACAACGCCGGCATCACCGGGCGATACGGCAGCTTCCAGGACCTGCCGGCCGCGACGCTGCGCCACACCTTCGAGGTGAACGTGGTCGGGCCGATGCTGCTGGCACAGGAGGCGATCCGCCGCTGGCGCGTCGCGGGCATCCCCGGACGCCTGGTGAACATCTCGTCCATCGCCTCGACGCTGGGCGCGCCGCATGAATACGTGCACTACGCGGCCACCAAGGCGGCGATCGATGCGTTCACGATCGGCCTTGGCAAGGAGCTCGGCGCCGAAGGCATCCGCGTCAATGCCGTGGCACCCGGCACCGCGATGACTGACATCCATGCCAGCGCCGGTGTACCGGACCGTCCCGCGAAGGTGGCCGCACGCATCCCGATGCAGCGGGTGGCGGAGCCGGAGGAGATCGCCAGCGCCGTGCTGTGGCTGCTCTCGGATGCCGCCTCGTATGTCACGGGCACGATTCTCAGGGTTTCGGGTGGAACATGACCGACGCGGGTGGAACATGACCGACACAACCGACGCAACGCCGATCGCCATCGAGGCAGCCGCGGCACCGCCGCGCCTCAAGCCGTCGCTGTATCCGCCGCAGTTCGCCGTGCGCGTTGCCGGGCGCGTGAAGCGGCCGCTGGGTGACCTGTTCGGGCTGCGCAACTTCGGCGTGAACTACACGGTACTCGCACCCGGTGCGATCTCGGCGCTGCATCATGCGCACACCCGGCAGGACGAGTTCATCCATGTGCTCGAGGGCGAGCTGGTGCTGCACAGTGGCAGCCATCGCCTGGTGCTGACCGCCGGCATGTGCGCCGGCTTCCCGGCCGGCGGCGAGGCCCATCACCTGGAGAACGCCAGCGAGGCGCCCGCCGCCTATCTGGAGATTGGCGATCGCACGCCGGATGACACCGCGACTTACCCGGACGATGACCTCGTCGCGCTGCGCGTGGAGGGCGGGTGGAAGTTCACCCGGCGCGACGGCACGGCGTACTGATTGCGTCGGACAATTCCGATGACGGTGTAGGCGCACGGCGCGTCGAGGCCGCTTGCGCGCAGCAGGCGCGGCTCGACGGCTAGAGTGGCGGGTCTGCGTCGCGACGGCCCGGCGCCGTGCCAGGCCGGCGACCCGGATTCTGCCAGGAGGCATTCATGACCACTCGTCACAAGGTCGGCTACCTGATCGGCAGCCTGTCGAGCACCTCGATCAACCGGCGCCTCGCCAACGCGCTCGTGAAGCTCGCTCCGCCGGAGTTCACGATGACCGAGATCTCGTTCCGCGAACTGCCGCTCTATAGCCAGGACTACGACGCCGATTTCCCGCCGGTGGCGCGCACATTCAAGGAGGCCGTCGCGTCTTCCGATGCCATCATGTTCATCACGCCGGAGTTCAACCGCTCCATTCCCGGCGCGCTGAAGAACGCCATCGACTGGGCCAGCCGCCCCTATGGACAGAACGCGTTCACGCGCAAGCCCACCGCGGTGATCGGCGCCTCACCCGGGGCGATCGGCACCGCGGTGGCGCAGCAGAGCCTGCGCGCGGTGCTGGCGTTCTGCGATGCGCCGCAGATGACCAGTCCCGAGGCGTACATCACGTACAAGGACGGGATGATCGATGACAACGGCGAGGTCACCGTGGAATCGACGCGCGAGTTCCTGCAGACGTACATGAAGAAGTTTCATGAGTTCGCGTCGCGGGTGCGCTCGGCGGTGCCGAAGGATTGATTGAGCGCCGGGTCAGACCGGTGCATGGATGAGGGCGCCGGGCGTTCCGTCAGGTTCGCCCGGCGCCGCAAGTGCTCAGCGGCGCAGGTAGCCCTGCACGAAGGCACGCAGTGCGGGATCCCGCAGCCATAGCGCCACCCACAGGAAGATGCCCAGGTACACGCCGAACAACGTGTGGCTGGCGAGGGGGCTGCCCGCGCGAAGATGCGTGGCGATGGTGCCGCCGAGCAGCGCGGTGAACAGAACGGCACCCAGTGGCGCGGTGCGCGGGATGCAGAACAATGCAAGCAGTGTCAGTTCCAGCAATCCCAATGGCACCGCTGCGGCTGGATCCCAGCCAACGGCGACCAGCACATCAGTGGCGGCCGGCAGTTGCAGCAGCTTCGGCGCGACGGATGCCGGCAGCAGGAACAGTGCCAGCAGGGCAGTCATGGTCCATCCCGATCGTTTCATTTTCCGGCCTCCTGTCTTCTCATCATGGCCACGACGGACGACGAAGGAGGATTTCGACAGCGGAGGGGTCGGAGAACTGCTACCCGGAGAGCAGCCCGGTCAGATCGACGCCAATGCCTGGCAGCGCAGGGATCTGCATTTCGCCGGGATCGTTCGTTGCTCCCTGTTCGAGGTAGCTGCCCGCCTGCGGCGCGCGATACCACTTCAGCTCGCAGTTCTGCACATCGATGATCCAGACCTCGGGAATGCCATGCCGGGCGTAAAGCGGCACCTTGACGTCACGGTCGTAGCGCAGCGTGCTGTCGCTGACCTCCACGATCAACCGGATATCCGCTGGTGACGGGTGGTTGGTGCCATAGTCATCGGCGCTCGGCGCGAGCACTGCGACATCCGGTTGCGGCATGGAGCCGCGGTCGAGCAAGACGGCACCCTGTATTCGAACGATCGCGAGGTCTTCGACCGCCCTGACGAACAACCGGGTGAGCCTGTCCACGACTCTGCCGTGGCTGGTGCCTGTCGGCGCCATATCGATGATTTCCCCCTCGACCAGTTCAACGCGCGCATCCGGCGCGAGCAGGCCCACTTCCGCCATGCGGTAGTACTCATCCACCGTGATGCGGTGCTTGCGTGGCCAGCTTTCCATGAGGGAGTTCATTGCGACTGACTTGAACCTCGTGGCGAGTGTAGCGCGGCAGGACCGGCGCGGGCGCTGGCGATCATGGCTCGGCAGGCAGCGGGGCGGTTGCCACATATCCGCGCGGTTTGCGAGATTCCGCGGCGGTCGCGCGCAGAGCCAATCACTTCGTGGTGGGCCTGCCTGGATTCGAACCAGGGACCAAGGGATTATGAGTCCCCTGCACTAACCGCTGTGCTACAGGCCCGCCGGGAAGTCACGCATTGTAACCAATGACCGCGCCAGGCACGGACCACGAAGCGGATCAAACCCCTTCGACGATCCGCATGTCCCGCACCGCCCCGTCCCCCAGCGCAACCAGCGCCGCCTTGTATTCCGCGCTGTCATGCACCGCCACCGCCTGCTCCGCCGAATCGAACTCGATCAGCACGGTGCGCTCGACCCGCCCGTCCTCATACGCCTTCACCGCCGTGGACCGCGCCAGGAATCGCCCGCCGCCGCCTTCGATCGCCGGCCCCGCAAGCTTCGCGTACGCCTGCAGCTTGCCGGCATCGTTGATCTGTCGATAGGAAGAAATCCAGTAGGCCTTGGGCATTCCTGCGTCTCCGGTCAATGCTGTTGCAGCGGCTCGATCCGCCGCGGGATTCTGGCAGGCGCCGTCGCGCCCCGCGTGCATCAGTTGTTGCGCGGCGCCGACCTCTGCTGGCTCAGCGCGACGCCGACGAGGATCAGCGCGCAGGCCATCGCCATCGTGCGCGTGATGCCCTCATCCAGCACCAGCCACGCCCAGAACACGCCGAACAGCGGAATCAGGTACGCGACGGTGGCAGCGCGTGGCGCGCCGATGCGATAGATCAGCCGGTAGTACACGACGAACGCGACGCCGCTGCACAGCGCGCCGAGCGCGATGGCGGCCCACCACGCCTCGGACGGAATCGGACCTTCGGGCCACGTGACGAGGGCCAGCGGTGCACACAGCACTGTCGCGGAAAGCAGGTTCGCGCAGGCGACGGCATAAGGCGGCAGGTCGCTCAGGTAGCGCCGCACGAGGTTGATGCCGACGCCATAAAAGAACGCACCGAGCACGCCGGCCACCGCGGCACTGGTGATGCTGGCGCCCTCGGTCTTGCCGCTGGCCAGCACGACGACACCGGCAAAGCCGATCACGAGGCCGGTCATGCGCCGCGCCTGCATCTTCTCGCCATAGAAGAACACGGCGATCAGCGCGGCGAACATCGCGGTGGTGGAATTGGCGATGGCGCCGATGCCCGCCGGCGCGCGCTCGGCAGCCCAGGCGAACAGCGCGAACGGAATCGCGGCATTGACCGCGCCGACCAGCGTGACCCGCAGCCACACCGACGGGGTGAAGCGCGCTCGCTCGCGCCACAGGAATGGCAGCAGCACCAGCGCGCCCAGCCCGAGGCGCAACTCCACCAGTGGCATCGCGCCGAAGGATGGCGCGGAGACGCGCATGAACAGGAAGGCCGCGCCCCAGATCGCGCCCAGCACCAGCAGTTCGACCGGCGTGACCCAGGATTCGGAAGATGGCATGGGGGCTTACTGTGACGCATCGGCGGCCGAAGTTCATCCGGTGTCCGACATCGACGCGACGGGCGCGGGGGTATGCTCCGGTCCCCTCCCCGCCCTGCCACTGGAGTCGCGCATGAAGCTTTACTACCTGACCGGCGCCTGTTCGCTGGCGTCCTACATCTCGCTGATCGAGGCCGGACAGAAGTTCGAGGCCATCGAGGTCGATCGCGCGTCGCGCGTCGGCAAGGACGGCATGCCCCTCGACGACATCAACCCGCGCGGCTATGTGCCGGTGCTGGTGCTCGATGACGGGCAGGTGCTCACCGAGAATGTGGCGGTACTCAGCTACATCTCGACGCTGGATGCGAACGGCCGGCTGGCTCCGCAGCCGGGCACGATGGGGTTCTTCCGCGTCGTGGAATGGCTCGGCTTCATCAACAGCGAGATCCACAAGAACCTGGGTGCGCTGTTCCGCCCGACCAGCACCGACGAGATGAAGAAGGTGGCGCGCGAGATGGCGCTGAAACGCTACACCTATCTGGACAAGGAACTCGGCAACCGCACCTGGCTCATGGGCGACCATTTCACTGTCGCGGATGCCTACCTGTATGTGACGCTGAGCTGGCTGGAGCGGCTGTCCATCGACATCTCGCAGCTGCCGAAGCTGTCGGCCTACTTCGAGCGCTGCCGCGACCGCCCGTCGGTGCAGCGGGCACGCACCGAAGAGGGCCTGCCGGCCCGCTGAAGGCCGCTCGCGGGCCCGCGCAGGCGGGGCGATGACCGGGCCATGACATTCGGCCCGGCGCCGCTGGCTACCCTTTGCGCATGGCCCTGGCAGACCTCATCGTGCTCAATCGCCGCACTGCGGACCAGCCGCCGGCCGCGCTGCTGCCGGGCGCGCTGACGCTGGGCACCTGCCTGCGCGATGTGCGCATCGCGGTGGCGCCGTCGCGCACGCATCCCTCGCGCGCCACGGCCGATGCGGCGGGCTTCGACCGCCATGTGGGCACCGCGGCGTACCGCTTCCTGCTGCAGCTCGCCTGCGGCCTGGAAAGCGAGATCGCCGGCGAGACGGAGATCCTCGGGCAAATCAAGCAGGCCTGGCGCGAATACGAGGCGGCCGGATCTGCCGGTGCGGTGGCGCTGCGGCCCTGGATGCAGCGGCTGCTGCAGGACACGAAAGAGATCCGCAGCGAGTATGTGGTGGGCCTCGGCAGCGCCACCTATGGCTCGCTGGTGCGCCGGCTGCTCGACAGCCACCTGCCCGGTCCGACCCTGCTGCTGGGTGCCGGGCAGCTCGCCGACACCGTGCTGCCCTTCCTCGATACCGGCAAGGTGCTGGTGTGGAACCGCTCGCGCGACCGCGCCGAGGCGATGCTCGCGCGCCAGCGCGCCGGCAGTGCCGCGGGCGGCCGCGTGGAGCTGCTGGATTCCTCGCCCGATGCCGAGCTCGACGGCTGGCTGCGCGCGCGGGACGTGGTGCTGTGCATTCCGGTGGATGCGGAGCGCGATCCGGCGCGCATCCGGCAATGGCAGCAGCGCGGCGATCCGGACGGGCGCGTGCTGCACCTGGGCATCGACGGCGCGGCGGGCACGCCCTGGGAGGGGGTGCCGGGCGTGCTGACGCTGCGCGACCTGTTCAGCCTGCGCGATTCGCAGGCCACCCAGCGCGAAGCCATGCTCGAGCGCGCGCGCCGCGCCTGCCGCAACAAGGCGCAGCTTGCGCGCCTGGATGATGCCGACGGCTCGCGTGCCGGCAGCTCCAATCACGGCTGGGAAGACCTCGCCGTGTTCCAGCCCGTCACCTACTAGAATCAGTCCAATGAATGAAGCCAAGACCCTGCGGCTGGGCACCCGCCGTTCCGCGCTGGCCTGGATCCAGAGCAGCCAGGTCGCCGCCGCGCTGCGCGCCGCGCATCCCGGCCTCGAGGTGGAGCTGGTCGGCATCGAGACGCGCGGTGACCGCGTGCTCGACAAGCCGCTGTCGCAGATGGAAGGCAAGGAGTTCTTCACCGCCGAGATCGACAACGCGCTGACCGAAGGCCGCGTCGATTTCACCGTGCACTCGCTGAAGGACCTCAGCCTCGAGCGTCCGTCGCAGTTCGTGCTGGCGGCGGTGCCGGTGCGCGCGAACCCGCGCGACATCGCGCTGTTCGCGCCGGATGTACCGCAGCGCCTGGCCGCGGGGGAATCGCTCCGCATCGGCACCTCCTCGCCGCGTCGCGCCGAACTGCTGCCGGCGTTCCTGTCGCGCGCGCTGCCGCATGCTTCCGCAGACAGGCTGGAGCTTGTGAACCTGCGCGGCAACGTGGACAGCCGGCTGCGACGCCTGCATGAGCCGCGCGGCAGCGAGCGGCATCTGGATGGTGTGGTGCTGGCGCTGGCCGGCCTTTCGCGGCTCTACCGCGACACCAGCACCGAGCGCCAGGGACAGAAACTGCTGACGGAACTCCTGCAGGGCTTGAACCTGATGGTGTTGCCGCTGACCGATGTGCCCGGGGCACCCGGGCAGGGCGCGCTGGCGATCGAATGTCGCGCGGACGATGCGGACACGCGTGCGCTGCTCACCGCGCTGGATGACGCGCCCACGCGTCGCGCGGTGCAGATGGAGCGCGAACTGCTTGGCGAGCATGGCGGCGGCTGCCATCAGCGCTTCGGCGCAGCCTTGCAGTGGTTGCCCGGCATGGGCGCGCTGCTGCAGATCGCCGGACGCAACTCCGCAGGCGCAGACATTGCGGCGCGCCGCTTCATGCCGGAAGAGCCCCTGCTGGCTCCGCAGGGCGACGTGCGGGCGTGGGATGGCAACACCGTGCGGGCCGCCGGCACGCCGCTGATCAGCAGCACGGATCTTGCGGCGAAGCTGCGCAGCCGGGCCGTGTTCCTCGCGCATCCGCGCGCGCTGCCCGAGGGCGGCGCGGTGCCACTTGCCGGCCGCAACGTGTGGACTTCCGGCGTGCGCGGCTGGTTCACGCTGGCCGCGCAGGGCGTGTGGGTGCAGGGCTGCGGCGAGGGCCTGGGCGCCGAGCAGCTGCTGGCGTTGCTGGGCGAGCCGCTGCTGCGCCTGCCGGCGCCGGGCGAGTGGGATGTGCTCACCCACGCCGATGCGGTCGAACCGTGGCAGTCGGGAAGCTGGGCCGGCGCGAATGTCATCGCGACCTATCGCGTCGCGGCCGATGAACCGCTGGATGCGGCGGTGATCGGCACGGCCACGCACATTTACTGGAGCAGCACCGCGCAGTTCGAGCGCGGCCGCGGACTGGCCGCACCCGATGCCCACCATGCCAGCGGCATGGGCAAGACGGCCGCGCACATCCGCCGCGCCGGCGTGCGAAACTTCCGGGCCTTTCCCTCGGCCGAGGAGTGGCGCAGATGGACAGCAAGGGAGCGCTGAGCGTCCGGCCGGCCCGGCAGTCGCGCCGCGTCGCCATCCTCGCCGGCCTGTGGCTGGCGGTGATTCTCGTGCTGGGCGGATGGTGGGCCACCATCATGCTCGATCAGGCCAGACGCATCGCCGAGCTGCGCGAGGAGATCGGTGTGCCGCGCGCCGAGGCCTACATCGAAGTCGAAGCCATGGAACGCATGCTGTTCTGGGAATCGGGCACCTTCCTGGTGCTGCTGATGACGGTGTCCGGCATGCTGTTCTGGTACTACCGCCGCGACATGCAGCGCGCGCGCGGCACGCAGGCGTTCTTCGCCGCGCTGACACATGAGCTGCGCACGCCGCTGACCAGCGTGCGCCTGCAGACCGAGGCGATCGCGGCGGGCGAGCCCACGCAGGAGCTGATCGAACGGCTGCTGGTCGACACGCACCGGCTGGAATCACAGATCGACAAGACGCTTGAACTGGCGCGCATCGAAGGTGGCGGGCAGCTCGCCGACCAGGCGATCCGCCTCGACCAGTGGCTGGAGCGCGTGCTGCGCGGCATCGAGGCCGGCAGTGGCGGACAGGTGCTGCTCGACATCCGCATCGATGCGGACCTGCCACCGGTGCGTGGTGACACCGCCGCGTTGCAGCTGATCCTGCGCAACCTGCTCGAGAACGCGCAGCGGCATGGCGATCGCGAGCCCATCCGCGTCGATGTGCAGGCCTCGCGTGCGCAGCAGGGCGTGCAGCTGTGCGTGCGCGACCACGGCAGCGGTCATGACGGCGATCCCTCGCGCCTGGGCCGGATGTTCCAGCGCGGCGATGCCTCGCGGGGCACTGGCGTGGGCCTGTACCTGGTGCGCGTGCTGATGGAGCGCATGGGCGGCCACGTCAGCTTCGCCAATGCGGAGGGCGGTGGCTTCGCGGTGACGCTGGTCTTCCCGACCGCCAGCTGATGGAGCAGGCGTCGCGCATGGGGGGCATTCCGCTGCTGCTGGTGGAGGACGACGCCAACGTGGCCGGCACGCTGTCCACGCGACTCACCACCGAAGGATTCGAGGTGGTGCACGCAGCCAGCGTGCGCGCGGCGCGCGCGGCGCTGCAGGCGCAGCGGTTCAAGGCCGCGGTGCTCGATGTGGGTCTGCCCGATGGCAATGGTTTCGAGGTGGCCCTGCACATCCGCGAGATCAGCCCGGCGACCACGATGCTGTTCCTGACCGCCCATGGCACGCCGGAGGACCGCATCCACGGGCTGGAGCTGGGGGCCGATGACTACATGACCAAGCCCTTCGATTTCCGCGAGCTGGTGCTGCGCATCCACAACATGCTGAAGCGCGCCGGCGACATCGCGACGCGCGCCGCGGACCTGCACGGGCCGGTGCGCATCGGCATCGCCACCGTGGACTTCGACCGCTTCACCGCGGAAAGCGAGGGCACCGTGCACCGCCTGACGCACAAGGAATGCGCGGTGCTGAAACTGCTGCTCGAACGCGAAGGCCGCGCGGTGACGCGCGACGAGATCCTGACCCGTGCGTGGGCGCCGGATGAATTCCCCACCGAGCGCACCGTCGACAACTTCATCCTGCGCCTGCGCAGGCTCGTGGAACGCAACCCGGCCCGGCCGGAAACCATCCTCAGCATCCGCGGGGTGGGCTATCAACTTGGAACCGCCACATGACCGAAACGCTGCTGAACGCCGCCCTCCACCGCCGCAACACCGGCCGCCCGCCGGTGTGGATGATGCGCCAGGCGGGCCGCTACCACTCGCACTACCAGTCGCTGAAGCGGCACAACGACTTCATCGCGCTGTGCAAGAACCCGCAGCTTGCCGCCGAGACGGCGATGGGACCCATCCACGACTTCAACTTCGATGCGGCCATCCTGTTCTCGGACCTGCTGTTCCCGCTCGAAGCGATGGGGATGGGACTGACCTATGCCCCGGGGCCCAAACTCGCCTTCCACCTGCGCACGCCCGAAGATGTGGCGCGCCTGCAGGGCGGTGCGGAACGCGCGCAGTTCATGCAGTTCCAGGCCGATGCGGTGCGCCTGACGCGCGCGCGCCTGCGTGGTGACAAGGGGCTGATCGGCTTCGTCGGCGGTCCGTTCACGCTGTATGTGTATGCCGCGGCCGGTTCGCACGAGAAGGCGCAGGATGCGGTGCCGGGGCTGCACAACGGCATCTATGAGGCCTTCAACGCGAAGCTGCTCGACCTGCTCGCGGCGAACATGGCGCTGCAGTCGCGCGCCGGCGCCGAGTGCGTGGCTGTGTTCGACACGGCCGCAGGCGAGATCGATGCGGCACTGTATGGCGAACGCGTGGTGCCGGTGCTCGCCGACCTGCTGGCGCGCTTCCGCCGACTCGACCCGCACACGCCGGTCATCTACTACTCGCGCGGCACCGGCCCCGCATACTGGGATCTGCTGCAGGGGCTGCCGTTCCAGTGCCTGGGTGTGGACTGGCGGCATGACATGGCCGAAGTGCTGCAGCGGTACGGCGATCGCTGGGCCATCCAGGGCAATGTGGATCCGGAATGGCTGCACCTGCCGCTGGTCGAGCTCGAGCGCCGCCTGCGGGAGTACTTCGAGCGACTGCGCGCGCTGCCCGAAGCGGCCCGCACGGGCTGGATCTGCGGCCTGGGCCACGGCGTGCTCCAGCGCACGCCCGAGCAGAACGTGCGGCGCTTCGTGACGCTGCAGCGGGAAATCTTCGGGTGATCCAGCCGTCGCGCGAGCTGCTCGAACGCTACGGCGTGCTCGGCCCGCGCTACACCAGCTATCCGTCGGCGCCGTTCTGGGGCACACCGCCCACGGCGCAGGCCTGGCTCGCCGCGATCGACCGCGCACTGCAGCGCGATGGCGCGCGTGCCGGCCTCTATGTGCACGTGCCGTTCTGCCAGTCCCTGTGCACGTACTGCGGCTGCAACATGCGGGTCGCGCGCAGCCTTGCGCTGGCCGCGCCCTACGTGGACGCATTGATCCGCGAAAACGCCATGTATCGTGAGCGCCTCGCGCATCGCCACCTCACACTGGCCGGGCTGCACCTGGGTGGCGGCACCCCGACCTGGCTGCCGGAGGCCGAGCTGGATCGCCTGCTCGACCACCTGCTGACCGATGTCACGCTGGCGCCGGATGCCGACTTCACGGTCGAGGCCGATCCACGCAACACCACGCGCGCGAAGCTGGCGGTGCTGTCGCGGCATGGGTTTCGCCGCATCGTGGTCGGCGTGCAGGACTTCGACCTGCGCGTGCTCGAGATCGTCAATCGCGTGCAGGGCGAGGACGAGGTGCGGCGCACGATGGATGACGCGCGCGAGCTGGGATTCACCAGCGTCGGCGTGGACTTCATCTGCGGCCTGCCCCTGCAGACCGTCGAGGGGCTGGACACCAGCTTCGACACGCTGCTGCGCCTCCGCCCGGACCGCGTGAATTTCCTGCCCTATGTGCATGTGCCGTGGATCAAGCCCAGCCAGCGGCAATACACCGAGGCGGACCTGCCCGACGCCGCGCTGCGCCATGCGCTCTACCTGCTCGGTCGCCGCAAGCTCGATGCGGCCGGCTATGTGGAGGTGGGGTTCGACCAGTACGCGTTGCCATCGGATGCGCTGGCCAGCGCGCTGGCGACAGGCCGGCTGTCGCGCAGCTTCATGGGATTTTCCGCCGCGCCGGCGGATGCGCTGATCGGCCTGGGGGTCTCGGCCATCGGCGACACCCCCACCTGCTATGCGCAGAACGAGAAGAACCTGCAGCGCTACGAAGCGCGTGTGGCCGCTGGCGAGCTGCCGCTGCAGCGCGGGCATGCGCTCGACGCGGAGGACATGGCCGTCCGCAGCCTGCTGTCGGATCTGCTGGGCAACCGCGCCACGCCACTGTCGGCGTCATTGCAGGACTATCCGTGGTGGCCGGGCGTGCGCAGCGAGCTGGAAGTATTCGCGCGTGAAGGCCTCGTCGAGCTGGGCCGGCAGCAGGTGAAAGTGACCCCGCTGGGTCGCGCGTTCCTGACCCGCATCGGCATGACGCTCGACCGGCGCCTGCGCGACGCGGCGGTGGCCTGACCCGTCCCGCGCCCCGCATGAACAGCCCGGCGCGCATCCTTGCCTCATTCCTGCTCGCGCTGCCGGCCGGCATGCTGCTGGCGGCAGTGGCCGCGCCCTGGGTGCACGCCGCGATCGCACCCTTGGGATCTTTCCCGCTGCACCGGGTGTTCTCGCGCCTGACGATGCTCGGCGTGATCGGGATCATGGCGTGGCTGGTGGTGCGACATGGGCTCGCGGACCGGCGCACGCTGGGATTCATCGGCCCATGGCAGGCCTTCGTGCGGCGCGCGGCGCTGGCGCTGCTGATCGGCATCGGCGTGATGGTGGTCGCAGTGGTGCCGCTGATGCTGCTCGACGTGCGCGACTGGAATGCCCGCGTCCCCGTCTCCGCGCCCGGCTGGATGCTGCTGGGGCTCAAGGGCCTGGGCAGCGGCATCCTCGTCGCACTGATCGAGGAGACCTTCTTCCGCGGCGCGATGCAGGGCGCATTGCAGCGCGCGCAGGCCTGGCGCATGGCGCTGTTCGTCGTGCCGCTGTACTACGCGGCGGTGCATTTCCTCGGACGCGCGCACAGCGTGCCCGATGCCGAGGTGGATGCGCTCAGCGGCTTCGTCGCGATGGCCGGCTTCTTCACCGCGTTCGCCGAGCCATGGCGCCTGCTCGATGCCTTCCTGGCGCTGTGGCTGGTCGGGCTGCTGCTGGCATTGGTGCGCCACCGGTGGGGGGATCTGGCCGGCTGCATCGGCCTGCACGCGGGTTTCGTCGCGGTCATCGCGGTGTTCCGCCGCGTGTCGGCGCCGGATCCGGACGCACCGCTGGCCTTCCTCGTCGGGTCCTTTGATGGCCTGCTGGGCCTCTGGGTGGCCGCGCTGACGGCACTGGCCTGCGTGGCGGTGTGGCGTCGGCGCGCTGCGCCGCGCGCGAGCGCGTAGAAGCCGTTCGTCCACGCCTCAGCGCGTGAAGAAGTCCTCGTCCACCGGCTTGTTGGCAAGGATCTCCTCGCGCGACAGGCCCTTCAGCTCGTGCGGGAACACCAGCCAGTCGTCGGTCGCGCGCACGTAGAAGTGCGGCTGCAGCGGCGTGCGATTGCGCGCCGGCTTGAAATAGACCGTCGCGATGCGCAGGTCCTCCGGCAGGTTGCGCTTGCAGCGACGCGACAGCTCCGCGATCACCGCCTGCATGCTGCGGCCGGAATCGAAGATGTCATCGATCAGCAGCAAGCGGTCCTCGGCTGTCAGGCACGAGACCAGGTAGTCGATGCCATGCACGCGCACCTCGTCCGCCTGCTGCCCGATGCCCGTATAGGAGGACGTGCGGATGGCAAGGTGGTCGCAGTGGACGTCGTGGAATTCGAGCACCTCCTGCACGGCGATGCCGATCGGTGCGCCGCCGCGCCAGATGCCCACCAGAAAGGTGGGCCGGAAGCCGCTGCGCAGGATCTGCATTCCCAGCGCCATCGAATCGCGCAGCAGCGAGTCGGCGGTGATGAACTCCTTGCCGTTCAGAACGGCTTCACCACCACCAGCCACAGGATGGCGATCAGCAGCACCAGCGGCACTTCGTTGTACCAGCGCAGCGTGGTCGACGCGGGCAGCGCGCCGCCGCCGGTCATGCGCTTCGTGTAGACGCGCATCGAGATGTGGTAACCGACCATCAGCAGCACGAGCATGACCTTGGCGTGGATCCAGCCGCCGGCGAATCCGTAGCCCAGCCACAGCCACAGGCCCGATGCGATCGCGAGCACGCCCATTGCGCTGGCGAAGTGATAGAGCTTCTTGCCCATCACCTTCAGGCGCCGCACGTCCTCGCCCGCAGCCTGCCCTTCGACGAAGTGCACCAGGATGCGCGGCAGGTAGAAGATGCCCGCCATCCAGGAGATGACGAAGAGGATGTGGGTGGCTTTGACGTACAGCATCGGGCGAGTGTAGCGGATTGCGCGCACGGCAAGCCGAACTGCGCTATGCACCCGGCGCCCCTACTTGCGCGGCTTCACCCCCCGCACCGGCTCCGCCTCCAGCGGATTCTCCGGCCAGTAATGCCTGGGATAGCGCCCGCGCATGTCCTTGCGCACCTCGGCGTAACTGCCACGCCAGAACCCCGCCAGATCGCGCGTGATCTGCATCGGCCGGCGGGCCGGCGACAGCAGCTTCAGCGTCAACGGCACGGCGCCCCCGGCAATGCGCGGGGTATCGGCGAGGCCGAACACCTCCTGCATGCGCACCTCGATGCAGGGGGCGTTGTCGTCCTCGTAGTCCACTGCGATGCGCGAGCCGGTGGGCACGGTGACATGCGTGGGTGCGAAGCCGTCGAAAGCGCGTCGCTGCGCATACGTGAAGCGGGACAGCAGCGCGTCGACCAGGCGTGACGGGCTGATCTGGTCCAGCCGGGTCACATCGGCCAGATACGGCCCGAGCCAGTCCGGCAACTCCTGCAGCAGCGTTGCGTCGTCGCAGGCTGGCAGGTCGAGCGCTTCGCCGCGATGCGCGTGGGCGAACGCGAGACGCGCGCGCAGTTCATGGCCCGCCTCGCCCCACTTCAGGCTGTCGAGTCCGCCGCGGCGCACCTGCTCCAGCAATGCGGCCGAGCGGGTCGCCGCATCCAGTTCGGCGCGGCGCTCCTCGAGCACCAGCGCATCCAGACGTCGCACGTGGCGCGCGCGCGGCGCACCGGTACGCGGGTCAGTATCGGTCTCGATGCCCTGCGTGATCTGATGTCCCAGCGACGAATCGAGCTGCGCGAGGCTCAGCGGCGCCGCAAGGCGGATCTGCGCTTCGGCGCCTTCGGCATCATCCAGATCGAGTGCAACCAGAAAGGGTGAACCGGCCAGCGTCGAGGCGCCTTCCAGCAATGCGCCGCGTCCGTTGGCCAGCAGGTAGCGCTGCCCGGCCGCGCCGCCCGAGCCGGCGCGAAGCTGCGCGACACGATCCGGATAGGCCCACGCGAGCACCGTGCCCGCCTCGGCATCGAGCGCAGCATCCGCGCGCCCCGGTGACAGGCGCCGCGCGAGATCCCGCACGCGCGCCAGTGCCGCGCGATCGGCCCCCGGCACCTCGCCGCGCAGCAGTTCCAGCCGCGTGCGCACATCCGCGTCGCGCGCGGTGCGCAGCAGGTCCCGTTCGGACAGCAGCGCGGCAAGGTTCGCGGCAAGTGGCGCCAGCGGCGTGCCGCGCGCGCGGACCAGCATGTGGGCGAGCCGGGGATGCAGGCCGGTTTCGAGCATGGCCGAACCGGTGGCGGTGATCGCATGCTCCGCGTCGATGGCCTCGAGCCGGCGCAGCAGGTCGCGCGCCTGCGCCAGCGCGGGCGGCGGCGGCGGGTCCATCCACGGCATCTGCGTCACGTCGCGTGCACCCCACTTCGCCAGTTCCAGCGCCAGCGGCGCCAGATCGGAACTGAAGATCTCCGGCGGCGTCTGCGGCGCCAGCGTGGCCTGCGCGCCCTCGCCCCACAACCGCCACGCGCTGCCTGGCGCCGTGCGGCCCGCACGGCCGGCACGCTGCACCGCCGAGGCCTGCGACACGCGCACGGTCACCAGGCGCTCCATGCCCGTGCCGGGGTCGAACAGCGAGCGGCGCGCCAGCCCGGTGTCGATGACCACGCGCACGCCCTCGATCGTGAGGCTGGTCTCGGCGAGGTTCGTGGCGAGGATCACCTTGCGCAGGCCGCGCGCATCGGGCTCCAGCACCTGTTGCTGCGCCTCGATGCGAAGGTCGCCATACAGCGCGTGCACCACGATGCCGCCGGTCGATCCCGGCTCCAGCTGCGCGCGCAGCCGATGGATCTCCGAGGTGCCGGGCAGGAACACCAGCGCGTCACCGGTGGTGGCGTCGAGGACCTGGCGCACCTGCGCGGCGATGCGGTCGATGTCGCGCGGCGAGAGCGTGCGCTGGTCGGGCAGGAGCGGAAGCCCGCGGCCGAGATAGTGCACATCGACGGGAAACGCGCGGCCACGCGCCGCGATCACCGGCGCGTCGCCGAGACGCGCCGCAACTGCGGCGCCGTCGATGGTGGCCGACATCACCAGCAGGCGCAGCGGCAAGCCCAGAGAGTCCTGCGCCTCGCGGCACAGCGCAAGTCCGAGGTCGGCATGCAGGCTGCGTTCGTGGAACTCGTCGAAGATCACCGCTGCGACGCCGTCGAGCGCCGGATCCTTTTGCAGCATGCGCGTCAGGATGCCCTCGGTCACCACTTCGAGCCGGGTGTGCGGACCGACGCGCGTGTCGAGGCGCATGCGCCATCCCACGGTCTCGCCGGGCCGCTCGCGCAAGGTCGCGGCCATGCGCGTGGCCACCGCCCGCGCGGCAAGTCGGCGCGGTTCCAGCAGCAGGATGCGCTGGCCGCGCGTCCAGGCCTCATCGAGCAGGGCCAGCGGCACCACGGTGCTCTTGCCGGCCCCGGGCGGCGCCACCAGCACCGCATTGCTGCCCGCCGCGAGGCGCGCCCGCAACTCAGGTAGGACTTCTTCGACAGGAAGACGCGCAGACTCGGACATGTGCGGCGAATGATAATCTGCCTTCAGGGGTGGACCAGGAGCAGCACCATGCGTTGGCGCGATCTGCGGCGAAGCCAGAACGTGCGCGACCTGCGTGGTCGCGGCGGCAGCGGTGCGAAACTCGGCCTCGGCGGTCTGGTGCTGCTGGTTGCCGCGTATTTCTTCGGCGTCGATCCGCGCCTGGTGATGGGGCTGCTCGGGGGCGGTGCTGGTGGCAGCGTGGCCCAGTCACCGGCCGATACCGCGCCCCCTTCCGATGACGCGGGCGCTTTCGCCGCCGCGATCCTGGGTTCCACCGAAGACGTCTGGACGGCGCTGTTCAGCGAGTCCGGTTCCGCCTATCCGCCTGCGACGCTGGTGCTGTTCGACAATCCCGAGCGCACCGGCTGCGGCACGGCCACCTCCGCCCTGGGTCCCTTCTACTGCCCCGCCGACCAGGGCGTCTACATCGACCTGCACTTCTTCCAGCAGCTGGCTGCGCAGTTTGGCGGACCAGAAGACGCCGCCCGCGATGACAGCTTCGCCAAGGCCTATGTGATCGCGCACGAGGTGGGGCATCACGTGCAGACCGTCACCGGCGTGTCAGGCCAGGTGCGCGCCGAGCAGGGGCGCGCCTCGCAGCAGGGCCAGAATGCCCTGCAGGTGCGCATGGAACTGCAGGCCGACTGCTACGCGGGCGTCTGGGCGCACTATGCGCGCGAGCGGCTCACCGAACAGGATGTGCGTGACGCCCTCACCGCCGCAGCGGCTGTCGGTGATGACACGATCCAGCGCAAGACGCAGGGTGAGGTGGTGCCCGAAAGCTTCACGCATGGCACGGCGGAGCAGCGGCAGCGCTGGTTCACGCGCGGCTTCCAGAGTGGCAGGGCCGAGTCCTGCGACACCTTCGGCATGGCCGAACTCTAGGCCTTCACGCTTTCCACCGCGGCCGGCGCCTTGCGCTCGAAGCGGCATTCCACGACCAGCCCCGGCGTGTTGTCGCGCAGCAGCACCTCGCCGCGATGGAGTCGCGCGATGGCCTTCACCAGGTTCAGGCCCAGGCCCGTGCCCGACGGCGACCCGGGCTGCATGCCCGGTCCGTTGTCACTGACCACCAGTGACACCGTCTGCGGGGTGCCGCGCAATGCCAGCACCACGACCGTGCCCGACGCGGCGTGCTTCAGCGCGTTCTCGAGCAGGTTGGCGATCAGCTGCGCGAGCAGTTGGCGCCGGCCGGTCAGGTGCACCTCGGCATCGCAGTCCAGGCGCAGCGTGAGGCCGGCTTCCTGCATCGCGGGCTGATACAGCTCGTGCATCTCGCGCACCAGCTGCGCCAGGTCGACCCGCTCGCCATCGGACAGCGGACTGCCGCTCTCGGCGCGCGCGATCTCCAGCAAGGTGCCCAGCGTGCGCTGCACGCGGTCGAGCTCGATGAGCGCCGGGCCGACGATCTCCTGGCTTTCGGCCGGCAGGTCGGCCTTGCGCAGCGCCTCATCCAGCCGCACGCGCAGGCGATACAGCGGCGTGCGCAGGTCGTGCGCGATGCTGCCGTAGGTGGTCCGCAGCAGCACCGCCTGCTGCTCCAGCCGCTCCAGCATGTCGTTGACGGTGCGGCCGAGCTGGTCGAACTCGTCCCCGGAGCTGCGCACCTCGAGGCGCCTCGACAGGTCGCTGTGCACGATGGCATCGCAGGTGCCGGAGAACTCGCGCACGCGCCGCGTGGTCTGGGCGGCGAACCATCGTCCCAGCAGCACGATGAACAGCGTGATCGCCGCCACGCCCCAGATGCTGGCCCAGCCGAAGCGGCGCAAGGCACGCTCCATCTCGCTGGTGTCTGTGCCGATCAGCAGCCAGTAGCCATCCGACAGCATCACCACGTGCGCGCGCACCGGATGGGTGGCGAGCTCGCCAGCGGCGGCGATGCGGAAGCTCACCTCGGAATCGTGCACCGGCTCGACATCGCGCGGCCACGAGGAGAGGTTGCCGGCCATCGGATTCATCTGGGGATCGACCAGCAGGTACACCGCGCCGGTGCGCCCCCAGCTGTCGGAGCGCGAGCGCAGCGCATAGACCAGCTCGCCGAAGTCGCGCGCGTAGGCCTGCGCGAGCTTGTCGAGCTCGGCCGTCATCACCCGGCGCACCTCGTTCTCGAGGGCGTTGCGCGTGAGCAGCCACACCGTGCCCTGCAGTGCCACCACCAGCAGCAGCACCACGACACTGTAGGTCAGCGTGAGCCGCGCCGCGGAGGAGCGCAGCCACGAGCGCGGATTCATTCGCGCAGCACGTAGCCGGCGCCGCGTACCGTGTGGATGAGCTGGCGGGTGAAGTCGCGGTCGACCGCGGCGCGCAGCCGGCTCATGTGCACATCGATGATGTTGGTCTGCGGGTCGAAGTGCAGGTCCCAGACCCCTTCGAGCAGCATGCTGCGCGTGACCACCTGGCCCTGGCGGCGCATCAGGTATTCCAGCAGCTGGAACTCCTTGGTGGTGAGGTCGATGCGGCGGCCCTCGCGCGTGACCGAGCGCGACAGCAGGTCGAGCTCCAGATCGCCCACCTTCAGGCGCGTCAGCACGGCGGCGCCCTGGCCCCGGCGCAGCAGCGCCTCGATGCGGGCCAGCAGTTCGTCGAACGCGAACGGCTTGATCAGGTAATCGTCGCCACCGGCCCGCAGGCCTTCGATGCGGTCATCGACCGAACCCAGCGCGGAGAGGATCAGCACCGGCGTGGCCTTGCCGGTGGCGCGCAGCATCTGCACGATGGTGAGGCCGTCGATGTGCGGCAGGTTGCGGTCGGCAATGATCAGGTCGTGCCCGCCTTCGAGCGCGCGCTCGCGACCGATGCGGCCGTCGGCGGCCACCTCGACCTCATATCCACTCTCGCCCAGTCCCCGCGCCAGGTATTGCGCGGCCTCGGCGTCGTCCTCGATGAGCAGCAGGCGCATGCGGCCTTATCCTACCGGCAGTCTCCGTCCGCGGGTTTACGCATTGTTCATCTGGGCTTCCCGGGCGCCATCGGCCGTTGCCGGCACGCCACCGGAAGTCGCGGTAGATTCTACCGGCTGATGCACCGCTTTCCGCCAAGTCGTCCCGAAGGAGGCCACGCGCCCATGAACCGCCCTGTCGCACCACGGCTGCACACCCTGACCCTGCTGCTGGGCCTCACCGTCGCCGGCTGCGCCGGCGAGCCGAAGCCCACCGGCGAGGAGGCGCGCGCCTTCGCGGCGCAGATCTCCACCGAGTTTCGCGCGCTGGCCGATGAACTGGCGGCGGCCGGATGGGTGCAGGCGACCTACATCACGCCGGACACGCAGCTGCTCAACGCGCGCGCGAACGAACGCTATCTGGCGCGGCTGAGCACGGCCGTGAAGGAATCGCGACGCTTCGATGGCATCGAGATGGACCCGGCCACGGCGCGCACATTGCGGCTGCTGCGCCTCAGTGTGTCGGCGCCCGCCCCGGACGATCCGCAGAAGCGCGCGGAGCTTGCGGCACTGTCCGCGAAGCTCGAGGCCACTTATGGAGAAGGCAAGTACTGCGAATCGAACGAAGGCCAGGAGGTCTGCCACAACATCGATGCCGTGACGAAGACCATGGCCGAGAGCCGCAGCGAGCCCGAACTGCTCGCGGCGTGGAACGGCTGGCACACGATCAGCCGGCCGATGCGCGCCGACTACGTGCGGTTCGTCGAGCTGGCCAACGAAGGCGCGCAGGAGATGGGCTTTGCCGACCTCGGCACGATGTGGCGCTCCGGCTATGACATGCCCGCGGATGATTTCGTGCAGCAGGTGGAGCGGCTGTGGGGGCAGGTGAAGCCACTCTATGACGGCCTGCACTGCTATGCCCGCGACCAGCTGGCGGCGGAGTACGGCGCGTCGAAGGTGCCAGCCGGCGAGCCGGTGCCCGCGCACCTGTTCGGCAACATCTGGGCACAGCAGTGGAACAACATCTATGAGGACATCCTGAAGCCCTACCCCGCCATCTCGCGTCCGACGCTGGATCGCGAGCTGGCGCGCCAGGACCATGACGCGGTGAAGATGACGCGGCTGGCCGAGTCGTTCTACACCTCGCTGGGCATGCGCCCGCTGCCCGACAGCTTCTGGGAGCGTTCGATGCTGACGCGTCCGCGCGACCGCGAGGTGGTCTGCCATGCCAGCGCGTGGCACATGGATGGTGGCGAGGACGTGCGCATCAAGCAGTGCATCCTGCCCACCGAGGAAGAGCTCAACACGGTCTATCACGAGCTCGGCCACCTGTTCTATGACCTCGCCTACAAGGACCAGCCTTACTTCTTCCAGGGTGGCGCGCACGATGGCTTCCACGAGGCGATCGGCGACACCGTGCTGCTGTCGGTGACGCCGGATTATCTGGCACAGGTTGGCCTGGGCAGCCGCGTGCGACCCTCGCGCGAGGCCACGATCAACGAGCAGATGAAGATGGCGGCGGACAAGATCGCCTTCCTGCCGTTCGGGCTGCTGGTGGACCAGTGGAGATGGAAGGTGTTCTCGGGCGAGATCGCGCCGGAGAATTACAACCAGGCGTGGTGGGACCTGCGGCGGCAGTACCAGGGTGTGGCGCCGCCCGATGCGCGCAGCGAGCAGGATTTCGACCCGGGCGCGAAGTACCACATCCCCGGCAACACGCCATACACCCGCTATTTCCTCGCGTTCATCCTGCAGTTCCAGTTCCACAAGGCGCTGTGCGAGGCGGCCGGCTTCGAAGGCCCGCTGCACGAGTGCTCGGTGGCGGGCAGCACGGAGGCCGGCGCGCGCTTCCAGGCGATGCTGGAGCAGGGCACGAGCCAGCCGTGGCAGGAGACACTCGAGAAGCTCACGGGCACGCGCGAGATGGATGCCAGCGCGATCATCGATTATTTCCAGCCGCTGATGGGCTGGCTGGAACAGCGCAATGCCGGAAGGCAGTGCGGGTGGTGATGCGGCCCGCCGGTTTCAGCGGCGCCTTCTTCGCGCATCGGCTGGCGCGTCACCCGGCTGCGTGCGACGCAACGTCAGGCGGGTGAGCGTGACCAGCTCCTCGTTGAGTTCGATGCTGATGCTCAGTTGCACCACGGCTGCATCCGCAGCCGCATCGATGTGGGTGATGCGCTCGCAGGTCTGCGGCAGACGGTCATTGAACTTTGCCGCGGGATTCATCGACTGGAACAGGTTGGGCGCGTTCACACAGGGCGCGCGCAGCGTCGCACGATCGCCGGCGATCGATCCGGACCCGCCTTCAGGCAGGCCCTTGTTGTCGACCACGAGAAAGGTGATGCCCTTGCTGCCCGGGTCCAGTCCCGCCAGCAGCATCGACGGATTCAGATAGGCGACGCCGCCGGGCAGGTTGAACATGCCCACTGGCCCCTGCTCGGGGTCCATGATGATCTCGTGCTGATCCTGCCAGGCAATGTCGAAGATGCAGTGCATGCCCGCACCGGTGCCCACGGCCATGCAGTCGCCGGACCCACGGGCGGATTCCAGCCGCGGCTGGAATTCCACCTCGCGCATCTCGCCATCCGGGGCGCGGAATTCGAACGTGCGCGACAGCATGAAGACGGAGCCTTCGATGCGGTACTGGCCGGCGAGCCGGCGCAGCCACATCGCGATCAATCCCGGGGAGGTCACCGGCTCAGGCGTGACCACCGGCGTGGCCGGTGGCGGATCGCGCGGATTCCGGCCGGCCGCGTCCGCGGCCTGCACCGTCAGCGCCAGCACCGCCACCGTCGCGAGCAGTGCCCTCATCGCCCGGACTCCGGCGCAGTCGCAGCCGGCGCCTGCACCTCGGCGACGCGCGTGAGCTGGAACCGGTAGCGCAGCGCAAGCTGGCCATCGACCAGGGTGTCCACCTGCATCTGCACATGCTGGCTGTCCGGCAGCGCGGTGATGCGCGTGACGCGCTGGCAGCCCTGCGGGACATCCACGCAGGCCGTGGTGAAAGACGCCGTGCTGCCGACGACGGCCCCCGTGGCGCCTTCGGCGAGGCCACGGTTGTCCACCTGCAGATAGCGGATGCCGCGCTCATCTGGCTCGACGCCATACAGGATCATCGCCGGCGTCAGATAGGAGGCGCCGGCCAGCGTGCCGGGCCCGCTCGCGCCCGCGGGAATGCGCCAGTTCACGTGGATCTCGCATTGCACGCCCGGCGCGAGGCCGAAGCCGACGCAAAGCCCGGTGCCCCGCACGAGCCGCTGGTCCTCCGGATCGTTCTTCCCGCCGAGATGCACATGCCCTTCGATGTCGTATTCCCCGAGCAGGCGCCGGATCCAGGGAATCAGGTCCGCGACCTTGCGCGTGGGCTTCTCGCCACTGACGATGACTTCGGTGAGCTCCTCCAGTTCTGCGGGCGCCGCATCCGGCAGTGGCGGCAGCTGCGGGATGGGCGGGGTCGCGGCCAGCGCCAGCGCGGGCAGCACGATGCCGAACGCAGCCGCCCGCGCGCACGCCTTCCTGCAGTCTGTCGATCCGGTCATGTCGCCTCGCTGGCGCGGCAGCGCGTCCCGGCCGCTTCCCTGGCCGGGCGGGTGTTGTTGTCGTTGGCTGCATTTATACCCGTTCGGGCCCTGTTGGCCCGTCATTTGTGCCGCCGCGACGCCAGGATCGCCCGCACCCGGACACTTCGCTGTATGCATATACAGCCGGGGTTAGAATGACGGCATGTCCGACTCCCGCCCTTCCCGCGCCGCGATCCGCATCCACGGCGCCCGCCAGAACAACCTGAAGAACCTCGACCTCGACCTGCCGCTGGGCGAGCTGACTGTGATCACCGGCGTCTCGGGGTCCGGCAAGTCCTCGCTGGCCTTCGACACGCTCTATGCCGAAGGCCAGCGCCGTTACGTCGAGACCTTCAGTCCCTACGCGCGCCAGTTCCTCGATCGCATGGACCGCCCGCAGGTTGATCGCATCGAGGGCATCCCTCCCGCGATCGCGATCGACCAGACCAACCCGGTGCGCACCTCGCGGTCGACGGTCGGCACGATGACGGAGATCAACGATCACCTGAAGCTGCTGTTCGCGCGCGGCGCGCGGCTGTACTGCCGCGGCTGCGGCAAGGAAGTGCGGCGGGACACGCCGGCGTCGATCCGCGCGTCATTGCAGCAGCGCGCCGCGGCGCTCGCCGATCCGCGCGTGCTGATTGGCTTCGAGGTGAAGCGGCCGGAGAATCTTCCCGAGAAGGATCTGCGCGCGCTGCTCGAATCGCAGGGCTATGTGCGCATCCTCGAGGAGGCCGGCACGGCCGATCACGCGAAGCTGACCGTGATCCAGGACCGGCTGCGCATCGGCACCGCGGATGGCGGGCGTCTCGCCGAAGCACTCGAGGCCGCACTGCGCGGCGGACGCGGGCACCTCGTCGTGCACGCGCTCGACGACGACGGCGCGCTGCGCGCGCTGTGGCGCTACTCCGCGACGCTGCACTGCGCGGACTGCGACATCGACTACCAGGATCCGCTGCCCAGCCACTTCTCGTTCAACTCGCCGCTGGGTGCCTGTGACACCTGCCGCGGCTTCGGCCGCGTCATCGGCGTGGACTACAACCTTGTCATCCCGGATGAGGCGAAGACGCTGGCGGGCGGCGCGGTCAAGCCGTGGCAGACCGCCACCGGCCAGGAATGCCAGGACGACATGACCCGCCACGCGCGCGGCGCGGGCATCCCGATGGACGTGCCGTGGCGCGACCTGGGCGAGACGCAGAAACGGTGGGTCATCGAGGGTGATGGGGGCCGCGGCCGCAGGCACTGGTATGGCATCAAGGGCTACTTCGACTGGCTCGAGAGCAAGGCCTACAAGATGCACGTGCGGGTGCTGCTGTCGCGCTACCGCAGCTACACCGAATGTCCAGCCTGCCATGGCGCGCGCCTGAAGCCGGACTCGCTGCTGTGGCGGCTCGGTCCGTACAACATGATGGCATTGGCGCAGCTGCCCGTGGCACGCTGCCGCAGCTTCTTCGATGAGCTCGAGCTGCCGCCGCCGCTGCAGGATGCCGACACGCTGCTGCTGGACGAGATCCGCGCACGTCTCGGCTACCTGTGCGAGGTCGGGCTTGGATACCTGACGCTCGACCGGCAGTCGCGCACGCTGTCCGGCGGCGAGGTCCAGCGCA
>CAZWDR010000017.1:0-33054 GCA_964632365.1 uncultured Steroidobacteraceae bacterium
GGCTCTTGCGCACCAGGCGGTGCACGCCGGTCTCGGTGCGCAGCCAGCCATAGGCATAGTCGCCCTCGAACGAGATGGTGCAGTTCTTGATGCCGGCCACCTCGCCGGGGTTCACGTCGAGCACCTCGGTCCCGAAGCCGCGGTCCGCGCCCCAGCGCAGGTACATGCGCATCAGCATGTTGGCCCAGTCCTGCGCCTCGGTGCCGCCCGCACCGGCCTGGATGTCCAGATAAGCGCTGCGCGGATCCATCTCGCCGCGGAACATGCGGCGGAATTCCAGGTCGCGCACGCGCGACTCGAGCTGCGGCAGCTCCCGCTCGATGTCCGCGATCGAGGGCGCATCGTCCTCGGCCTCGGCCATCTCGAGCAGCTCGAGCGCATTGGAAAGCCCGGCGCCGGCGGCATCGAGCTGTGCGAGGTCCGCCGCCAGGCGCGCGCGCTCGCGGCCGAGTTCCTGCGCGCGTTCGGGCTGGTTCCAGACCTCCGGCTGCTCCAGCTCGCCGATCACCTCCTCGAGCCGTTCCTTCTTGGCATCGTAGTCAAAGGAACCCCCGTAACGAGGCGGTGCGCTCGGCAAGGTCGCGCAGGGTCTTTCGCAGCAGGCCGGTCTCGACTGGCATCTTGGCATCCACTTGGGGGAACGGGGGAAGCGCGGAATCTTAAGGCATTTCGACATGCTCGATCAGCAGCTGCAGGCGTCGCTCGCCCTGCCAGTGGTTGATGTCGAGTCGATAGGCCAGCCGACGGCGACCCACCGGCGGCTCGACACAGCGCTCCTGGTCGAGCAGGTTGAATGCGATGGCCTCGAAGCGTGTGCGCGATCCGGCGGGCCGCAGCCAGCAGCGCACATGCCGCTCGCCCACCACACGCGGGGATTCCAGGTCGAAATCACCGTGGAAGCACGGCTCCGGAAACGCCTGCCCCCAGGGACCGGCGTCACGCAGCATCTGCGCGGTGGCGAGGCAGATCTCGGCCTCCGCCAGCTCGCCATCGGTCCAGACGTACTCATCCGGTTCGACCAGCCGCAGGCTGTCGGCGGCCGCCGCATCGAAGGCGCGCGCGAAGCGGTCCAGGTCGGGTTCGCGCACCGTCAGGCCCGCGGCCATCGCGTGTCCGCCAAAACGCACCACCAGGCCCGGATTGCGCGACGCGACGGACTCGATCACATCGCGCACGTGCACGCCGGGGACCGAGCGCGCCGAGCCGCGCAGCGCGTCGCCATCGTCGCTGCGCGCGAAGGCCACCACCGGACGGCCGGTGCGCTCGCGGATGCGGCTGGCGACCAGTCCCACCACACCCTGATGCCACCCGGCGTCGAACAGGGTCAGGCCTGCATGGCGTTCACCGTCCTGCCACAGCGACAGGCCGCGCACTGCCGCCAGGGCCTGCTCCTGCATGTCGCCCTCGATGCGGCGGCGTTCGCGGTTCAGCTCATCCAGCTGCGCCGCCAGCGCGCGCGCGCTGGCCAGGTCAGTGGCGAGCAGGCAGCGGATGCCGATGCTCATGTCGTCGAGTCGCCCGGCGGCATTCAGGCGCGGTCCGATCGAGAAACCAAGGTCGGCCGCGACCAGCTGCGGCAGCTCGCGCCTGGCGACCTCGGCCAGCGCCGCGATGCCCGGCACGCACAGGCGCGCGCGCATGCGGCGCAGGCCCTGCGAGACCAGTACGCGGTTGTTGGCGTCGAGCGGCACCACATCGGCGACCGTGCCCAGCGCCACCAGGTCGAGCCACTGCGTCACCGGCCGCGCGCCGGCCGGCAGCACGCCCTGCTGCTGCATCAGCCGCTGCAGCGCGGCCAGTACATAGAACGCCACGCCGACGCCGGCCAGCGCGCGGCTGCCGAAGCCGCAACCGGGCAGGTTCGGATTCACGATCACATCGGCGGCGGGCAGGTCGCCCGACGGCAGATGATGGTCGGTGACCAGCACCGCGATGCCGGCAGCACGCGCGGCATCCACGCCGTCGAAGGCGCAGACGCCGTTGTCCACGGTGACGATGAGGTCCGGATGACGCTGGCGTGCCTCCTCGACCAGGCCGGGCGTCAGCCCGTAGCCGAAGCGGAAGCGATCGGGCACAAGGAAGTCGACGCTGGTGAATCCCCATTCACGCAGCGCATGCATCATCAGGGCGGTGCTGGTGGCACCGTCGGCATCGAAGTCGCCGACGATCAGGACGCGACCGCGCTGGTGGCGCAGCAGCAGCGCGGCGGCTTCATGGACATTGGCCAGTGTTCCCACCGGCAGCATCGCGGCAAGCTCGGTCACCAGTTCGTTGCCGTCGCGCACGCGGCGCGCGGCATAGATCCGCCGCAGCAGCGGCGGCAGGCCATCGGAAAGTGGCGCGCCGTCCGGCACCGGACGGGCCATGACCCGCCGCGCGCGCGCGCTCATGGCTGCACCTGGCCGGCAAGCTGCCACCAGCGGCGCCGTTCGGGCCACAGCCACGCGAGCCGTCGCGGCGGCAGCTGCCAGGCGGTGCGTCCCAGCTGCAGGCGCAGTCCGCGGAGGTGGCCGGCGCGCAGGGCCTGCATCGCAGGTCCGATCCACTGTTCATCGAGCATCTGCCAATAGTGACGTGAAGGCCCGCCGTTGTCCGGTGCCGGGATCAGCAACGCGGTCGCGGCTTCGTACCCGTGGCCGGTCTTCCCGCCCATCGCGGACTCGAAATCCACGCCACTGCGCACCGGTCGCGCAACCTGCGCAGCAAGCCCGGCCAGCCATGCATCGGGCACACCGCGCGCCGCGATCAGCGCGGGAGCGCGCAGCGCCGGCAACGCCCGCGCATGCCCGCCCTCCCAGAACCACAGCGCGTTCAGCGGCGGCTCGCCCCGCCGCTCGCGTTCGCGGTTCACCGGATGTGCGCTCAGCCACATCTCGCTCTCGGCAGCGAGGCGCCGCAGCGCGCGCTCCGCATCGCCCTGCGCCGGCAGGCGCTGCAGCGCCACGCCGACCAGATCATCCGGTGCGGCATCGCGCGCGGCCGCCGCAAACGGCGCATCCAGCAGCCATCCGCCGCCGGCCGCGGCGGCATGCAGCCGCGCCTCGCCCGCGAACGTCGCGTTGAATCCGGACAGCAGGCTGTCCTCTTCAGCGGGCGTGAGCAGGACGCGACCTCCCGGCGGCAGATGCACGCGGCTGATCCCGGCGATGACATGCAGCGGCGTCGCGAAGCACAGGGGCGCCTGCTCGGGCAGATCGATCGCGCGCGCCGCGATCGCCGCCGCCGGCAGCGCCGCGCCCCCTTCGAGCGCCTGGATGACGCCGTCGCGCCAGTCCGCCGCATCGGGCAGCCGGCGCGCGCGGCGCAGCAGCGCGCTCAGCGAGGGCAGCGGCGGCAGCGCTTCGGCGTCCTCGCGCCCCGGGGCGGCATCCGGCAGCCATGGCCCCGGCATCGCGATCAACGGTGTCATTGGCGTATCGTACCGGCCGCATGAAGCTGCACGAACACATCCAGCAACGCATGAACCTGGTCAGTCACTACGGACCGGGCGGCATCCAGGTCAACGGACAGAACCATCCGGGTCCGGTGATCCTCGCGCCGGGGTTCCTGCACGACCAGTGGATCGGCAGTGCGGCAGACCTGTCGCAGGCGGCGCTGGAGCCCATCTGGCCGCTGGCGCCGCGCGTGGTGCTGGTCGGCGGCACGGGCTTCGCGCCGGGCCAGTTCAAACCGCTGCGCCAGGCACTGGCCGCGCGCGAGGCGGCATTGGAGGTCATGGACCTGGGCGCCGCGTGCCGCACGTACAACGTGCTCGCACAGGAAGAACGGCCGGTGGTGGCGCTGCTGTTTCCCTCCTGACGGCGGCGCGCCCGATGCCGCTGCACCGGCGCGGGGTTTTCCCTAGACTAACGGCTCTTTTTCACCCACAAACTGCAGGATTTCCAAGCATGCGTGTCGCAATCGTCATCAGTCTCGCCGCCGCCACACTCGTGGCCTGCGGCCAGGCTTCCCAACAGCAGGCCACCCCCACCACCGACGAGGACAAGACCCTCTATTCGATGGGTGCGCTGCTGGGTGAGAACCTGATCCCCTTCAATCTCACCGACGAGGAGCTGGCAATGGTGCGCGCCGGTCTCACCGACGGCGCCAAACAGGACTCGAAGCTCAAGCCTGAAGAGATGCAGACGCTGATCCCGCGCATCAACGAACTGCAGACGCAGCGCATGTCCACAGCCATGGACGCGGAGAAGGCCGCCGGCGCGGAACACCTGGCCAAGGTGGCGGCCGAGTCGGGCGCCGAGAAGACAGACAGCGGCATCGTGTTCAAGAGCGTCAAGGAAGGCACCGGCGCATCACCCACCGCCGAGGACGTGGTGCGCGTGCACTACGAAGGTCGCCTCGTGAACGGCAAGGTGTTCGACAGCTCGCGCGAGCGCGGCGAGCCGGCCGAGTTCCCGCTGGGCGCCGTGATCCCGTGCTGGACCGAAGGCATGCAGAAGATGAAGGTGGGCGGCACCGCGCAGCTGGTGTGCCCGTCCGATCTTGCCTATGGCGATCGGGGCAGTCCGCCGGACATGCCGGGTGGCGCGACGCTGGTGTTCGATGTGGAACTGCTGGATATCGTGCAGCCAGGCGCGGAAGGCGCGGCGGCAGCGCCGGCACCGGCGCAGTAAGGATCACGGGATTTCTGTCAGGAAAGGCCGCCCCCGTCAGGGGGCGGCTGCAGGCTCACCGGAAGAAGACACTGAAGTTTGCAGAGCAAGAAGATCCAGTTCGACCATCAATTCGGAGCTGACAGACTCGAATGATTGGCTCTATCGCTTTTGATTGTTCTTGTATCGACCGTTTTAATTCTTGTCCAAACCCGTCTTTTCGTCCCTCTCCCCTCAGTGTCTTCGTCCGGTGAGCCTGTCGCCGAACAGCTACAGGAAGTAAAGCATCCGAGGGGTTGTCAAGGCAAGACCTTGACCGCTCGAACCGTTTCGAGCTAGGCGGTTTCGAATCGGGGAGTCTCGAAACACGCGGTGCGCAAGACAGCGGCGCATCATCTGCCGCGTTATGTCACACCGGCCAGCATCGGCACGAACGAGACCGCACCCAGGATCTCCTTGTGCAGGCCGGTTTCGCGCCGCGTGATGCGCAGCAGCTGCTGCTGTCCATCCGGACCGACCGGCACCACGAGGCGCCCCCCCACCGCCAGCTGCTGCACCAGGGTCTCTGGCAGCGTCAGTGGCGCCGCGGCGACGATGATGCCGTCGAACGGTGCCTGCGTCGGCCAGCCCTTCATGCCATCGCCATGCTTGAGCTTCGCGTTGCGCACCTGCAGCTCCTTCAGGCGCAGGCGTGTGCGGGCCACCAGCGGCTCGACGCGCTCGACCGCGAAGATCTTCTGCGCGAATGGCGACAGCACCGCGGTCTGGTAACCGCAGCCGAAGCCGACTTCGAGCACTTTCGCGAGCGCCCCGCCCGACAGCAGCGCCTGCGTCATGCGCGCGACGATGTAGGGCTGCGAGATGGTCTGGCCCCAGCCGATGGGCAGCGCCGTGTCTTCATAGGCGCGGCTGGCCAGCGCCTCGTCGACGAAGATGTGGCGCGGCACGCTGCGGATGCGCTCGAGAACGCGCAGGTCATGGATGCCCTGCCCGCGCAGCCGCTCGACCAGGCGGTCGCGCGTGCGCGCGGAGGTCATGCCGATGCCCGAATGCCGCATGACGTTCATGCCAGCGGACGCAGCCAGTCCGACAGCATCGGCAATGCGCTGTGGCGCGTGAGGTCGATCTGCAGCGGCGTGACCGACACATAGCCGTTGGCCACCGCGTGGAAGTCCGTGCCCTCGCCCGCGTCCTGGCCCTGGCCGGAGGGACCGATCCAGTACATGGGTTTGCCCTTCGGATCCTTCACCGGCACGATCGGCTTGGAACGATGCCGGCCGCCCAGGCGCGTGGCGCGGATGCCGCGCAGCTGCGCGAACGGCACGTCGGGGATATTCACGTTCAGCGTCATGCCGCGTTCGAGCGGCTGTTCGAGCAGGCGCGCGATCAGCACCTGCGCGACGCGGCCGGCGGTGTCGAAGTGCCGGCCGGATTCCGGCTCCATGCACAGCGAGAACGCGACCGTCGGAAGCCCGAGGAACCGGCCTTCGATGGCCGCGGCCACGGTGCCGGAATACAGCGTGTCGTCACCGAGGTTGGCGCCGTCATTGATGCCGCTGCAGACCAGGTCGAAGTCGAAATCGAAATAGCCGGAGATCGCGATGTGCACGCAGTCCGTCGGCGTGCCGCCGGCGACGTAGTGCACATCCGGCTCGCTTTCGTACACGCGCAGTGGCACATCGAGCGTCAGCGAGTTGCTCGCCCCGCTGCGGTTGCGGTCGGGCGCCATGATGGTGGTGCGGGCCAGCTGCGCGAGCGCGGAGTTGAGTTCGCGGATGCCGTCGGAGCGGTAGCCGTCGTCGTTACTGACCAGGATGTGCATGAGACCTTGCGCAAGCCGCGGCATTTCTCTTGAAGGAGCGCGGCGCGCGCAATAATACAAGAAGCGGGGCTCGAAAGGCGGTTGCGGGATGGACGAGGAGGACCGGGCACTGTTTCGCCGCGCCATGCAGGGCGTGCGGCGCCTGGCGCGCGACGATGCGCCTGCGTTCCGCCGTCGTCCGCCGCCGGCGCGGGCGCGCTTCGCGCACGCCGAGCGTCGCGCCGTGCTCGAGGAAAGCCTGGGCCAGCGCTCGCCGCTCGCGCCCGTGGAGGAATCCGGCGACGCCCTGCTGTTCAGCCGGCCCGGGCTCAGTCCCGCGATCTTCCGCAAGCTCCGGGCCGGGCAGTTCCGCATTGATGGCGAGATCGACCTGCACGGGCTCACCGCGGCGATGGCCGGGCCCGCACTGCAGGAGTTCCTCGCCGAGGCGCTGCGCCAGCGCGCACGCGTGGTGCGCGTGGTGCATGGCAAGGGCCTGCGTTCGGGCCACCGCGGCCCGGTGCTGAAGATGGTGGCCAGCCACTACCTGGCACGGGTGAACGCGGTGCTGGCCTTCGCGTCGGCGCGTGAGGTCGACGGCGGCTCCGGTGCGATCCTGGTGCTGCTCGACGCCCCGCCGGGCATGTCGCGCCGTCGCGCGCGGCCAGGCTGACCGATCACGGCGCCGCGCGACGGCGGTGACCGGGCGTGACGCGGGGGTCGGCAAGCCCGCGTTTTTCCGGCGAATGCGACACTTTCGGCATCCGGGATCCCCGATGCCTGTGTCATCATCCGGGACCGCGGCGGCGTGGCAACCGTCCGCGAACCGGACACGCCAACGAACCCAGGGAAGGATCCCGGCCATGAAAGTCATCATCACCGGCGCATCGCGCGGCGTCGGGCTCGCGCTGTCGCAAACCGCGCTGCGGCACGGCCACGAGGTGCTCGCCGTGGCGCGCCAGGCGGCCGCCGCGGCACCGCTGGCTGCACTGCGTGATGAACATCCTGCAAAGCTGCGGCTGCTCGAAGCCGATGTGCGCGATGCCGGCGCCGGTGAGGCCATCGCTGCGGCCACCAAGGACTGGATGAGCCTCGACCTGCTGTTCAACAACGCGGGCATCCTGCGCGAGACCGCCGCGCGCGAGGACTTCACCGACTCCTTCCTGGTCAACGCCATCGCGCCGTTCGAGATCACGCGCGCGCTGCTGCCGCGTCTGAAGCTGTCGGCCAACCCGCGCGTGGTGAGCCTCACCAGCCGCATGGGCTCGCTGGCCGAAAACACCTCCGGCGGGCACTACGCCTACCGGGCCTCGAAGGCGGCACTGAACATGGTCAATCGCAGCCTTGCGCTCGACCATCCCTGGCTCACCGCGATCGTGGTGCATCCGGGGTGGGTCCGCACGCGCATGGGTGGCACGGCCGCGCCGGTCGACACGGCCGATTCCGCAGGCGGCATCTGGCGGCTCGCGCATGGCCTGTCGCGCGAGCACAGTGGCCGCTTCTTCGACTACCTCGGCAAGGAGTTGCCCTGGTAGGCCAGCGGCTGCGCGCCTGACAGCAGCACCACGGCCTGCGCGGCCAGCCCTTCGCTGCGGCCGATGAACCCCAGCTTCTCGGTGGTGGTGGCCTTGAGGTTCACCGCCGCCGGGGCCACGCCGAGCACCTCGGCGACGCGATGCCGGATCGCATCCCGATGCGCGGCGATGCGCGGCGTCTCGCCGAGCAGCGTCAGGTCGGCGTTCACCAGCGCCAGGCCTTGCGCGGCGACGAGCTGCATCGCATGGCGCACGAAGCGCGTGCTGTCGGCGCCCTTCCAGCGCGGATCCGAATCCGGGAAGTGCTGCCCGATGTCACCGAGGCCGGCGGCACCGAGCACGGCATCGGTCAGCGCGTGCAGCAGCACATCCCCGTCGGAGTGCGCGATGACGCCGCGCGCGGCGGGAACGCGCAGGCCGCCGAGCATCACGTGATCGCCCTCGCCGAAGGCATGCACGTCGAAGCCACTGCCGATGCGCAGGTTCATGCCCGGTCCTCCCTCATGGATGGTGGCGGCCAGCGCCAGATCGCCGGCCGTCGTGACTTTCAGGTTGCGCGGGTCCCCCGCGACGAGCCGCGGGGCAAGCCCGAGCCATTCGACGGCCTGCGATTCGTCCGTGGGCTCGCGTCCGGATGCCTCGGCCGCCGCCAGCGCCCGCTGCAGCAGGCCGTGGCGGAACATCTGCGGGGTCAGTGCGCGCCACAGTCCGCTGCGCGATGGAGACTCGACGACGTGCAGATCGTCGCCGGCGCGCTTGATGGTGTCGATGACCGGCGCGGCGAGCAGCCCGCCCACCGCGTGCTGCGCGAGCGCGGCGACCAGCTGGTCCAGGTCGGCGGTCTGCAGGCAGGGCCGCGCGGCATCGTGCACCAGCACCCAGTCATCCTCCGCGGCAGGCAGCGCGTCGAGCGCCCGCCGCACCGAATCGCAGCGTCGCGCGCCGCCCGTGACCTGGCGCAGGCGCGGCTCGGCGGCAACGGGGAGCGTCTGGAAATGCGTGTCACCGGCATCGACGGCGACCACCATGCCACGGCAGCGCGGATCGGCCAGGAACGGCGCCAGCGCCAGTTCGATGACGCTGCGGCCGGCGAGCGGCTGGTATTGCTTTGGCCGTGTGCCCCCGAAGCGGCGCCCGCTGCCCGCGGCCGGCATGACGAGCCAGTAGTGCACGTCGGATCAGTGCGTGGCGGCAGCCAGCGCGGTGGCGGCGGGCTCTGCCACCGGCTCTTCGGGCGCGGACCCGGAACGGGTGCCGGGCGGCACCACCTGGAAGTAGGTTTCGTTCGGCCCGATGAGGCCGAGCTCGGACCGCGCGCGTTCCTCGACCGCGGCGAAGCCCTGCTTCAGGTCACGCACCTCGGCGGCGAGCTGCGCATTGCGCGCCTGCAGGCGCTCGTTCTGCTGCTGCTGCGCTTCGACGGCGGCCTTCAGCTGCAGCATCTCGCGCGCGCCATCAGGCGACGCCCAGATGCGGTACTGCAGCAGCACCGCCAGCACGGCCAACGCGGCGATGAACCATTTCATGAGCGCAGCAGGTTAGCGTGCTACAGCTTGAAAGGGAATGCCTCGCGTCCGGCGTACCGCGCCTCGTTGCCCAGCAGCGCCTCGATGCGCAGCAGCTGGTTGTACTTCGCGACGCGGTCGGAGCGTGACATCGAACCGGTCTTGATCTGCGTCGACGCCGTCGCCACTGCGATGTCGGCGATGGTGGCGTCCTCGGTCTCGCCCGATCGATGCGAGACCACCGATGCATAGCGCGCACGCTCGGCCATGCCGATGGCCTCCAGCGTCTCGGTCAGCGTGCCGATCTGGTTCACCTTGATCAGGATCGCGTTCGCGATGCCCTTGTCGATGCCCTCCTGCAGGATCTTCGTGTTGGTCACGAACAGGTCATCGCCCACCAGCTGCACCTTGCCGCCGAGCTTGTCGGTCAGCAGTTTCCAGCCGGCCCAGTCGCCCTCGGCCATGCCATCCTCGATGGTGATGATGGGGTGGCGCGACACCAGCTCGGCCAGGTAATCGGCAAAACCTGCGGCATCGAAGCTGCGCCCCTCGCCTTCGAGGTGGTAGCGACCGTCCTTGTGGAACTCGCTGCTGGCGACATCGAGCCCCAGGTAGATGTCACGCCCGAGCTGGTAGCCCGCCTGCTCCACGGCCTGGCTGATGATGCCGAGCGCCTCCTCGTTCGAGCCGAGGTTCGGCGCAAAGCCGCCCTCGTCGCCCACCGAGGTCGCAAGGCCCTTGTCATGCAGGATCTTCTTCAGCGTGTGGAAGATCTCCGCGCCATAGCGCAGCGCCTCGGACAGGCTCGGCGCACCCACCGGCAGGATCATGAACTCCTGCACGTCGAGCGAGTTGTCGGCATGCGCGCCGCCGTTGATGATGTTCATCATCGGCACCGGCATCACCGGCTGACGGCCCTGGTCCGCATCGAGCGTGACCAGGTGGCGGAACAGCGGCGTGCGCGCATCGGCAGCGGCCGCCTGCGCGGTGGCCAGCGACACGGCCAGCAGCGCATTGGCGCCCAGATGGCTCTTGTTGTCGGTGGCGTCCAGTTCGATCATGCGCTGGTCGATGGCGCGCTGCTCGCGCGCATCCATGCCGGCGACGGCATCCTTCAGCGCGCCGTTGACGTTGGCCACCGCCTTGCGCACGCCCTTGCCGAGGTAGCGCGACTTGTCGCCGTCGCGCAGCTCGACGGCCTCGCGCGTGCCGGTGGAGGCGCCCGAGGGCACGGCCGCGCGGCCCACGACACCTGAATCAAGGATCACGTCGGCTTCGACGGTGGGATTGCCGCGCGAATCGATCACTTCGCGCCCGATGACATCGACGATACGGCTCATGACGGTTTTTCTTCCTCGTAGCGGTCTGTCTTGACGATTCGGTCCAGCGCCACCAGCGTGGCGAGCAATGACTGCATGCGCGCCAGCGGCCAGGCGTTCGGGCCGTCGGACAATGCGCGGTCTGGATCTGGATGGGTCTCGATGAAGATCCCGGCGACGCCTGCGGCCACGGCCGCGCGCGCCAGCGTCGGCACGAACTCGCGCTGGCCACCCGATGCGCTGCCCCTGCCGCCGGGCAATTGCACCGAGTGCGTGGCGTCGAACACCACCGGGCAGCCAGTGGCACGCAGCACCGGCAGCGCGCGCATGTCGGAGACCAGGTTGTTGTAGCCGAACGTGAAGCCGCGCTCGCACACCAGCAGGTGGTCGTTGCCGGCATCGCGGGCCTTCTGCACGACGTTGCCCATCTCCCATGGAGACAGGAACTGGCCCTTCTTGATGTTCACCGGCTTGCCGGCGCGCGCGACATTCTGGATGAAGCTGGTCTGGCGACACAGGAAGGCCGGCGTCTGCAGCACGTCGACCACCGCGGCGACCTCGCCGATGGGCGTGTCCTCGTGCACGTCGGTCAGCACCGGCAGGCCGAAGCGGCTGCGCACCTGCTCGAGGATCTTCAGCCCCGCCTCGAGCCCGGGCCCGCGGAAGCTCGCACCGGAGGACCGGTTGGCCTTGTCGAAGGAGGCCTTGAACACCAGCGGCACACCGAGTGCGGCAGTGATCTGCTGCAGGCGCCCGGCGGTTTCCTCCACCAGTGCCGCACTCTCGATGACGCAGGGGCCGGCGATCAGGAACAGCGGCTGCTGGTTGCCGATCGCGGCGCCGGCCAGCCTCATGCCTCGGCAGCCGCCGGCTGCCGCGCCTCGCGCATCGCGCGGGCGGCTTTCACGAAACCGGTGAACAGTGGATGCCCGTCACGCGGATTGGAGGTGAATTCCGGATGGAACTGCGTGGCCAGGAACCAGGGATGGTCCGGCAGCTCGAGGATCTCGACCAGTCCGTCCCGCGAGAAACCGGAGAAGCGCATGCCGGCCTTGCGGTAGGCCTCGAGGAAATTGTTGTTGAACTCGTAGCGGTGCCGGTGCCGTTCGCGGATCACGTCGCTGCCATAGAGCACGCGGGCCCGCGTGTCGACCGCCAGCGTGACGTCCTGCGCACCCAGGCGCATCGTGCCGCCGAGGTCGGAGGTCTCGGTGCGCAGCTGCGCGCCGCGCGTGGCGTCGTGCCATTCGGTGATCATCGCGATGACCGGATGCGGTGCGGCGCGCTCGAACTCGGTGCTGTGCGCGCCGTCGAGGCCGATCACATTGCGGCCGAATTCGATGGCGGCCACCTGCATGCCGAGGCAGATGCCCAGATAGGGAATGCGCCGCTCGCGCGCGAAGCGCACCGCCTCGATCTTGCCTTCGATGCCGCGCTCGCCGAACCCGCCCGGCACCAGGATGGCATCCATGCCTTCCAGGCAGTCGACGCCGCGCAGTTCGATGTCGGTGGACTCGATGAAGGTCACGTTCACGCGCGTGCGGGACTTCAGCCCGCCATGCGAGAGCGCCTCGTTCAGCGAGATGTAGGCATCGCGCATCTGCACGTACTTGCCCACCATCGCGATCTGCACCGTGGCCTCGGGGTTGGCGCGCGCATGCACCACTTCGTCCCAGCCGGAAAGATCGGCCGGCTTCACGGCCAGGCCCATGCGGCCCACGACGAACTCGTCGAGCCCCTGCTCGTGCAGCCAGCGCGGGATCTTGTAGATGTCGTCGGCCTCGATGGCGCTGAACACCGCCCGTTCCTCGACGTTCGTGAACAGCGCGATCTTGCGGCGCTGTTCGTTCGGCAGCGGATCCTTGCAGCGACACAGCAGCATGTCGGGCTGGATGCCGATGCCGCGCAGCTCCTTCACCGAATGCTGCGTGGGCTTGGTCTTGATCTCCGACCCGGAAACCACCGGCACCAGCGTCAGGTGCATGTAGAGGCAGTGGTCGCGTCCCAGTTCGACGCCCATCTGGCGAATCGCCTCGAGGAACGGCAGCGACTCGATGTCGCCCACGGTGCCGCCGATCTCCACCATGCAGACATCGGCATCGCCGGCGCCGAGCCGGATGCTGCGCTTGATCTCGTCGGTGATGTGCGGAATCACCTGCACCGTGCCGCCCAGGTAGTCGCCGCGGCGCTCGCGCTCGATCACGCGCTGGTAGATGCGGCCGGTGGTGAAATTGCTGTGGCGACCGGTGGTGGTGCGCACGAAGCGCTCGTAATGGCCCAGGTCGAGGTCGGACTCGGTGCCGTCGGCAGTGACGAACACCTCGCCGTGCTGGAACGGACTCATCGTGCCCGGATCCACATTGATGTAGGGATCGAGCTTGATCATCGAGATCTTCAGGCCGCGCGATTCGAGGATGGCCGCGAGCGAGGCGGCTGCGATGCCCTTCCCCAAAGAGGAAACAACGCCACCAGTGACGAAAACAAAACGGGTCATGGGAAGTGCACCGCCGGGATGTGGGACTGCCGGGACTGCGTGATTGCCGTACCGGTCGCGACGGGCCGGCAGGTTAGCAAAACCCGTTGGCGCCCGCCAGCAACGCGGCGCGGATCAGGGTTCCAGAAGCAGCCTTGCGCCCACCCTGCGCAGCGTGCAGTCCGGCAGCCGCAGCAGCGGGTGGGCGTCGGCACGCGCGGCCATCATCGCCTCCACCTCGCGCAGATGACGCTCGTTGGGTGCGCGCACGCCGCGCCGCTGCAGCCAGGCACGCAACACCGCGGCCCGCCGCACCGCGGACAGCCGGCGCAGCACCGGAATGTCCAGACCGGCGCCGTCCGCGGCCCGATGCAGATCGTCCGCAGCCAGGCGCGCGAGCTGCGCGGCGGCCGCGCCCACATGGCGCGCACTGCGCACCGCGGTGCGCGCGGCGGCCGGCCAGCGTTCGCGCAACGCCGGCAACACCTGGGCGCGCAAATAATTGCGGTCGAAGCGCGGCTGCGCATTGGTGGGATCCTCGACCCAGTCGAGGCCGGCCCCGCGCGCGCAGGCCTCGATGGTGGCGCGGTCGAATTCCAGCAGTGGCCGCAGCAGGCGGCCCTCGCCCAGCGGTGCACAGGGCGCCATGCCCGCAAGCCCCCCGGGGCCTGCGCCCCGCAGCAATGCCAGCAGCAGGGTCTCGAGCTGGTCGTCCGCATGCTGTGCGGTGAGCAGCAGCTCACCCGGCCGCAGCGCGCCGGCCAGCGCCGCCCGGCGCGCGTTGCGCGCGGCCTCCTCCAGCGACGCACCGGCCGGCGCCTGCACCTGCACGCGCAGCACCTGCAGCGGGACGGCCAGGCGCCGGGACTGCCGGCGGCAGAAGCGCCGGAACTGCGCCGCGGCCGGCTGCAAGCCGTGATCGACGTGCACGGCGCGCAGCCGCAGGTCGCGCGCGAGGGTGCGGCGTTCGCCGGCGAGAAGATGCAGCAGCACCGTGGAATCGAGGCCACCGGACCAGGCAACCACACAGCGAAGCGGGGAGGTTCCCGCGAGCGCGCGCACCGTGCGAACCACGGTGGCGCCATCGAGCCGCAGCGGGCGGGGCGTCCGCCGTGGCGGACGCGGCTCGCTCAGGCCCGCCCCTCCGAATAGACGCCGAAGGACGCCAGGCGATCGGCGCGACGCGCCACCAGCTCGCCGGTTTCGAGGCGCGAGAGGTCATCAAGATGGCGCAGGATGGCGTCCTTCACGGTCAGCGCCATCGCCGCCGGATCACGATGCGCGCCGCCCAGTGGCTCGGCCAGCACCTCATCGGCCAGCTTCAGCTCGCGCAGCCGCCCGGCGGTGATGCCCATTGCCTCGGCCGCGGCCTCTTTCTTGTCGGAGCTCTTCCACAGGATGGAAGCACAGCCCTCCGGCGAGATCACCGAATAGACCGCATATTGCAGCATCAGCAGCCGGTCGCACACGCCGATGGCCAGCGCGCCGCCGGAGCCGCCCTCGCCGATCACCACACTGATGATGGGCACCTCGAGCGTCGCCATCTCGAACAGGTTGCGCGCGATGGCCTCGCTCTGCCCGCGCTCCTCGCTGGAGACGCCCGGATAGGCGCCCATCGTGTCGATCAGCGTGACCACCGGCAGGCGGAAGCGCTCGGCCGTGCGCAACAGGCGCAGCGCCTTGCGATAGCCCTCGGGCTTGGGCATGCCGTGGTTGCGGCGCACGCGCTCCTTGGTGTCGCGACCCTTCTGGTGGCCGATGAGCATCAGCGGCCGGCCGTCGATGCGCGCAAGCCCGCCGACGATGGCCGCGTCGTCGCCATACATGCGATCGCCGTGCAGCTCGGTGAACTCATCGCAGATGCGCCGCACGTAGTCGAGCGTGTAGGGGCGCAGCGGATGGCGCGCGAGCTGCGTGATCTGCCAGGGAGTCAGCGAGGCGAAGATGGTCGTGGTGAGCTGCCGGCTCTTGCGCTGCAGCCGGGCGATCTCCTCGGCAATGTTGACCTTCGAGTCGCTGGTGACGTGTCCCAGCTCCTCGATCTTCGCCTCGAGCTCGGCGATCGGCTGCTCGAAATCCAGAAAACTCAGGGCCATCGGCCTTGTCCCGAACGGGCGGTGGTGGAAAGTGGCGGCAAGGTTAGTGGGCCGGGGCGCCGGCGTGCAAGCCGGCCGGATCATAGAGCAGCTGCAGGCCCTCCCGGCCCACCAGCGTCTCCAGTTCATCCATCAGCGCGGCAGTGGGGCGGATCGCCCAGTCGGACCCGAGCGCCAGCGTGCACAGCGCCTGCGCACTGCGATAGCGCACCAGCACCTCGCAGGGACCGGGGCGCGACCCACCCAGTACATCCTCGAGGCGCTGCAGGAACGCATCCGGTGGCATCTGGTCCTCGCGCGGCCAGCGCAGCACCAGCCGGCGCGCCTGCTTCTCGCGCAGCGAGTCGAGCAGCACCAGGCGCTTGCCGGCCACACGCCAGGCATTGCTGAAATCATCGAAGCGCAGGTTGCCCTCCACCAGCACCAGCGCATCGCGCACCAGCAGCGACTGGTACTGGGTCGCCTGCTCCTCGAACAGCGTCACCTCCATGCGGCCGCTGTCATCGTCGAGCACGATGCTGGTGCGGCCATTGCGCTTGCGCACCTCGTCGATCAGGCCCGCGACGGTGACCTGCCGGCCGCCGGCATAACGGGCACCGACACCGGTGGTGGGCGCAGGCTCCGCGGCCAGGTCACCGATGCGTGAGGCACCCAGGCGCGGCAGGTCCTTCTCGTACTGCTCGATGGGATGGCCGGAGAAGAAGCGTCCCAGCGTCTCGCGCTCGTGCGCGAAGCGCTGCCGGCGCGGCCACTCGGGCAGCTCGGTGATGCGGACCGGTGCCGCCGCGCCACCGCCGAACAGGTCGTCCTGCCCGGCCTCGATGGCGCGCGTGGCCTGCTCGCCGCCCTGCACGGCCGCATCCAGCTGTGACATCAATGTGGCGCGGTTGGGACCGAGCGCGTCCATCGCGCCGGCCTTGATCAGCGCCTCGAGCACCCGCCGGTTCAGGCGCGACAGGTCGACGCGGCGGCAGAAATCCGGCAGGTCGGCATAGGGACCATTGCGTTCGCGTTCCTGCACCAGCGATTCCACGGCCTGCTCGCCCACGCCGCGCACCGCGCCGAGGCCGTAGCGGATGTGCCGGGGGCCGGCCACCGTGAAGTCGTAGCGCGAGCTGTTCACATCGGGCGGCAGGATGGTGAGGGCCATCTTCTTGCGGCATTCGTACAGCAGGCCCGCCACCTTGTCGGTGTCGGCGATGTCGGCCGACATCACTGCGGCCATGAACGCGGCCGGGTAATGCGTCTTGAGCCAGCCGGTCTGGTAGGTCAGCACCGCATAGGCGGCCGAGTGCGACTTGTTGAAGCCGTAGCCGGCGAACTTCTCGATCAGGTCGAAGATCATGCCGGCCTGGTCCGCGTTCACGCCGCGGGCCACGGCGCCCTCGATGAACACGCTGCGCTGCTTGGCCATCTCCTCGGGCTTCTTCTTGCCCATGGCCCGGCGCAGCAGGTCGGCACCGCCCAGCGTGTAGCCGGACAGCACCTGCGCGATCTGCATCACCTGTTCCTGGTACAGGATGACGCCGTAGGTGGGCTCGAGCACCGGCTGCAACGAGGGATGCAGGTAGTCGATCGGCCCGCCATGGGTGCGGTGCTTGCGCGCGATGAAGTCATCGACCATGCCCGACTGCAGCGGGCCCGGACGGAACAGCGCCACCAGCGCCACGACGTCCTCGAAGCTGTCGGGCATCAGGCGGCGGATCAGGTCCTTCATGCCGCGCGATTCGAGCTGGAACACCGCGGTGGTCTCGCCGCTCTTCAGCAGCTCGTAGGTGGCGCGATCATCCATCGGCACCTGCGCCATCGACAGCGGCTGGCCGGCGCGCTCGGGCAGCGCGTTCACGATCTTCTCGGCGCGGTCGATGATGGTCAGCGTGCGCAGGCCGAGGAAGTCGAACTTCACCAGGCCCGCGGCCTCGACGTCATCCTTGTCGAACTGCGTGACCACGCCGTCGCCGGCGTTTTCCGTGTAGAGCGGCGTGAAGTCGGTGAGCACCGAAGGGGCGATCACCACGCCACCGGCATGCTTGCCGGCATTGCGCGTGATGCCTTCCAGCTTCATCGCCAGCTCCAGCAGCGCGCGCACTTCCTCGTCGTCGCGGTTCAGCCGCGCCAGCTCCGGCTCCTTCTTCAGCGCCGCATCGAGCGTGATGTCCAGCTCGTTCGGGATCAGCTTCGCGATGCGGTCGGCGAAGCCGAAGGGATGACCCAGCACGCGCGCCACGTCGCGCACCACCGCCTTCGCGGCCATCGTGCCGTAGGTGATGATCTGCGACACGCGCTCACGGCCGTATCGCTCGGCCACATACGCGATGACGCGGTCGCGCCCTTCCATGCAGAAGTCCACGTCGAAGTCGGGCATCGACACGCGCTCGGGATTCAGGAAGCGCTCGAACAGCAGCTGGTGCGCGATCGGGTCGAGGTCGGTGATGCCCAGCACCCAGGCGACCAGCGAGCCGGCGCCGGAGCCGCGCCCTGGACCCACCGGCACGCCGTTCTCGCGCGCCCAGCGGATGAAGTCAGCGACGATCAGGAAGTAGCCGGCGAATCCCATCGACACGATGACGCCGAGCTCGCGTTCCAGCCGCGCGGTGTATTCCGCGGGCATCGCCCCGTCCGGGCGGGTGGCCTGCATGCGCGCGGCCAGTCCCGCCGTCGCCGCGGCGCGGATGTACGCGTCCGCACTGCTGCCGTCGGGCGTGGGAAACACGGGCAGGCGGCTCTGCCCGAGCTGCAGCGGCAGGGTGCAGCGGCGCGCGATCTGCACACTGTTGGCCAGTGCCTCCGGGATGTCCGCGAACAGCTCGGCCATCTCGGCCGGCGTACGCAGGTATTGCTCGCGGGTGTAGCGGCGCCGGCGGTTCTGGTCGGCCAGCAACGTGCGCTCGCGGATGCACACGCGCGCCTCGTGCGCCTCGTAGTCCTCCGGCGTCAGGAAGCGCACGTCGTTGGTGGCCACGACCGGCACGCCGGCCTCGGCCGCCAGCTGCACGGCGGCGGCCACATATTCCACATCGGTGTTGCGGCCCACACGCTGCAGCTCGATGTAGTAGCGGTCGCCGAACAGTTCCTGCCAGGCGCGCAGCTGCCGGCGCGCCTGCGCCGGGCGACCGGTCAGCAGCGCATTGCCGACGTCGCCCTCCCAGCCGCCGGACAGCGCGATCAGGCCCTCGAGCGCCTCGCGCGTCAGCCACTCGCGCGCCACCAGCGGGGTGTTCTGCCGCTCGCCCTCGAGATATGCGCGCGACACCAGCCGCGAGAGGTTCAGGTAACCGGCGTGGTTCTGGCACAGCAGCGTCAGGCGCGAGGGAGACTGGCGGCCCCCTTCGGCCAGCCACAGGTCCACGCCGATCAGCGGCTTCACGCCCGCGGACAGCGCGGCCCGATAGAACTTCACCATCGCGAACAGGTTGCACTCGTCGGTGAGCCCGATGGCGCCCATGCCCGCCGCGGCCGTCGCCCGCATCAGCCCGGGCACCCGGACCACGCTGTCGACCAGTGAGTATTCGGTATGAAGCCTTAGATGAACAAAACCTGACATCTCGTTGATCTAAAAGACTTTCACGGCAGCGCGCACCGGTTCAAAGCTGGTCCGGTGCACCGCGCAGGGGCCGAGGCGGGCCAGCGCCTCCAGATGGTCCGGCGTGGCATAGCCCTTGTGCGCCACGAGCTGGTAGCCAGGATAGGCCCGCTCCAGCGTGCCCATCAACGCGTCGCGCGCGCACTTGGCGAGAATGGATGCGGCGCTGATCGCGCGCACCAGCGCATCGCCCTGCACCACGGTCTCGGCGCGATCGCAGCAGTCGCGCACCGTCGGCATGCAGTTGCCATCGATCAGCACCACCTCCGGGCGCAGCGACAGGCCCAGCACGGCGCGACGCATCGCCAGCAGCGTGGCGCCGAGGATGTTCAGTGCGTCGATCTCCTCGACATCGGCCCATGCCACCTGCCAGGCCAGCGCGCGCTCGCGGATGCGCCCTGCCAGCACCTCGCGGCGCTCGGCGGTCAGCTGTTTCGAGTCGGCCAGGCCGCGGATGGGGCGCGCCGGATCGAGCACCACCGCGGCGGCGTACACGGGGCCGGCCAGCGGCCCGCGGCCTGCCTCGTCCACGCCGGCGACCAGCGCGGCGCTGCGCATCGAAACCCTGGCGCGGCGCGCGCCTGATCCATCCATCATTGGCCGTTCTCCCTCGCGCGAGGATACCGGTCAGGGACGTGCGATCAAGAGCCCGGCGAGCACTTCGGCAGCGCGACCAGCACCGCCCGCCCGCAGCACCGTGTGGAGGCCCCGGAAGCGCTGCCGCAGGTGGTCGCGACGGTGCTGGTCCTGCAGCAGCGACCGCAGCGCGGCGGCCAGAACCGGCGGCTGCGCGGCCTGCTGGAAGTACTCGGGCACCAGCTCCTCGCCGGCCAGCAGGTTCGGCAGCGAGAAATGCCGCAGTTTCACCAGGCCCAGGTCGCGCGCGATGAAGGCGGTCAGGCCCGCGAGCCGATAGGCCACCACCATCGGCGTGCCGTGCAGCATCGCCTGCAGGGTCGCGGTGCCGGAGGCCACCAGCGCCACGTCCGCGGCGGCCAGCGCCTCGTCCGCGCCACCGGGCAGCAGGCGGATGGCGGCGCCGGCCGCCCGTACCTGCGCCGCGAACAGGCGACCGAGCCGGATCGAAGCCATCGGCGCAATGAACTGCAGCGGCATCCCGTGCGCATGCTGCAGCTGCACGGCCGCGCGCGCGAAGTCCGCGCCGAGCCGCCGCACCTCGCCCTCGCGGCTGCCCGGCAGGATCGCGACCACCGTGGACTGCGGGGCGATGCCCAGCGCCGCTCGCGCCGCGGGCCGCGCCGATTCCAGGCCGATCTGTTCGGCCAGCGGGTGGCCGACGAAGGTTGCCTGCACCGTGGCGCCCACATAGGCCTGCGGCTCGAACGGCAGCAGGCACAGCACGGCATCCACGCTGCGCGCGATGCCGCGGACCCTGCCCCGGCGCCAGGCCCACACCTGCGGGCTCACGTACTGCGCGGTGCGCATGCCGCGACTGCGCAGCTGCCGGGCCAGACCGAGGTTGAACGCCGGGGAGTCGATGCCCACGAACAGGTCCGCGGGCCAGGCGAGGAAGTCACGTCGCAGGCGCGCGCGCAGCGCGAACAGGCGCGGCAGGTGCCGCAGCGGCTCCACCAGGCCCATCACCGCGATTTCGTCGCTGCTGCCCTGCGCCTCGCAGCCCGCATCGCGCATGCGCGGGCCGGCAAGGCCGCGGAAGCTCGCGGCCGGAAACCGCTCGCGCAGCGCCGCGATCAGCGTGGCACCGAGCAGGTCACCCGACGCCTCGCCCGCGACCAGCGCGATGCGCGGCGCACGCGGCAGCGCCGCGCCGGACGCTGTGGCGGCCGGGGAACTGCTGGACGGCGCCATGGCGTCAGTCCCGCACGCGGTCAGCGTGCGAGACCCCGCCCGGACTCGCGCAGGAACGCGGCGAAGATGGACAGCACCGGCTGCTCCTGCGCCATCTGCTGCACCTGGGCGGCGGCATCGGCCAGCGGCAGGTCACTGCGGTACAGCACGCGGAAGGCATTGCGGATCGCGCGGGTCTCCTCTTCGGTGAAGCCGCGCCGCTTCAGCCCCTCGACATTCACCGCGCGCGGGGCGGCCGGCTGCCCCGCAGCCAGCACATAGGGCGGGATGTCCTGCAGCACGGCGGTGTTGTTGGCGATGAAGGCATGTGCGCCGATGCGGCAGAACTGGTGGGCGCCGGCGTAGCCGCTGAAGATCGCCCAGTCGCCCACCTCGACATGCCCGGCAAGGTTCACGGCATTGGACATGATGATGTGGTCGCCAAGCACGCAGTCATGCGCCACATGCGAATAGGCCAGGATCAGGTTGTCGTTGCCGATGCGCGTCTCGCCGATGCCGGTGACCGTGCCGCGATTCACCGAGACGTATTCGCGGAAGGTGTTGCGATCACCGATGACCAGCCGCGTCGGCTCGCCGCGGTATTTCATGTCCTGCGGCGCATCGCCGATGGAGGCGAACTGGTAGATGTGGTTGTCCGCACCGATCACGGTGGGACCGTTGATGACCGCATGCGGACCGATGCGCGTGCGTGCGCCGATGACCACAGACGGGCCGATCACGGCGAAGGGCCCCACCTGCACGCCGGCCGCGAGCTGCGCGTCCGGCGAAACTGCGGCACGCGGGTCGATCAAGACGCGAGGACCGAGGCGTTCTCGGCGTCGGGAAACAGCATCATGTCGGCGCTGACGGCCTCGACCTCGCCGACGAAGGCGGCCGTCGACAGCTTCCACAGACCCTTCAGGTTGCGGCCGACGGTGGCCGTGAGGATCAGCTGGTCGCCGGGCTCCACCGGACGCCGGAAGCGGCAGCCGTCGATGCCGGCGAAATAGAACTTGGTCTTCTCGTTCGGCACGCGACCCAGCGTGGTGTAGGTCAGGATGCCGGCCGCCTGCGCCAGCGCCTCGAGGATCATCACCCCGGGCATCACCGGCCGCCCGGGAAAATGACCCATGAAGAACGGCTCGTTGAAAGTCACGTTCTTCACCGCACGGATGCTCTGCCCCGGCGTGCATTCGAGCACGCGGTCGACCAGCAGGAATGGATAGCGGTGCGGCAGTCGCCCCAGGATCGCGTAGATATCGAGAAATGGCTGTTCAGTGCTGCTCATCGTTGTTGTTCCCCTGACTCGTCCTGCCGGCAGATTCCAGCTGCTTCACGCGCGCCTCGAGCGCATCCAGCCGGCGGATGCGGCCGACGATGCGACGCCACCTGGCAGCCGGCTCCGCGGGGAGCACGTTTGAATACATCCCCGGTTCATGCAGCGAGTGCGTGACCATGCCGAAACCGGCGATGACGATATCATCGCCGATGGTCAGCTGCCCGCCGATCCCCGTGCCGCCGCCGATCATGCAGCGCGCGCCGATCTGCGTGCTGCCCGCCACGCCGGTGCAGGCCGCAATGGCCGTGTGCGCGCCGATGTGCACGTTGTGGCCGATCTGGATCTGGTTGTCGAGGCGCACGCCGTCGCCGATCCGCGTGTCGCCCAGCGCCCCGCGGTCGATGGTCGTGTTCGCGCCGATCTCCACGTCATCGCCGACGCGCACCACGCCCAGCTGCGGCACCTTCACCCACGCGGCGCCCTCGCGGGCATTGCCGAAACCGTCGGCGCCGATCACCGCGCCCGGGTGCACGATGCAGCGGGCGCCGACCACGCAGCCGGCCAGCACGCTGCTGCGTTCGAGCAGGCGCGTGTCCGCGCCGATCTGCGCGCCGGCGCCGACGATCACCTGCGCGGCGAGCTGGCAGCGCGCGCCGATGCGCGCCCCCTCACCCACCAGCACATAGGGGCCGATCGCGGCGCCTGGATCGACATGGGCGTCCGCGTGCACGGTGGCCGTGGGGTGGATGCCGGGCGTCGCGGGAGCCGGCGGATGCAGCAGCGCCGCGATGCGCGCGAACGTGGCGTGCGGGTTGGGATGCAGCAGCGCATCGACCGGGCAATCCGCGGCGTGCCGGGCCGGCAGCACGATGGCGCCGAGGCGCGTCACGCGCAGCGCCGGCAGCATCGACGGGTTGACGAGGAAGCCCAGCGCCTGTTCCCCGCCGTCGAGGCCAGCGACGGACTCGATCACGCGCGACGGATCGCCGCGCAGGCTGCAGCCGAAGCGCAGCGCGAGCTGGCCCAGGGTCAGGCTCGCGCCGCCCGCCATCTGTGGACGCGCCGGCTGCGCCGCGGACCCGGCGTCAGCGCGCGGGTGCCGGTGCGGGCGCGGCGGCCGGAGCCGGCGCGGTGGCCGAACGCGACTGCAGCGCCTGCAGCACCGGCGCGGTGATGTCGAGCGCCGCGGTGGCGAACAGCACGCCATCGGCCAGGATCAGGTCATAGTTGTTGGCGCGCGCATACTTCTGCACCTCTTCGAGCACGGCGCGGTTGAGCTTCTGCATCTCCTGGTTCTGCCGCTCGTTGAGACGGTCCTGCGCCTTGTTCTGGCGCGCTTCCAGGTCGATGTATCCCTCCCGCAGTGCGCGCTGCTCAGCGTCGACCTGAGCTTGCGTCATGGTGGCGCGGTCCCGCTGCAGCTTCTCCTCGCGCGTGCGCAGCGTCTGCCCCAGCGTCTGGATCTCGCGCTGCTCGCCACCGAACTCGGTCTCGAGCGCCTGCTGTGCCGCACGCAATTCGGGGGAGCCCTGCAGCAGGGCCTGGACATTCACCACGCCGATCTTGCTCGGCGCCGCCTGGGCCGCGGCAAGCTGGGTGAATCCGGACAGTGCGGCCACGGAGACGATTGCAATGAGAGTGCGTTTCACGATGAACTCCTGGAAAAATCAGAATGCCTGCCCGATCGAGAACTGGAAGCGCTCCGTCTCGTCGGGCCACAACGGTCCTTCACCCTTGGAGGCGTTCAGTGGAACGCCATAACTGAAGCGGAACAGGCCCAGTGGCGCAAGCCACTCGACGGCGAGACCGGCCGAGCGGCGCAGGTTCTCGAATTTGAACTTGTAGGTCAGCGGCGTCAACCCGTTGTCGCCGAAGAACTCGACGTCATGCGTCGAGAACACGTTGCCAATGTCGTAGAACAGGCTCACGCGCGCGCTGGTCTGCCACTTGCGGGGCACCGGCAGGATCAGCTCGGTGCGCGCCACCGCCAGCAGGTTGCCACCGTACGGATTGCCGAAGTCGTCCTTCGGACCCATGCGGCTCTCGCGATAGCCGCGCACCGTGTCGGGCCCGCCGGCATAGAACTGCCGGTACGGCGGCAGTGCGGTGGTGTCACCGAACGAATTGCCGTAGGTGACATTGAGGTTGATCATGCCGGTGAACCGCCGCCAGATCGGGATGTACTGCACCAGCGAATAGTCGCCGACGTAGTACTCGACCGCGCTGCCCGGCACGCTGCTGCTGAGCGTCAGCGACTGCCGCTGGCCGCGGTCCGGGAACAGGCCGCGATTCAGCGAGGTGAGATACCAGCCGCCGGTCATCTCGAAGGCGGTGAACTTGCTGCCGAAGAACTCATACACGTTGCCGAAGCTGTCGACCGCGCTGCGGCTGTAGGGTTTGCCGTTCTGCTGCACCCAGGTGCGCGCCTGCAGCGCGCTGCCATTGGAGGTGGTCATCAGCTGCGAGCGCGTGGCGTTGAGGCCGAAGCGCAGCCCCTGCCACTCGGTGATCGGATAGCCGAACTGGATGCCGGCGGCGACCGACTTCGAGGAGAAGTCGGATGAGGCCGAGACGAACTGGGTGACGTCGGAATAGTTCAGCGAATAGGTGCGCTGGATGTTGTGGATGCCGGCATAGGGATTGGTGTGCGAGAAGCTCGCCATCTTCGCGTACTTGCCGGTGTTCAGCTCCAGCGCCACCCGCTTGCCGGTGCCGAAGAAGTTGCTGTCGGCATAGCTGCCATTCAGGATGAACGCCGAGGATTCGGAATAGCCGATGCCGCCCGACAACGTCGCGCTGGGGCCTTCCTTGATCGTCCAGTCGATGTCGACCAGGTCATCGGAGCCGTCGACCCGATTGGTCTCGAAATCCACTTCCTCGATGTAGGGCAGGCCCTGGATGCGCTGCTTCGAGCGGTCCAGCGCGAAATTCGACACCCATGAGCCCTCGAGCTGACGCATCTCGCGGCGCAGCACCACGTCCTGCGTGCGCGTCATGCCCTCGAAGTTGATGTGGCGCACATAGACGCGCTTGCCGGGGTTCACGATGAAGGTCATCGTGACCTCCTTGTTCTCCTCGTCGAGACGCGGCACCGGATCGACCTCGGCGAAGGCGTAGCCCTGGCGGCCCAGATAGGTCTCGATCAGCTGCTGCGTGCCGGAGATCAGCTGCTGGGAATAGATCTGGCCCTTCTGCACCAGCACCAGTCCCTGCAGCTCCTCGAGGGGCACCACGGTCGTGCCCGCCACGCGCGCGTCGGCGATGCGATAGATGTCGCCCTCGTCGATGCTGATCGTGATGAACATGTCGGTCTTGTCGTCGGAGATCTGCACCTGGGCGGATTCGATCTGGAAATCCGCGTAGCCGCGGTCCTGGTAGAACGTGCGCAGTTTCTCCAGGTCGCCCTGCAGCATCTCGCGCGAGTAGCTGGTGCCGGGCTTCCACCAGTTGTTCCAGCGCGGGGTCATCAGCTCGAACGCCTCGATGATCTCGTCGTCGGAATAGCTCTCGTTGCCGACGATGTTGATCTGGCGGATCTTCGCGCGCGAGCCTTCCTCGATCTCGATCCCCACCCGCACCAGGTTGTCGGGCAGCTCGTCGATGCGCGTCTCGACATTCACGCCGTACTTGCCCTGGCTGAAGTACTGGTCGGTGAGCTCGGCCTTCACGTCCTCGAGCACCGAGCGGTCGAAGGTCTTGCCCTGCGCAAGGCCTATGCCGCGCAGCGAGGTGGTCAGGTCCTCGGTCTTGATGTCCTTGTTGCCGGTGATCTCGAAGCTCTCGATGGTGGGGCGCTCCAGCACCACCACCACCAGCGTCGACCCGTCGCGGCGCAGTTCGACCGTGCGGAAGAATCCGGTGTCGTGCAGCGCATGCACCGCCTCGCGCACGCGCTGCGGGTTCAGCTCATCACCGATGTTCACCGGCAGGTAGTTGAACACCGTGCCCTCGGAGACGCGCTGCAGGCCGACGATCGAGATGTCGCCCACCGTGAAGCGGGTCGCATCGCCGGCGTCCTGCGCCTGCGACAGCGGCGCGGCGACGAGGCCCAGCAGGGCCAACAGGGAAAACTTGTTTTTCATGCTCAACCGAACTGTCGCAGGATGTCGTTGAAAAGTGCCACGCCCATCAGAAGCACAAGCATCGCAATGCCCACCTGCTGGCCGAGGATCTGCGCCCGCTCGGAGAGCGGACTGCCCTTGATCCATTCCACGACCTGGTAGACCACCTGGCCGCCATCGAGGATCGGCACGGGCAGCAGGTTGATGAAGCCCAGCGACAGGCTGATCAGCACCAGGAACGAGACGAACGCGGTGACGCCGGAGATCGCCGATTCGCCGGCGAACTCGGCGATGGTCAGCGGGCCGGACAGATTCTTCAGCGACACGTGGCCCTGCAGCATGCGCCAGAACACCTGCGCCTGCAGTGCGGTCATGCGCCAGGCCTCATCGGCGCCCATCGCGAGTGATTCGAACGGACCCAGCCGGGTGTGCACCACCATTGAATCGGGCAGCTGGATGCGCCGCGGCGAGCCGATGCCGAGCCGGCCGACCTGGCTGCCCTCGGCCTCGGCGGCCTCGATCGCGACGGTGATGCGCTGCTGCGCGCCCTCGCGCATCACCAGCAGCTCGGCGGACTGCCCGGGGCGGGCCCTGATCTCGCGCGTCAGCGCGTCGAAGTCTTCGACGGGCCGCCCATCGAAGGCGGTGATCGCATCGCCCACCCGAAGTCCGGCGCGCTCGGCGGGCCCGCCCGCCTCGATCAGCCCGACCTCGGCCGGCACGCTGGGCCTCCAGAACGCAAGACCCAGGCCCGGGAGCAGCTGGTCCGGTTCGGTGAGGCGGCGGCGCTCGGCCGCATCGGGCACATCGAGCACCGCGACGCGCTCGGCGCCCTGCTCGTTCCGCACGGTGAGGCGCACGTGGCCGTCATCGGTCATCTGCGTCAGGAGGCCAATCATCACATCGCCACGGCCCGCAGCCGGCCGGCCATCGAGCGCGAGGATCTCGTCCCCGCTGGCAAGGCCTGCCTGCGCGGCCGGCGTATCGGGCGTCACCTGCCCCACCACGGCGCGGACCTGCTGCGCGCCATTGACCCAGAACAGCACCCACAGCAGCAGGATGGCGAAGGCGATGTTGAAGGCCGGGCCGGCCAGCAGCACCAGGATGCGTTGCCAGTGAGGCCGGCGATTGAAGGCGCGATGCTGCTCGGCCGGGTCCACCGGTCCCTCGCGCTCGTCGAGCAGTTTCACATAGCCGCCCAGCGGAATCGCGGCGACGACGTATTCGACGCGATCGGCATCGCGACCCACGCGCCGCCACAGCGCCTTGCCGAAGCCCACCGAGAAGCGCAGCACCTTGAAGCCGAGCCGGCGCGCCACCCAGTAGTGGCCGTATTCGTGCACGGTGACCAGGATGCCGACCGCGACGATGAAGGCCAGCAGATGCGGCCAGGACAGGTTCATGCGCCCGCCCTGGCGCGGCGCGCCACCTGCTCGCCCGCCAGCGCGCGGGCACGGGCGTCCGCGGCCAGGATGGCCGTCAGCTCGCGCGCGCTATCGACCCTGCCCCAGGCATTCATCACTGCTGCACATGTCTCCGGTATGCCACCGAATCCCAGTTGTCCTGCCAGAAAGGCCCCCACGGCCACCTCGTTGGCGGCATTGAGCACCGTCGGCATCTCGCCCCCTGCGCGGGCGGCCTCGATGGCCAGCGCCAGGCAGGGAAATCGCGCGGTGTCCGGCGCCTCGAAATCCAGCCGCGCGACGCGCAGCAGGTCGAGGAATTGTACACCGGAGGCCATGCGATCCGGCCACGCCAGCGCGTGCGCGATGGGCGTGCGCATGTCGGGAGATCCCAGCTGCGCCAGCACCGATCCATCCACGTACTCGACCAGCGAATGCACCACGCTCTGCCGGTGGATCACCACCTCGATGCGCTCCGCCGGCAGCCCGAACAGCAGCGCCGCCTCGATGAGCTCGAGCCCCTTGTTCATCAGGGTGGCCGAGTCGACCGAGATCTTGCGCCCCATGCTCCATGTTGGATGGGCGCAGGCCTGCTCCGGGGTTACATTTTCGAGAGCGCCGGCTGACCAGTCCCTGAACGGGCCGCCCGAGGCGGTGAGCAGGATGCGGCGCACGCCCGCCGGCGGCTCGCCCAGGGCGCCCGCCGGCGGCAGGCACTGGAAGATGGCGTTGTGTTCGCTGTCCAGCGGGATGATGCGGGCGCCGGAGCGGCGCGCGGCGGCCAGCACGATCTCCCCGGCCATCACCAGGGCTTCCTTGTTGGCGATCAGCAGGCGCTTGCCGGTTTCGGCGGCCGCCAGCGTCGAGGGCAGTCCGGCCGCACCGACAATCGCGGCCACCACGCATTGCGCCTCGGGCAGTTTCGCCAGCGCCACGGCGGCGTCGGGCCCCTCCAGCAGGTGCGTCGCGATGTGCTCCTGGCGCAGCCGCTCGCGCAGTGCCGGCGCAAGTCCGGCATCGGCGATGGCAAGGTACGCCGGGCGGAATTCGCGCGCCTGCTCCAGCAGGCGCGCCACATTGGTATGCGCCAGCAGCGCCACCACGCGGTAGGCCCCGGGGTGACGGCGCAGTACATCGAGCGTGCTCTCGCCGATGCTGCCGGTGGATCCCAGGACGGCGACGCCGACCGGTCCGCTCACGCGTGCAGCCCCGGCAGCAGCAGCATGCCCAGCATCAGGATCGGGGCCGCCGCCAGCAGGCTGTCGAAGCGGTCGAGGATGCCACCATGCCCCGGGATCAGCGTGCCGCTGTCCTTCACGCCGGCATAGCGTTTCGCGATGCTCTCGTTGAGGTCGCCGATGACCGAATAGACCGCGACCACCAGCGTCACGACCAGCAATGACCACCACGGCAGGTCGCGCCAGATCGCCGCCGCCACGGCCAGCACCGCGCAGGCGGCCAGACCACCCCAGAAGCCCGCCCAGGTCTTGCCCGGCGAGACGGCCGGTGCCAGCTTCGCGCCGCCCCAGCGGCGGCCGGCAAAATAGGCGCCGCTGTCGGCCACCCACACGATCAGCAGCGCGTACATCACCGCAAGGTCCCCCTCGACCCAGTCGATGCGCATGCGCACCAGCGCCAGCCACGCGAAGGACAGCGACAGCAGGCCGATCAGCGAGATCAGCGCGCGCGTGGTGTGGCGGCTGGTGACCAGCCACAGCGTCACCAGGCTCCAGAAGGCGGCAGCGCCCCACAGCAGCACCCGCAGCCCCGCCTCGGTGGGCGACAGCAGCCACCACAGCAGGCACAGCGCCGCCAGCACCACCATGAACGCGATGCGCGTGGGCAGGCGCGTGCCGACGAAGGCGGACCATTCCCAGCCGGCGGCGACCAGCACCAGCGACAGGGCCAGCGCTGACCACAGCGGCGGCAGCCACAGCACCGCGCCGACCAGCAGCGCGGCGATGAACGCGGCCGAGATGATGCGCGTGCCGGTCATGGCGGTGGCCGGGCCTGCGCGTCGGTGAGTCCGTAACGCCGCTGGCGCGAGGCGAAGAACTGGATCGCGGCCTCGAACCCGGCCTCGCCGAAATCCGGCCACAGCTCGTCGCAGAAGTAGAGCTCGGTGTAGGCGAGGTTCCACAGCAGGAAATTGCTGATGCGCTTCTCGCCGCCGGTGCGGATGAAGAGATCGGGGTCGGGCAGCTCGCCGAGCTGCAGCGCCGCGCCGAGGATCTCGGGCGTGATCTCGGACGGGCGCAGCTTGCCCGCCGCGCATTGCGCGCCCAGCGCGCGCGCGGCCTGCACGATGTCCCAGCGGCCGCCGTAGCCCACGGCCACCTGCACGTTCAGCGCGGTGTTGCCGGCGGTGCGTTCCTCTGCGGTGCGCATGCGCGCCTGCAGTCGCACCGGAAACCCCTGCCGGTCGCCGATGAAGCGCACGCGCACGCTGTTCTCGTGCAGCTGGTCGATCTCCCGGTCGAGCGCCTCGACGAACAGGCCCATCAGCGCGCCGACCTCGTCGCTGGGGCGGCCCCAGTTCTCGCTGCTGAACGCGAACAGCGTCAGCGCCCCGATCCGCCGGCGCATGCACTCGCGGATGGACATGCGCACCGGCTCGACGCCCTCACGATGGCCGGCCTGGCGCGGCAGGCCACGGGCATTCGCCCAGCGACCGTTGCCGTCCATGATGATTGCGATGTGGCGCGGCACCGTCATGGCGCGCGAGGTCTGCGGGCGGTCGAGCCCTCAGACCTGCATGATTTCCTTTTCCTTGACCGCCATGACCTGGTCGATGTCGGCGACCGCCTTGTCGGTGATCTTCTGGATCTCTTCGCCGCCGCGACGCTCGTCGTCCTGCGAGATGAGCTTTTCCTTCAGCGCTTCCTTGATCTCGTTCATCGCGTCGCGGCGCACATTGCGCACGGCAACCTTCGCGTTCTCGGCATCGCCGCGCACCACCTTCAGGATGTCGCGCCGGCGCTCCTCGGTCAGCGGCGGCAGCGGAATGCGGATCACGGTGCCGGCGGTGTTCGGGTTCAGGTGCAGATCGGACTTCTGGATGGCCTTCTCGATGGCGCCGACCATGTTCTTGTCCCACGGCGTGACCACCAGCGTGCGGCCGTCTTCGACGCCGATGTTGGCCACCTGGTTCAGCGGCGACTCGGCACCGTAGAAGTCGACCCGGATGCCCTCGATGAGGCTGGGGTGTGCGCGGCCGGTGCGCAGCTTCTTCAGATCGGCCTGGAAAGCCTGGATGCACTTCTGCATGCGCTGCGTGGCATCGGCCTTGATGTCATTGATCATGGCGTTTGGATCCTTCGCTTGTCCTTCGCGTCAGTTGCTGACCAGCGTACCGACATTCTCGCCGCGCACAACCCGCGGCAGATCACCCGGATTGTGCAGGTTGAACACGCGCAGGGGAATGTCGTTGTCACGGCACAGCACGATGGCGGCGCCGTCCATCACGTTGAGGCGGTCGTCGAGCACGCGGTCGTAGCTGAGTGAGTCGTACCGCGTGGCGGCCGGATTCTTGACCGGATCGTCGGAGTACACGCCGTTGACCTTGGTGGCCTTCAGCAGCAGGTCCGCGCCGATCTCGATGGCGCGCAGCGAGGCGGCGGTGTCGGTGGTGAAAAAGGGATTGCCGGTGCCGGCGGCGAAGATCACGATGCGGCCCTTCTCCAGGTGCCGCACGGCACGGCGGCGGATGTAGTCCTCGGCCACCTCGTTGATGCGGATCGCGGACATCACGCGCGCATGCGCGCCGAGGCCCTCGATCGCATCCTGCATCGCCAGCGAGTTCATCACCGTGGCGAGCATGCCCATGTGGTCGGCCGTGATGCGGTCCATGCCGGCACGCGCCAGGCCCGCGCCGCGGAAGATGTTGCCGCCGCCGATGACCACCGCGACCTCGACGCCGGTGCCGGCCACATCCACCAGCTCGGTGGCGACGCGCTTGAGCATGGCCGGATCGATGCCGTAATCGACGGTGCCGAGCAGGGCCTCGCCCGACAGCTTGACCAGGATGCGCCGGTAGCGGACTTGACTCATTGCGCGTTCCTTTTTTCGTTCATGTCTGCAAAAAAATCCCCGCCGGAGCGGGGATCCTTGAACTAGCCGAATCTTACCTTCGGTGCGGGGTTCCGCACGTCAGTCTTTCTTGGCCAGTCCCGCCTGGCTCATCACCTCGGCGGCAAAGTCTTCCTGCTTCTTCTCGATGCCGGCGCCGACTTCCAGGCGCGCGTAACGCGTCACTTTCGCCTTGGCACCGGCGAGCAGCTTCTCGACGGTGAGCTTGTCGTCCTTGACGAACGGCTGGCCCAGCAGCGTGATCTCGCCGAGCCACTTGGCAAGGCCGCCTTCGACGATCTTGACGAGGATGTTCTCGGGCTTGCCCTTGTTCTTCTCGTCGTTCTTCAGCATCTCGACGCGGATGTCGCGCTCCTTGGCCCGGTCGGCCTCGGGAACGTCGGTCGCGGCGAGATACTGCGGGCTGCTGGCCGCCACATGCATGGCCAGGTCGCGTGCCAGTTGCGCATCGCCGCCCTCCAGTGCCACCAGCGCGCCGATGCGGGTGCCGTGCAGGTAGGCGCCGAGGATGCCGGCGGATTCCACGCGCTCGAAGCGGCGCACGGCGATGTTCTCGCCGAGTTTCGCGATCAGCGCGCGGCGGCGCTCGTCGACCGTCTCGCCGGAGGCGAGCTTCAGCGCCGCGATGGCGTCGACGCCCTGCGCGCCGCCCTCGAGCGTCACGCGCGCCACTTCGCTGGCAAAGCCGGTGAAGTCATCGCCGCGCGCCACGAAGTCGGTCTCGCTGTTGATCTCGACCAGCACGGCCGACTTGCCGTCGGCCGCCGTCGCCAGCGCGATCACACCCTCGGCGGCAACGCGCGAGGCCTTCTTGTCGGCCTTGGCCGAGCCCTGCTTGCGCATCAGCTCGGCGGCGGCATCGAGGTCACCGCCGGTCTCGACCAGCGCGCGCTTGCATTCCATCATGCCCGCGCCAGTGCGCTCGCGCAGCTGGCGGACGGTCTCTGCAGTGACGCTCATCAACGACCTCCGCGACGGGCACCGGCGCCCGGGCCGGTGGGCCGGCGGCGGGTGTTGCCGATCTGCTCGGTGCCACCCTCGGGCACGCTGGCCGGCACCGCCGGCTCATCCAGCTCGGCTTCGGCAACGGTGGGCGCAGGCGCGCCATCGGCAGCAGCGGGCTCGGCGGCAGCCGACTCGGCGGCTGCGGCGGCCGGCGGACGCACGCCGGGCTTGCGGCGCGCCGGGGCACCCTGCCCACCCTGGGGACGCGGGCGGCCACGACCGGACGGCGCACGGCGCGGGGCGCCGGATTCATCGAGCTCGACGAAGTCGTCCTCGCCGACCATCACCTGCGGCACGGCCGACTTGCCCTCGAGCACGGCGTCGGCGACGGCCGCGGCATACAGCGAGATGGCGCGCATCGCGTCGTCGTTGCCGGGGATCACGTAGTCCACACCCTCGGGCGAACAGTTGGTGTCGACAACCGCCACCACCGGGATGCCCAGCTTGCGCGCCTCTTTCAGCGCGATGTTCTCGTGGCCCACGTCGATGACGAACATCACGTCG
>CAZWDR010000018.1:0-32958 GCA_964632365.1 uncultured Steroidobacteraceae bacterium
CCGCGCAGCCGCCGCCGGTCACCGACGTGCGCGACAAGGTGGCCTACATCACCGGTGGCTCCAGTGGCATCGGCCTTGGCATCGCGCGCGCGCTGCATGAAGCCGGCGCGAAGGTGATCCTCGGCAACCTCGACGCGTCGCAGTTCGCCGCCGCGCTGGCGCAGTTTCCCGCCGGCGACCCGCGCGTGCGCACCATCGTGCACGACGTGCTCGACCGCGATGGCTGGGAGCGCAAGGCCGACGAGATCGAGAAGCTGTTCGGACCGGTGCACATCCTGATCAACAACGCGGGCGTGGGCCGGTTGCCGACGGTGCTGGAAGGCACGCTGAAGGACTGGGACTGGGGCATGGGCGTGAACTTCTGGGGACCGCTGTGCGGCGTGCGCGCGTTCGCGCCGCGCATGCTGGCACGCAAGGAGGGCTGCCACATCGTCACGACCTCCTCGACCGATGGCGTGCTGTTCGGCAGCGGCAACATCTACGCGGTCAGCAAGATGGCCGTGACGGGGTTCATGGAAGCGCTGCGGCACCAGCTGCGCACCACGAACATCGGCACCTCGAACCTGCTGCCGGGCGCCACCACCACCAATCTGGCGCAGAGCGCAAGCTACCGTCCCGACGCATGGCAGAACCCGCAGACGCCCGGGGATGCAGCGTCCGCCGCGGCGCCGGCCGCACCCGCTGCGCCGCCCCGGGGCGGCACAGCGGCCGGTCCGGGAGGACCGCCGCCCGCACGGCCTGATGCCGGTCCGCTGTGGGCACGGCCGCAGGATCCGCTGACTGTGGGCCGCCTGGTGGTCGATGGCATCCTGCACAACGACATGTGGATCTTCCCGGCACCGGAGTATCGCGTCGGCGTCGAGGCCCGCGGCCAGGCGATGGCCGAATCGATGGTGCCCTACACGCCGATGCCCGCGCACATCACAGCCGGCCGCAACAGCTACTTCCGCACGCCGATCTATGTGCAGGAGATCGCGCACCGGCGCGCAACGCGCCAGCGCAGGATCCCGGGCCTTTGAGCGGCAAGGTCACGTCAGTGGGCGCTGTACCCGTTCTGCCCAGGCCTGCTCGAGCCGTCGCGCCGACACCGTGACGCGCGTCTTCAGCTGCTGCGCGAACAGCGACACGCGCAGCTCCTCCAGCAGCCAGCGGTAGTCGTCGCCGGCCGGCGGCAGCAAGCCACGCTCGGCCTTCACGCGCTCGCGATAGCGCGCCTCCAGCGGCGCCACCTCCGCTGCCAGCTGCGCATCGCGGCGCGGATCGCGGGCCGCTTTCTCCAGGCGCTGCTCGATGGCCTGCAGGTAGCGCGGGAACTCGCGCAGACGTTCCAGTGGTGTCACCAGCAGGAAGCCGGCCGGCACCAGCCAGGCCAGCTGTGCGCGGATGTCCGCCGCCGTGGCGGGCGGCGCCTTCGGCATTGCCGCCAGCACGCGCGCCAGTCGTTCGAGCGCCGACTGCACCAGCCGCGAGATCTCCTGGGCCGGCAGGCCGAGGCCGCCGCGGCGCGCGGCGACGCGCGCGTCGAACTGCGCCTTGGTGCGCAGCGGCTCCTGGTCGTCGATGAACACCGAGGCCACCACGCGGTCGAGCAGGTCCTCGCGCAGGTCACGGCCCGTCGTCAGCTGCGGATGCAGCAACGGATGCGCGTTGAGTGCACGATAGGTGATCTCGCCCTGCACGTTGACCGGCAGGTCGCGGCGCATCGACTTGAACTCGCGCGACATCGCCAGCCGCACCAGTCGCACGCTGCCCTGGCGGTGGCTTTCGCGCGCTTCCGGCGGCGTCGCAAACACGCGAAGGCCGACCGTGTCACCCTCATCCACCAGCGCAGGAAAGCCCATCTGCGGCCGCGCCGCGCTGCCGGTCTGCCGCTGCTCCGGGATGTCACCGAATTCCCAGCTGCGCGCCCCGGTGGTGATCTGCGATTGCCGCGCATACTGCTGCTGCGCCAGGTCCGCGTGCTGCGCGCGCAGTTGCGCGAGGCTGCGCGAGCGGGACACGACCTGGTCGGATTCGTCCAGCAGCAGCAGGTTCATGCGCAGGTGCGCCGGCAGCAGCTCCTCGCGGAACGCGGTCTTCGGCACATGCACGCCGCCGGTGCGCGACAGCGCCTCTGCCAGTTGCGCGTGCAGCGAGCCGCGACCGAAATCCAGCATCGGCATGGCCGCGGCCACCGCTTCGGGCACCGGCACGAAATGCACGCGCAGGTTCTTCGGCAGCGCGCGCACCAGCGCGGTGACCAGCTCCGCGAACAGGCCGGGCACCAGCCACTCGAACCGCTCCGCGGGGAGCTGGTTCAGCACATGCAGCGGGATCAGCGCCGACACGCCGTCATCCTCATGCCCGGGATCGAACCGGTAGCGCAGCGGGATCGTCAGCGGCCCGGCCTCCAGGTGATCCGGAAAGCGCTCCTCGGGCAGCGTGGCATCGCTGGCCGCGATGTCCTGCTCCGTGAGCCACAACAGCTTCGGATCGGCCTTCTCGGCCTCGCGCCGCCATTGCTCGAAGGCCACGCCGGTCGAGATGCCGGCCGGCACGCGGGCCTCGAAGAATTCCTGCAGGCGGTGCGCGTCGACCAGCAGGTCCACGCGGCGGCCTTTCTGCTGCAGGTATTCGGTGTCCGCGAGCAGCTGGCGATTGTGCGCGAGGAACGGGGCGCGGCTGTCGTACTCCATCTGCACCAGCGCGTGGCGGATGAACAGCTCGCGCGCGGCCACCGGATCGACGCGCTCGAACGGCACGCGCCGCCCGGATGACAGGATCAGCCCGAACAGGGTGACGCGCTCATGGATCGCGGCGCGCGCCGCGCGGCGTTCCCAGTGCGGCTCATAGTGCTGGAAGCGCACCAGGTGCGCGCCGGCCTGCTCGATCCACGCCGGTTCCACACGCGCCACCGTGCGCGCATAGACCTTCGTGGTCTGGACCTGCTCGGCGCTGACGATCCAGGCCGGGCGCGCCTTGAACTGCCCGGAGCCGGGATGGATGAACAGCTTCGTGCCATTGGCGCCCAGGTATTCGCCCTGCTCACGCCGCTGCGCCACCTGCGACAGCAGCCCGGCCAGCAGCGCGCGATGGATGGCGTCATAGGTGGCTGGCTGCGCATTCACTTGCAGCGCCAGCTCGCCCTTGACCACTTCCATCACCTGCCCATGCACGTCATGCCACTCGGACAGCCGGAGGTATGACAGGAAATTCTCGCGGCACCAGGCGCGCAGCTTCGCGCGCGACAGCTGGGCGCGCTGTTCGCTGAACGCGTGCCACAGTTTCAGCAAAGACATGAAGTCGGACTGCGGATCGCGCAGCGGCGCATGCTTCTGGTCGGCCTGGGTCTGCTTGTCGGCGGGGCGGTCGCGCGGATCCGGCACTGACAGCGCCGCGGCGATGATGGCGACCTCCTCGAGCGCCTTCTCGCCGCCCGCGGCCAGCAGCATGCGCCCCAGGCGCGGATCCAGTGGCAGCTTCGACAGCCGGCTGCCCATGGGTGTCAGCCTGCCTTCCTCGTCAAGCGCGCCCAGTTCACGCAGCGTGCGTTGCCCGTCGCGGATGTAGCGGCCATCCGGCGGCTCGACAAACGGGAACTCCTCGATGGCGCCGAGTTTCAGCGCATGCATCTGCAGGATCACCGCGGCCAGGTTCGTGCGCTGGATCTCCGGCTCGGTGTATTCCGGCCGCGCGAGGAAATCCGCTTCGGAATACAGGCGGACCGCGATGCCCGGGCCGACGCGGCCGCAGCGTCCGGAGCGCTGGTTCGCCGAGGCCTGCGAGATCTTCTCGATGGGCAGGCGCTGCAGGCGGCTGCGATGGCTGTAGCGGCTGATGCGCGCGACACCGGTGTCGATCACCGCGCGGATGCCGGGCACGGTCAGCGAGGTCTCCGCCACATTGGTCGCGAGCACGATGCGCCGCCTGCCGGACGGGCGGAACACGCGCTCCTGCTCGTTCTGCGCCAGCCGTGAATACAGCGGCAGGATCTCGCAGCCCTGCGGATGATGCTTGCGCAGTGATTCGGCCGTCTCGCGGATCTCGCGCTCGCCGCTGAGGAACACCAGGATGTCGCCACTCTGGTCGCGCCACAGCTCATCGACCGCGGCGAGGATGCCCTCCTGCTGGCCGGTGGCGGTCTCGTCGGATTCCTCGTCGATCTGCACTGGCCGGTAGCGCACCTCCACCGGATAGCTGCGGCCCGACACGTTGATGATCGGCGCATCGCTGAAGTGCCTCGAGAAGCGCTGCGGATCAATCGTCGCGGAGGTGATCACCACCTTCAGGTCCGGCCGTTTCGGCAGCAGCCATTTCAGGTAGCCGAGCAGGAAATCGATGTTCAGCGAGCGCTCGTGCGCCTCGTCGACGATCAGCGTGTCGTAGTAGTCCAGGAAGCGGTCACCCTGCGTCTCGGCCAGCAGGATGCCATCGGTCATCAATTTGATCAGGCCTTCCGGGCGCGTGCGGTCCTGGAAGCGCAGCTTGTAGCCCACCAGCTGTCCGGGCGTGGTTTTCAGTTCCTCGGCGATGCGCGCTGCCACGGTGCGCGCCGCGATGCGCCGCGGCTGCGTGTGGCCGATGGCGCCGGTGAGGCCGCGGCCGGCTTCCAGGCAGATCTTCGGCAGCTGCGTGGTCTTGCCCGAGCCGGTCTCGCCGCAGACGATGACCACCTGGTGCTGCACGATGGCGTCGCGGATCTGCGCGCGATGCGCCGACACCGGCAGTTCTTCCGGATAGGTGATGGCCGGCACGCTGGCGGCCCGCGCCCGCACCGCGGCGGCCGATGCGGCCATGCGATCTGCCAGTGCCGCCTCGGCGGCCTGCGTGTCCTGGCCGCGCAGGCGCTGGCCCCGCAGGCGGTCGCCGTCGCGCCGCAGGCGGAAGCGGTCGCGGCGCAGGCAATCCTCGAGGCGGATGGGCGAAGTCGGGTCCGGCGGAATCATGGGCGCGGGGCGCGCGCGGGCGTGGCGGGCATCAGCCGCAAGTCTACTGGATGCCCCTTCGCGATGTGCCCCGCGGCCGGCCCGGAGGGATCAGACCGAGAAGATGCTGCGCGCGATGTGCCGCTTGCCGCCGTTCACCTGCACCGGATCGTCCTTGCCGTTGAAGTAGTAGATGCAGCCGACCTTGCCGGGCTCCACTTCCCAGGCATTGGGATAGCCCAGGTCCCAGCTGCCACCGTCGTCGCGCACGATCAGCTCACGGCCCCAGGTGCGACCCTCATCCTCGCTGACCGTGGCGCGGATGCCGTAGTTCGGCAGCCGGTAGCCATACACCATCACCAGCCGCCCATCGCCCATGCGCACCAGGCTCCCCGGCGCGCCGAAGTCGTTCACGCGCGACAGGAACGCCCAGGTGCGGCCGCCGTCGTCGCTGTAATGCACTTCGGTCCACATGTCGCCGGTGGGGTCGCGCTGGCAGCGCAGCGTGCACAGGATGCGGCCATTGGGCAGCAGCGTGGCGCGCGGATAGAACCAGCGGTGACCGCTGAAGGCGAGGCTGCTGGCCTGCTGGTCGCTCTTCGCCTGCTCGAATGGATCACGCTCGGGCGTGATGAAACTCATGAAGTGGAACGCGGTGCCGCCGTCGAGGCTGCCGTAGACCAGCGGGCGGCGGTTGCCGTTGGCCTGCACCTCGAACATGAACAGCAGGCAGCGGCCATCCGGCCGCACCAGGTACGAGTTCAGCGCGGTCAGTGAATGCAGGCCATCGAGCGGCAGCATCGACGGGCCGGACCAGGTGCGGCCGCCATCCTTCGACACGCGGATCGGCGCGCGACCAGCCGGCGTGCCGAAGCCGGTGCTGAACGATGACACCATCACATTGCGGTCCAGGTAGTCGATGGGACCGGACTCGCTGAATGGCTTCGCGCCGGCACCGGCCGCCGTCAGCACATCGAACTCCGGGTTCGCGCCGTTCCAGGTGCGACCGCGGTCGGTGGAGCGCACCGTGACCTGCCTGGTCGCGCGCGCGTTGCGGAACAGGTTGTTGTGGTTGATGAAGTCCGGATCGAGGTAGTCGATGCTCACCGCATCGAAGTTCTGCATCAGGTGGCCGTTGGCGTCTTCCCAGAAGCCGCGCGTATAGGGCCACGAGCAGAACTCGTCCTCGCGGCGGTAGACCACCGCGTGATCGAGGTCGCGCGCCGGCGCCGGTGGCGCATAAGTGTGCAGGATCGTGGGCGCGCCGCCCGGCGCGCGGGAGCCACTCCCGCAGGCCGTGACGGCGGCAAGCGGTGCGACGGAGGCAAGCAGGGCGCGGCGGCTGATCATGGGTGACCCGTTGTTGGGAGGGGAGCACGCAGGGTAGCGCGCGGCGACAACGGCAGATGACCCACGCGGAAAAGGTGGTGGTGCCAGTGCCCGCCCGTCGCGGCCGGCGCATGCTTCCGCGCCCTGACTACGCGGGGCGCGACAGCCGGATGTCCATCCACACTGCCAGCGCCAGCACCGCTCCGCGCACGATGAATTTCATCTCCGGCGAGACCGCGAGCAGCGTCATGCCATTGAGCAGCGTGGCCATGATCAGCGCGCCGAACAGCACGCCGGTCACGGTGCCGCGGCCACCGCGCAGGCTGGCCCCGCCGATGACACAGGCGGCGATGGCATCCAGTTCCATCAGCTGTCCGGTGGTGGTGGTCGAGGCTCCGGCAAACGCGGTCTGCAGGAACCCCGCCAGCGCGACGATGACGCCCATGATCGCGAAAGCGGCGATGACCACACGCCCGGTGGGCACGCCGGACACTACGGCGGCCTCCTCGTTGCCGCCGATCGCGAACAGGTAGCGGCCCAGCCGCAGGTGCGCGCAGATCACATGCACGATGAACGCGGTCGCCGCCAGCACCAGCAGGCTCAGCGGCAGGCCCCGGTACTGATTGAGCACCAGCGTGGTGAGCAGCAGCAGTTGCGCGGTGACGAACCAGCGCAGGAACGCGCCCTCCGCATCGGCTGGCAGCCCGCGGTCGAGGCGCTCGCGTTGAGTGCGCCAGCTGGCCAGGCCCAGCAGCACGGCCAGCAGCGTCACCAGCATCCAGCCCCACAGCGGCGGCACATACCAGGTGGTGAGGATCGAGTAGAGGTTGCTTTCGCCGCCGCGCACCACCGGCACGGTCTCGCTGCGGATCACCAGCCAGTGCACGCCCTTGAAGACCAGCAGGCCGCCGAGCGTGATGATGAAGGCGGGGATCTTCTCGCGCACGATCAGCGTGCCCATCGCCGCATACAGCGCGACGCTCAGCGCCACGGTGAGCAGCAAGGCCGCCGGCGCCGGGAAGTCCTGCTGCACCACCAGCACCGCGGCGACGCCGCCCATCAGTCCGAGGCCGCTGCCCACGCTCAGGTCGATGTGGCCGGGCACGATGATCAGCAGCATGCCCAGCGCCAGCACCGCCGTGGCGGCGACCTCGATGGCCAGCTGCGACAGGTTGCGGGCACTGAGGAAGGCCGGATCGGCCAGCCAGAAGCACGCCGCGATCGCGACCAGTGCGATCAGCATCGAGAAATCCCGCAGTCCGACCTGCGTGGTGTTCATGGCACGGCTCCGGCGCCAGGTTGCCGCGTGGGCGCGCGCCGGGAGTTTCCATCGCCCGCATCGCAGGCGTCGCCGGTCTTGCCGGCCATGGCGGCGGCGAGCAGCGCCTGCTGCGTGACCTGGCTGCCCGCGAAGGTGCCACCGATGCGTCCCTCCGACAGCATCACGATGCGGTCGCTCATGCCCATCAGTTCCGGCAGCTCGCTGGAGACCAGCAGCACGCCCAGTCCCTGGTCGGTCAGCGCGTTGATCAACCCGTAGATCTCCAGTTTCGCGCCGACGTCGATGCCGCGCGTGGGCTCATCGAGCAGCACCACGCGCGGCTGCGTCATCAGCGCCTTGCCCAGCATCACTTTCTGCTGGTTGCCGCCCGACAGGGTTGCAACCACCGTCTCCGGGCTGTCCGCGCGGATGCGCAGCCGGCGCAGCCAGCTTTCGTTCGCCGCCGCCTCACGCCCGCGATCGATGCGTCCGCGGCGTGCCAGGCGCGGCAGGTCAGACAGCGACAGGTTGAACCCGACGGTCTGCTGCAGCACCAGGCCCAGCCGCTTGCGGTCCTCGGTGACCAGCACCAGACCCTGCCGGATGCAGGCCCCGGGATCGCGCGCCAGCGCCTGGCCAGCCAGCGTGACCTCGCCCTGCAGGCGATGGCCCCACAGCCCGAACAGGTGCATCAGCAGTTCGCTGCGGCCCGCGCCCATCAGCCCGCCCAGCCCGAGCACCTCGCCGGCACGCACCGCGAGGCTGATGTCCTGCAGCCGGGGCGCGCGGCCGCGCGCCGCCGCGACGTCGAGGCCCCGCACGCTCAGCAGCGTCTCGCCGGGTTCGCGCCGGCGACGCGGGAACAGGTCATCGATGCGTCGGCCCACCATGTGGCCGATGACCGCGTCGCGGCTGGTGGCGGCTGCATCCAGCGTGACAATGCTCTGCCCGTCCCGCAGCACGGTGATGCGATCGGCGATGGCGAACACCTCGTCGAGACGATGCGAGATGTAGACGCAGCCCACCCCGCCCGCGGCCAGACGCCGCACGATGCCGAGCAGCACCTGCACCTCGTGTTCGCTCAGTGCCGCGCTGGGCTCGTCCAGGATCAGTACGGAGGAATCGCGTCGCAGTGCACGGGCGATCTCCACCAGCTGCCGCTGGCCAACGCCCAGCGTGCCGACGGGTGCATCGGCGCAGATGTCGATGCCGTACCGCGCCAGCAGCGCCCCGGCGTCGGCCTGCATGCGGGCATGGTCGATGAATCCCAGCCGGCGCGGTTCCTGACCCAGGTAAAGGTTCTGCGCCACGCTCAGCTGTGGAACCAGCGCGAGCTCCTGGTGGATCACCGCGAGGCCCGCGCGATGCGCGTCCGCGACGTCCCGGAACCGCCGTTGCATGCCGTCGATGTGCAGCGTGCCCGCGTGGGTGCCGTGCGGATGCAGGCCACACAGGATCTTGATCAGCGTCGATTTGCCGGCGCCGTTCTCGCCGCACAGCGCGTGCACCTCGCCGCGGCGCAGGGTGAAGTCCACGCCCTGCAGCGCGGTCACGCCGCCAAATCGCTTGCACAAGCCCCGTGCGTCCAGCACCACGCCGGCCATGGGCTATCGCGCTTCCTGGAACACGGCCTCGCGCGTGTGGAAGCCGTCGGCGATGACCGTCTCTTCCACGTTGTCCCGCGTGACGGTCACCACATCGAGCAGCAGCGACGGCACCTCGACGCGGCCATTGTCGATGGCATCGCGCGCCACCAGCGGCTTGCCACGCGCCAGCGACACTGCCGCCGCGGCGGCGCGGCGCGCGAGCTGCTGCACCGGCTTGTAGATGGTCATCGCCTGCTCCCCGGCGACGATGCGCTGCACGGCCACCAGCTCGGCATCCTGGCCGGTGACGATGACGCGGCCGGCGATGCCTTCCTCGCGCAGCGCCTGGATGGCGCCGCCGGCCGTGCCGTCGTTCGAGGCCAGCACCGCGTCGATGTCGCGGCCGTGGCGGGTGATGGCCGCGTTCATGATGCGTTTGGCGTTCTCGGGCTTCCAGTCGTCGGCCCAGTCCTCGTGCAGCACCTGCACCGCACCGGCCTCGAGCGCCGCGCGCAGCGCTGCGTCCTGGCCGGCCTTGAACAGCGCCGCATTGTTGTCGCTGCGCGATCCATAGATGCGCACGATGCGCAGCGGCTTCGGTGCGTCGCGCAGCGCATCGAGGATGAATCCGGCCTGCAGCGCACCCACTCGCTCATTGTCGAAGGTCATGTAGAGGTCCGGCGCGCTGTCGAGGATCAGCCGGTCATAGGAGATCACCGGGATGCCGGCGCCGTGCGCCACCTCGACGCCCCGCGCCATCGCGCGGCCATCGTGCGGCACGATCACGATCACATCGACCTGCGCGGTGACCAGTGATTCCACATCGGCCACCTGGCGATTGTCATCGCCGTTGGCCGACAGCACCGTCACCTCGGCGCCCAGCGCGCGCGCCTGTTCCACGAACGCATCGCGGTCGCGTGTCCACCGCGCCTCCTTCAGCGTGTCCAGTGACAGTCCGATGCGCACCGGGCGCGCGGCGCCATCCAGGCGGCTGCCATCGTCGCCAGCGCGGCCGAGCACCACACCGATCAGCACACTCAGCGCCAGCGATGCGATGACCAGGAAATTTCTGGCGCTCATGGGATACCTGCGGTTGAGAGGATCAAGGCGCCGCGCTGCAGGCGACCCTGCGGTCCACGTCCGTCGCGAGCAGCGCGCGCGACAGGGTGAGTTGTGCGCGGCCGGCCCCCTGCAGCTGCACGCCGGTCACGCGCTGGCGCGGATCCGCCCCCTGCGCGGCGAAGCACTTCAGCGGGATGCCCAGCCGCTGCCAATCGCGCGCAGGCAGCGCGTGCAGGTCGGCGGCGATCGGCACGCGCGCGGAGCAGCCGGCACCGCATTCGAGCACCGCGGCCAGCTCGCCTTCCGGCGGTGCATCCACGCGCAGCGTCAGCACCAGCAGCATGTCGGCATTGGTCTCGCGGCTGAAGTCTTCGCCCGTCGGCCGGCGGAACGCGAACTGGCCGGGTGCCGCGCCGGTCCAGCGCAGCTGCAGGCTGTCCTCCTGCCGGAGCCGGTCCACACGCGAGACCTGCAGGCCGCCGGTGGCCGCAGTCGTCCAGGCCGAAGGCGAAAGACCATCGAACAGCGTGGTGCCGGGCGCATCCTGCTGCCGCACGCCAGATTCCTCGGACAATTGCGGCAGTTCGCTGCGCTGCTGCACCGACATCCCGGATCCGTACGGGAACAGCGGGTCGTAGCCCGGCTCGCCCGGCCGCAGCGGCGAGGGCATGGCCTGCTTCGGCCACGAGAACGACAGGCGGCCGGTGAAGTCGTGGGCGATGCGGCCATCCGCGCCGCGGAACAGCAGATCGGCGACGCCGCCGCCCTCCGACCCAGGCAGCCAGGCCGCGACGAAGGCCTGCGCCGCGTTCAGTTCCCGGTTCATCCACAGCGGGCGGCCTGACAGCAGCACGGCCACGACCGGAATGCGCTGCGCGGCCAGCTGCGCCAGCAGATCCAGGTGCGCGCCGTCGGAACGCAGCAGCAGGTTGCGCTGGTCACCGACGCCTTCTGCATAGGGTGTCTCGCCGAACACGACGATGGCCACATCCGGGCGCTGCGTGAAGCGGCCATCGGGGGACAGTTCCGCGCTGCCGCCAGCCGACTGGACCGCGCTGCGCACGCCGTCCCAGATCGAGGTCGCGCCCGGGAAGCGGCTGTTGTCCGCGCCGGTGCCCTGCCACGTGAGCGTCCATCCCCCGGACTGTTTCGCGAGATTGTGCGCGCCGTCGCCCGTCACCAGCACACGCTGGCGCGGTGCCAGGGGCAGCAGGCCGCCGTTGTTCTTCAGCAGCACCAGCGATTCGCGCACGGCGCGGCGCGCGATCTCGCGGTGTGCCGGCCTGCCCAGCGTGGCGAAGTCGCCGGCGCCCGGGCGCGTCGATGGCGCACCGGCTTCGAACAGGCCCATGCGCAGCTTCACGCGCAGGATGCGCGCGACCGCGTCATCCAGGCGCTGCAATGGCAGAGCGCCGCTGCGCGCCTGTCCGAGCAGGCTGTCGTACAGCCCGCGCCAGCTGTCCGGCGCCATGTACATGTCCAGGCCTGCAACCAGCGCCGCGGGGCAATCGGTGGCGCGACAGCCGCGCACCTGGCCGTGGCCGTTCCAGTCGCCGACCACGAAGCCACCGAAGCCCATGCGCGCCTTCAGCACGTCAGTCAGCAGGCCGCGATGGCCATGCAGCTTCTCGCCGTTGAAGCTGTTGTATGAAGCCATGACCGACTGCAGGCCGGCTTCGATCGCCGGCACATAGGGCGCGGCATGCACATCGCGCAGCACGGTCTGCGGCACGCGTGTGTCGCCCTGGTCGCGACCCTCCGTGGTGCCGCCATCGCCGAGGAAATGCTTTGCGGTGGCCATCACATGCGGCGGGCGCAGGAAGCCGTCGCTGCGCGGATCGCCCTGCAGGCCGCGCACCATCGCCGCCGCGTACGACACCACCACTGCGGGATCCTCGGAATATCCCTCGTAGGTGCGACCCCAGCGCGGGTCCTGCGGGACCGTCAGCGTCGGCGCGAAGGTCCATTCCATGCCGGTGGCGCGGATCTCCGCCGCCGTGGCCCGGCCAATCTCCTCGACCAGCGCGGGATTGCGCATCGCGCCGAGGCCGATGTTGTGGGGGAACAGCGTGGCCCCGACGATGTTGCTGTGCCCATGCACCGCGTCGGTGCCCCACATCGAAGGGATGGCGACGCCGCCGCCGGACGGGTCCACCGACGCCTGGTAGAAGGCATCGGCCATCGCAAGCCAGCGCTGCGGCGGCGCGAACTCGTCATTGTCCGGCGCGGAGTTGCCGCCGTTCAGGATGGCGCCGAAACGGTAGCGCCGCATGTCGGCCGGCGTGACGCTGCCGATGTCCGGCTGGATCACCTGCCCGATCTTCTCCTCGAGCGTCATGCGCGCCAGCAGCGCGGCGACGCGCGCCTCGAGCACGGCATCGACGGGAATCGGCCATCGCGCCGCGGGCCACAGCGATGCGTCGACGGCGGAGCTTGCCGGGGGTGGTGGAGTCTGGGCCGTCGCCGCACCCAGCAGCACGGCGCAGGCCATGGCGGCCACGTTCTTCCCTGTCCGTCGCAAGTCCATCGCGATCGCTCCCCGTTTCACCGGAGTCTACGATCATTCGCCGCCGGCGCGAACCTGCGGCGCGGCGGTGTTCACCGCGCGGGAAGGATCAACTCAGGCGCGCCGCTATTGCCGGTCGGGCAGATGCTGCGAACCGGCGCTGCCACCGGGTGCGGTCGATGGATCCCGCGGCACCTTCGGCTGCGGGCTGCCGGCACGGTTCCAGCGCGCGAATTCGGTCGGCGAGAGGGACTGGTTGCGATCCACATCGAGCAGGTCGAACGAGGCGTGCAGGTCGGCCGTGGGCAGCGCCTCCTGCCTGGTGATCGATCCATCGCGATTCTCGTCGACGGTGGCGAAATCCACCTTCGGCGCGTCGGCTGGCGCGGGCTCCTGCGGGACAACGGGCTGCTGCTGCGCGGATGCGGCCGTCGCGGCCATCAGCAACACCAGCGCCGGGATGTGTGGGAGGCGGATGTTCATGCGGTTTCCCCTGTGCCGTTGCCAATGACCGCCAGCCTGCGACAAGCCTCGCGGCGCGCCCATCGGTGGCACGCGCGTCCCGGCGCGCCCGATGGCCCCGAAGCACTGTCGGGCCGTTCCTACGGCGCCGCATGCATGCCTTGTGGTCGTAGCGCGCCGTTGCCGGTCAGGCGTCCCGGTGCAGTTCGTACTGGCAGATCGCCACCGCGGTGGCGACGTTCAGCGATTCGATCGGCGCGGTGCCGCGGATCGCGAACGGCGTCGCGCCCAGTTCGTCCAGCGCGGCACGCGGCACGCCCCGCGCCTCGTTGCCGAACAGGTAGCAGTCGAACTCGCGGAACGCCGCATCACGGATTGGCGCGCCATGCAGGTCGAGGCAGGCAATGCGCGTGTGCCGTGCCCGCAGCGCCTCGAGCGTCACGTCGGTCTCGACGGGCACATGGAAGATCGCCCCCATGCTGGCGCGGACCACCTTGCCATTGTGCACATCGACGCTGCCCGGCCCGAGCAGGCAGCGGAAGCCGCCGAACCACGCCAGCGTGCGCAGGATCGTGCCCAGATTGCCGGGGTCCTGGATCTCGTGCAGATACAGCGCGCGTTCGCCCGCACGCGGCGGTGGTGGCGGCCGCAGCGGCACGACGCCGACGATGCCCTGCGGCTTGCGGGTCTCGCTGATCTGCGCCATCTGCCGGGTGTTCACCAGGTGGATGGGCAACTCGACGGTGAAGCCGGCCAGTTCCTGCGTGCAATACAGCGTGCTCGCGCGCAGCGCCGGATCATGTGCCGCGGCCTTCAGCAGCTCCTGCACCAGATGCTCGCCCTCGATGAGGAACCGGCCGGCCTCCTCGCGGCCCCGTCGATGATGCAGCTTGCGGATGTCCTCGACTTTCATGCCAGGTCCCGCGCCACCGCTTCGGCCACCTTGATGCCATCCACCGCCGCCGACAGGATGCCGCCCGCGTAGCCGGCACCTTCACCACAGGGATACAGGCCGCGCAGGTTCAGGCTCTGCAACGTGGCCTCGTCGCGCGTGATGCGGACCGGCGAGGAGGTGCGCGTCTCGACGCCGGTCAGCACGGCATCGTCGCGGTCGAAGCCGCGGATCTGCCGGCCGAAGGCGGGCAGCGCCTCGCGGATGGCCTCGATGGCGAACGGCGGCAGCGCCGGGGCCAGGTCGCCCAGGCGCACGCCTGGCTTGTAAGAGGGCTGCACGGCGCCCAGCTGTTGCGAGGGCACGCCGCGGATGAAATCACCGACCAGCTGCGCAGGCGCACTGTAGTCGCCGCCACCCAGCGTGAAAGCATGGGATTCGAGTGTCTCCTGCAGTGCCACGCCCGCCAGCGGTCCATCCGGATAGTCCTGCGCGGGGCTGATGCCCACGACGATGCCCGCGTTGGCATTGCGCTCGTTGCGCGAATACTGGCTCATGCCGTTGGTGACCACGCGGCCGGACTCCGACGTCGCGGCCACCACTGTGCCGCCCGGGCACATGCAGAAGCTGTACACGGCGCGCCCGTTGCGCGCGTGATGCACCAGCTTGTAGTCGGCCGCGCCCAGCGCCGGGTGTCCGGCGAACTTGCCGAGGCGCGCCGCATCGACCATCGACTGCGGATGTTCGATGCGAAAGCCGATCGAGAACGGCTTGGGTTCCAGGAACACCCCGCGCCGCTCCAGCATCCGGAACGTGTCGCGCGCGCTGTGGCCCAGCGCCAGCACCACGTGCCGGCTCTCGACGAATGCCCCATCCAGCAGCACGCCCTGCAGCTGGCCGTCCTCGATGACAAGATCGGTGACGCGGGCGCCGAACCGCACCTCGCCGCCCAGCGCGATGATCTGCGCGCGCATCGCGGCCACCACGCCGGTGAGGCGGAAGGTGCCGATGTGCGGCCGGTTCACATACAGGATCTCCGGCGGCGCGCCGGCGGCCACGAACTCGCGCATCACCTTGCGGCCGTAGAATTTCGGATCCTTGATCTGGCTGTAGAGCTTGCCATCGGAGAACAGGCCCGCGCCGCCCTCACCGAACTGCACGTTCGACTCGGGCGTGAGGATGTTCCTGCGCCACAGGGCCCAGGTGTCCTGGGTGCGCTGGCGCACCTCACGGCCGCGCTCGAGCACGATGGGACGGAAGCCGCCCTGCGCCAGCACCAGTGCGGCAAACAGTCCACCGGGGCCGAAACCCACCACCACCGGACGCCCCCGCAGCTGTGGGGGCGCGCTCGCCACCGGGTGATAGGCGGTGTCCGGCGCGACGCGCACGTGCTGGTCACCGGCAAAACGCTGCAGCACCGTGGCCTCGTCGCGCAGCCGTACATCGACCACGCAGCTGAACACGATGGCGGCGTTGCGCCGCCGGGCGTCCGGACTGCGCTTGAACAGCTGCACTTCCAGCAGGTCGGCGTCTTTGATTGCGAGGCGTGCGATGACGGCCTCGCGCAGTGCCGCAGGCGTGAACCCCAGCGGCATCTGCAGCTCGGTGATGCGGATCAGGGCGTACTTCCTGGCCGGTCTGTCCGGCAGAGGGGATAAACTTGCGCCCATTCTACGCCGCAGCGCTTTCCCATGGCCCGAACCAAGAGCAGTGCCAGCTGGATCTCCCGGCACATCAACGATCCCTACGTCAAGCAGGCGCAGAAGGACGGCTATCGCTCACGCGCCGCCTACAAGCTGATCGAACTGAACGAGAAGGACCGGCTGATCCGTCCGGGCATGCGAATCCTCGACCTGGGCTCGGCGCCGGGCGGCTGGTCCCAGGTGGCTGGCAAGCTGGTGGGCGCGAAGGGACGGGTGCTGGCCACCGACATCCTGCCGATGGATGCGATGCCGAACGTGGATTTCATCCAGGGCGACTTCCACGACGATGCGATCGTGCAGCAGATCCTCGACTGGGTCGGCAGCGGCCGGTTCGACCTCGTCATCTGCGACATCGCGCCCAACCTCACCGGCATCGACTCCGCGGATCAGGCCGCCTCGATCCTGTTCCTCGAGCTGGCGCTCGACACGGTGCGCCGGACGCTGCGGCCCGGCGCAAGCTTCGTCGCGAAGATGTTCCAGGGCGCCGGCTCCGACCAGTTCCTGAAGGAGCTGCGCACGTCGTTCGACAAGGTCAGCATCCGCAAGCCCGGTGCCTCGCGCAAGGAGTCGCGCGAGGTGTACATCGTCGCCAGGGGTTTCAAGGGAAAGTGAGCCGGACGCGTGCGTCGGTGCCTGCCTACAAGACCTGAGTGTCGGCCACTACATGCCGGCCATCGGGCCACGGCCTAACCTGTCTGCCCTTGAGTCAGGAGAAGCCATGGCCACCCGCAATTCCAGCGGTCGTGCGGACCATGAATCCATCGTGAGCGGTTCCGGCCCCCTCGCCGAGGTCGATGCCGTCGAACTGCTGAAGGCCGATCACCGCCGGATGGCGGACTGCCTCGCGCAGGTGCAGGCCACGCAGGACGCGGCACGCAAGGAGGCGCTGGTCGCGCACCTGTGCAATGCGCTCGAGGTGCATGCGCGGATCGAGGAGGAGATTTTCTATCCCGCCTATGTCGACGCCGGCGGCGCGCCGGCGCTGTGCGAGGCGGCAATCGAGGACCATGCGACGACCCGGCAGCTCATCATGCAGGTCCGGCATTCATCCGGCGTCGCGGATGCGCACTTCGACGCGCGCCTGCGGGACCTCATCGCGCTGTTCAACGCGCATACCCGCGACGAGGAACGCAGCGGCGGCCTGTTCGAGCAGGCCGAGGCCATGGGCATGGACCTGGATGTCCTCGGCCCGCAGATGCAGCGGCGCCGCGACCAATTGCTCGACGAGGCCGCTACCGGTCGCGCGGCGGCTGCACAGGAATCCATGCCGGACCAAGCCGGTGCGGCGGAGCATGGCTGCGCCGGCCCCCGCTGAAGGTGACCCCGCCGGTCACGGGGCTTTGCATACAATCGGTCGATCGCCACAACCCGGAGTTCCAGATGCTTTCCCGGCGTTCTCTGTTGATGGCCGCCGCGCTGCTGACCCTCGGCGCCACGGCAACCGGCGCGCAGCCCACGATCCCGATGACGGGCAAGGTGGCGCTGGTCACCGGCTCCACCAGTGGGCTCGGCGAGACTGTCGCCCGTCGCCTGGGCGCGATGGGCGCGACGGTGATCATCCATGGGTTGAATCCCGCGCGCGGCGAGGCGATCGCCGCCGACATCACACGCGCGGGCCCGGGCAAGGCGGAGTATTTCGCCGGTGACCTGGCCTCGCTGCGTGAGGTCGAGGCCCTCGCCACGCGCGTGCGGGCAAGCCATCCGCGCCTGCACCTGCTCATCAACAACGCCGGCATCGGCGGCGTCGGCAGCGCGGAGCGGCGGCTCAGCGAAGACGGTCACGAGCTGGTGTTCCAGGTCAATTACCTGTCGCATTTCCACCTGACGCGCCTGCTGCTGCCGGCGCTCGAGGCCGCGGCACCGGCGCGCATCGTCAATGTGGCATCGATCGGCCAGCGGCCGGTGAACTTCGACGACGTGATGATGGAGAACGGCTACCAGACCAACGCGGCGTATGCGCAGTCGAAGCTGGCGCAGATACTGTTCACGATCACGCTGGCGGAGCAGCTGGATCCGGGCAAGGTCAGCGTCAATGCCGTGCATCCGGCCACGTTCATGGACACCCCGATGGTCCTCGACGCCGGACGCCAGCCGATGTCCTCGGTGGAGGAGGGCGCGGATGCCGTGATGCAACTGGCGGTGGCGGCGCACATGGCCGGCCGTTCGGGCCTTTATTTCAACCAGATGAGCGAGGCGCGGGCCAATGCCCAGGCCTACGACCCGGCGGCGCGCCAGCGTCTGTGGGACCTGAGCGTCGATCTGGTGTCGCGGCAGCCGCGCTGATGAGCGCCATGAAGGTGCCGGCGCCGTTGCGCTTCACGATGGAGGCCGTCAAGGCGTGGCTCGACAGCGACGCCTTCCAGCATGCGGGGGCACTGGCCTTCTTCACGCTGTTCTCGATGGCGCCGCTGGTGATCATCCTCGTCTCGATCGTCGGCGCGGTGTATGGACAGGAGGCCGCCAGCGGCGAGATCTCCGCCGGCATCGCGAACCTGCTCGGCCCGCAGGCGGCCGTCGCAGTCGAGGAGGCGGTCAAGGGTTCCCGCCCCGAGGTGGCCGGCTTCCTGCCCACGCTGCTGGGCATCGGCGCGCTGGTGTTCGGCGCCACCACAGTGTTCGCGCAGATGCAGAGCTCGCTGAACCACATCTGGGGCGTGCGCGCGCGGCCGGCACGCAGCGGCCTGCTGACCTTCATCACCGTGCGGCTGCTGTCGCTGGGCATGGTGCTGATCATCGGCTTCCTGATGCTGACCTCCTTCGCGCTCAGCGTGGCGGTCACCGCGGTCATCGAGCACGCGCGGGCGTGGATTCCGGTGCACCCCTCGGCCGTGGCGCTGCTCGACCTGGCGCTGTCGGTCACGGTGACGACCGTGCTGCTCGGGCTGCTGTTCAAGGTGCTGCCGGATGTGCGGCTGCAGTGGCGCGACGTGCGGCGCGGCGCGATCTCCACCGCGTTGCTGTTCGTGCTGGGCAAGTACCTGATCGCGTTCTACCTGACGCGCGTCGCGCCGGCCTCCACCTATGGCGCGGCCGGCTCGCTGGTGCTGGTGCTGCTGTGGGTGTATTACTCGTCGCTGATCCTGTTCTTCGGCACCGCGCTGACCAAGGTCGGCGTGCTGCACCGTGACGGGGTGGTGACTCCGAAGGCCACCGCGGTGCGTGTGTCGGTCGCGGTGATGGAGGAATGATGCGCATCCCCGAACGGATCCGTCCCCTGGTCGACGCCGTCAGCATCTGGCTGGAGCGCGACGCGTTCCGCCAGGCCGGCTCGCTGGCCTTCGCGACGCTGTTCTCGCTGGCGCCGATGGTGATCATCCTGGTGGCGATCATCGGAACGGTCTATGGCGAGGAAGCCGCGACCGGCGAGATCGCCGCCGGCATCGGCGACCTGGTCGGCGAGCAGGCCGCGGTGATGGTGCAGGACGCGGTGCGTGTGTCGCGCCCGGAGCAGGCCGGCATTTTCCCGACCATCATCGGCATCGCCACGCTGCTGTTCGGTGCGACCACGGTGTTCGCGCAGATGCAGGGCTCGCTGAATCATTTCTGGGACGTGCGGGCCAAACCCACGCGCAGCGGCATCCTCACCTTCATCACCGTGCGGCTGCTGTCGCTGGGCACCGTGCTGATCATCGGGTTCCTGCTGCTGATGTCCTTCGCCGTCAGCGTGGCCATCACCGCGATGCTGGACTACGCGGGCGGATGGATGCCCGTGCCGGCCTTCGTCACCGCGGCGGTGGACCTGCTGCTGTCGCTCGCGGTGACCACGGTGCTGTTCGCGATGCTGTTCAAGGTGTTGCCGGATGTGCACCTGGCGTGGGCCGACGTGTGGAGGGGCGCGGCATTCACGTCGCTGCTGTTCGTCGTCGGACAGTACCTGATCTCGTTCTACCTGACGCGCGTCGCGCCGGCCTCGACCTATGGTGCGGCGGGCTCGCTGGTGATGGTGCTGTTGTGGGTCTATTACTCGGCGCTGATCCTGTTCTTCGGCACCGCGCTGACCAAGGCGCTGATCCTGCGTCGCGACCGCACGGTGATGCCGAAGAAGACGGCCGTGCGGGTCCGGCTGGTGGTCGACGAGGAGGAGGCCGCCGCGAAGTGACTTTGCGGCTACGCGTCGGCGGCCTTGCGGGCAGCCGCCCCCGCGTCAGGTGCGCTTGAAGAAGCCGACGATCAGCAGCACCGCGCCGACCAGCAGCAGCAGGTGGATGGTGCCGACGGTGATCTTCACGGCGAGCCAGAGCACCAGCCAGAGCACGATGATTGCGATGCCGAGGAATTTGAGAATGCCCATGCCTGCTCCTTGTTCTTGATCGGCCACAAGACTAGGTTTCCGCGCTGCACAGCCCAAGCGGCCGATCATCGCGGGACCGGTAGGTGGGTTCCTACGATTGGCGATGGGACGCGGGAGGTGTTGCGCCGGTGGACGCAACCTGCCGGCCGCGGCTAGCGTGACGGCATGGCAGATCTGGTGGAGGCCACGCCGCGCGGCCTGCATTGCGCGGCCGGCGATTTCCACATCGACCCGTGGCAACCGGTGGCGCGCGCCATCATCACGCATGCGCACGCCGACCATCTGCGCGGGGGCAGCGGCGCGTATCTGGTCGCCGCTGAAGGGGAGGCACTGGCGCGCCAGCGCCTGCCGCCCGATGCCCAGGTGCAGGCGGTGGACTATGGCGAGCCGGTGGCGTTCGGACCGGTGCGCGTCACGCTGCATCCGGCCGGGCACATCCTCGGTTCCGCGCAGGTGCGCATCGAGCATGCCGGCCAGGTCTGGGTGGTCACCGGCGACTACAAGCGCGCCGCGGATCGCACCTGCACACCGTTCGAGGTCGTGCGCTGCGATGTGCTGATCAGCGAGGCCACCTTCGCGCTGCCGATCTACCGCTGGGAGGAGCCGCGCGCGATCGCACAGGACATCCACGCCTGGTGGCAGCACAACCGCGCGCGCGGCGTGGCGAGCCTGCTGTACGCCTATGCGCTCGGCAAGGCGCAGCGTGTGCTGTCGGAGCTGATGGCCTTCACCGACGAGCCGGTATATGTGCACGGCGCGGTGGCCGCGGTCACCGACCTCTATCGCGCCGCCGGCATCCCGATGCTGCCCACGCTGCCGGCCACCGTGCCGCAGGCGCGCGCCTATGCGGGGGCGCTGGTGCTGGCACCGCCCAGCGCCGCTGGTTCGCCGTGGGTGCGGCGCTTCGGTGATCATGGCAGCGGGTTCTGTTCAGGCTGGATGCGCGTGCGCGGCGATCGCCGCCGTCGCGGCCATGACCGCGGCTTCGTGCTGAGCGACCACGCCGACTGGCCGGCGCTGCTGCGCACCTTCGCCGAGACGGGCGCACGCCGCATCCTGCTCACGCATGGCCACAGCGACACGATGGTGCGGTTCCTGCGCGAGCAAGGTCTGGACGCCGCGGCGCTGGCCACGAGCCATGGAGCCGAGGAGTAATGCAGCGCTTCGCCGCCCTGTTCGAGGCGCTGGACACGACCACGTCGACCAACGCGAAGATCGACGCGATGGTGGCTTACTTCCGCGCCGCGGAACCTGCCGATGCCGCCTGGGCCACCTATGTGCTGATCGGCCGGCGCCCCCGTCGCAGCGTCGGCCCGGCATTGCTGCGACGCTGGCTCGGCGAGGAGTCCGGCCTGCCCGACTGGCTGGTCGAGGATTCGCTCGCGGCGGTCGGCGATCTTGCCGAGACGATCGCGCTGCTGGTCGAACCAGACCCAGCGCTGGTGTCCGAGGCGCAGTCGCTGAGCCTCACCGACTGGTTCGAGGCACGCATCCTGCCGCTGCGCGACCTGGACGAGGCCGGCCAGCGCAGCGCGGTGATCCACTGGTGGCGCTCGCTGTGCTACGCGGAATCCTTCCTCGTCAACAAGCTGCTCACCGGCGCGCTGCGCGTCGGGGTGTCGCGCACGCTGGTCACCCGCGCGCTGGCGCAGCTGCTCGATCGCCCGCGCATCGACGTGGAGCGCGCGCTGATCGGTGAGTGGGAGCCCTCGACGCTGTTCTGGCAGGCGCTGCTGCGCGGGGATTCCGCGGGCGGACTGCTGCATCCCTATCCCTTCTTCCTCGCCGCGCCGCTGGAGCGCCCGGTGCACGAACTGGGTCCGCGCGCGGACTGGCTTGCCGAGTGGAAATGGGACGGCATCCGCGGGCAGCTGGTGCGACGCGAGGCTGAATGCGTGCTGTGGTCGCGCGGCGAGGAGATCATCAGCGCGCAGTTTCCCGAGCTGATCAGCGCAGCAAGGGAGCTTCCCGCAGGCACCGTGCTCGACGGCGAGGTGCTGTGCTGGCGCGATGGCGCGCCGCTGCCGTTCGCGCTGCTGCAGAAGCGTCTGGGCCGCAAGAACCCCGGGCCCGCGATCCTGGCCGAGGCGCCGGCGCACTTCCTGGTCTATGACCTGCTCGAGCGCGACGGCGAGGACCTGCGCGGCCTGCCGTTGCGCGCGCGGCGCGCGGCGCTCTGCGGGCTGCTGCGTGATGCGCCCGCCCGCTTCAGCCTGTCCGCGGCGGTGGAGGGCGACAGCTGGGAGGCGCTGGCCGCGCTGCGCGAGGGGTCGCGTGCGCGCGGGGTCGAGGGGCTGATGCTGAAGGACTGGCAGTCGGCCTACGGCGCCGGGCGGCAACGCGGCGCCTGGTGGAAGTGGAAGATCGATCCGCTGACCTTCGACGGGGTGCTGGTCTATGCCGCGGCCGGGCACGGCCGGCGCTCGAACCTCTACACCGACTACACCTTCGCGGTGTGGAAGGGCGGGGAGCTGGTGCCGGTGGCCAAGGCCTATTCCGGCCTCGATGCGGCCGAGATCGCCGAACTGGACCGCTGGGTGCGCGCCCACACCCGCGAGCGTTTCGGCCCGGTGCGCAGCGTCGAGCCGGTGCACGTGTTCGAGCTGGCCTTCGAAGCCATCGCGGCATCCGGCCGCCACAAGTCCGGCATTGCGGTGCGCTTTCCCCGCATCCTGCGCTGGCGGCGGGACAAGCCGGCGGCCGAAGCGGACCGCCTGGAGGATCTTCGGGCCCTGCTGGAGGATAAATCCGGGGTGTAATCGAGAACCGTTCTCAGCTACGATGCCTTTTTGAACGCCCGGACGTTGGTCGCGGGAATCAAGCCTGTTTTCCGCGGTCACTCCCTCTATGTCTCCCAGAACCGTTCTCATTCTCGGGGCCGCTGCCGTCGTGGTCGGTGGTGGCTGGTACCTCATTTCCCGGGAGGCTCCCGGCCAGCACGAGGGCATGGGGTTCAACCCGTGGCAGCAGCCGGTGGCGGTCCGCACGGTGCCTGCGGTGCGCAAAGACCTCGCCCTGCAGGTGCGCAGCATCGGTACCGTCGTCCCGTTCAACACCGTCGTGGTCCAGAGTCGCGTCGAGGGCCCGCTGCTGCGGGTGGTGCCGCGCGAGGGCCAGCGGGTGCGCGCCGGCGAGCTGCTGGCCGAGATCGACCCGGCCCCCTATCGCATCCGTCTCGCGCAGGCGGAGGGTGCACAGCAGCAGAACGCCGCGCAGCTGCGGCATGCGCAGCTGGAGCTTGAGCAATATCAGCGCGTGGTCGACGCGGGCACTATCCCGCGCCAGACGCTGGAGCGGCAGCAGGCGCTGGTGAACCAGCTGCAGGGCACGCTGAAGTCCGACCAGGCGCAGGTGGATACGGCGCGCCTGCAGCTGGACTACACCCGCATCGTCGCGCCGATTGCCGGCCGCGTGGGCCTGCGCCGCGTCGACGCGGGCAACCTCGTCGGTCCGGGCAATGCCGAGGGCCTGTTCACGATCACGCAGACCCAGCCCATCTCGGTGCTGCTGTCCGTTCCCGAAGCGGAACTGCCCGCGCTGCGCCAGGCGCTGTCGGAGCGCGGCGGCCTGCCGGTGCAGGCCTGGGACCGCACCGGCGCCGCCAAGCTCGCCGACGGCACCCTGCGCACGCTCGACAACCAGATCGACACCGCCACCGGCACATTGCGCCTGAAGGCGGAGTTCGCCAACGCCGATGACGCGCTGTTCCCGAACCAGTTCGTGAACACGGTGCTGAACGTGGGCGTGGTGAAGGATGCGGTGACCATTCCCGCCGACGCCGTCCAGCACGGCTCGCGTGGCACCTATGTCTACACCGTCATCGATGGCAAGGCCGTGCTGCGCGATGTGCGCATCGGCGCCTCGGTCGACGGGCGCACCGCGATTGTCGAGGGCCTGAAAGAAGGCGAGCAGGTCGTGCTCGAGGGCATCGATCGCTTGCGCGAGGGCAGCCCGGTGACGATGGTCGGTGCATCGCCCGGTGCGGCCGCCGGGACGCCGACCCCCGCCGGCAGCTGATCCATGTCGATTTCGCGGCCCTTCATCCAGCGGCCCGTCGCGACCACGCTGCTGATGCTGGCGCTGCTCGTCTCGGGGATCCTGTCCTATCGCCTGCTGCCGGTGGCGGCCCTGCCGCAGGTCGATTACCCCATCATCCAGGTGTTCACCTTCTATCCGGGTGCGAGCCCCGATGTGGTGACCCGCGCGATCACCGCGCCGCTGGAGCGCAGCCTGGGCCAGATCCCGGGACTGAAGCAGATGTCCTCGTCCAGCTCCGGCGGCGCCTCGGTGCTGACGCTGCAGTTCTCGCTGGAAGTGGACCTCGGCGTGGCCGAGCAGGAAGTGCAGGCGGCGCTGAATTCCTCCGGCAACCTGCTGCCCAACGACCTGCCGGCGCCGCCGGTGTACCGCAAGGTGAATCCCGCCGATGCGCCGATCCTGACGCTGGCGGTGACCTCGAGCACGCTGCCGCTGCCGGAAGTGCACGACCTGGTCGACACGCGCATTGCGCAGCGCCTGGCGCAGCTGCCCGGCGTGGGCATGGTGAGCCTGGGTGGCGGGCAGCGGCCGGCGATCCGCGTGCAGGTGAACCCGGCGGCGCTCGCCGCGCATGACCTGAGCCTCGAGGACGTGCGCGGCGCGATCAGCGCGGCGAACGTGAACCAGCCGAAGGGCAGCTTCGACGGTCCCTACCGCTTCACGATGCTCGATGCGAATGACCAGATCCGCTCGGTGGAGGAATACCGGTCGCTGATCGTGGCCTGGCGCAACGATGCGCCGCTGCGGCTGGGGGATGTCGCGACGATCAGCGACGGGGCGGAGAACCGCTATCTGGCCGCCTGGGCCGATCGCCTGCCGGCGGTGCTGGTGAACGTGCAGCGCCAGCCGGGTGCGAACGTGATCCAGGTCGCCGACCGCGTGCGCGAGCTGCTGCCGCGGCTGACCGCGACCATGCCCGCCGCCACCGAGATCAACATCCTCACCGACCGCACTGGCAGCATCCGCGCCTCGGTGCGCGACGTGCAGACCGAGCTGGTGTTCGCGGTGGGCCTGGTCGTGATGGTGACCTTCCTGTTCCTGCGCAGCGCGTCGGCCACGCTGATCCCCAGTGTCGTGGTGCCGCTGTCACTGGTGGGCACCTTCGGCGTGATGTACCTGCTTGGCTTCTCCGTCAACAACCTGAGCCTGATGGCGCTGACCATCGCCACCGGCTTCGTCGTCGACGACGCCATCGTGATGCTCGAGAACATCGCCCGGCACCGCGAAGCCGGGCTGCCGCCGATGCAGGCGGCGCTGGCCGGCGCGAAGGAGATCGGCTTCACGCTGGTGTCGCTGACCATCTCGCTGATCGCGGTGCTGATCCCGCTGCTGTTCATGGGCGATGTGGTGGGCCGCCTGTTCCATGAGTTCGCGGTGACGCTGGCCGTGGCCATCTTCATCTCGCTGCTGGTGTCGCTGACGCTGACGCCGATGATGGCGGCGCGCATGCTGAAGTCCGCCCCGGACCATCAGCGCGAGGACTTCCTCACCCGCGTGATCGCGCGCTACACCGTGTGGCTCGACTGGGTGCTGAACCGCCAGCGCACCACGCTGCTGGTGATGGTGGCGACGCTGGTGCTGACGGCGGTGCTCTATGCCTTCGTGCCGAAGGGGTTCTTCCCGTCGCAGGACAGCGGCGTGCTGCAGGTGGTCACCGAAGCCCCGCAGGACATCTCCTTCGCGGCGATGGCCGAGCGCCAGCAGGCACTGGCCGAGCGCATCCTCGAAGATCCGTCCGTGGCGAGCCTGTCCTCGTTCATCGGCGTCGATGGCACCAACACCACGCTGAACAGCGGCCGCATGCTGGTGAACCTGCTGCCGCATGGCGAGCGCGATGACCGCGCGCCGGCCATCATCGAGCGGCTGCGTGAGCGCCTTTCCGATCCGCAGACCGGCGTGCCCGGCATCCGCGCGTACCTGCAGCCCGTGCAGGAACTGAGCATCGAGGATCGCGTCAGCCGCACGCAGTACCAGATGACGCTGACCTCGCCGGACATCGAGGAGCTGTCGCTGTGGACCGGCCGGCTGATCGACCGCCTGCAGCAGGAACGGTCGCTGAGCGACGTGGCCAGCGACCTGCAGAACCAGGGCCTGCAGGCCTATGTGGAGATCCACCGCGACCAGGCCGCACGGCTCGGCGTGTCGGTCGCGCAGGTCACCAATGCGCTGTACAGCGCATTCGGACAGCGCCAGATCGCCACGCTGTTCACGCAGGCGAACCAGTATCGCGTGGTGCTCGAGGTCGATCCGCGCCGTGGCGACGGACTAGGAGCGCTGGAGACCACCTACATCCCCACCCGCGATGGGGGCCAGGTGCCGCTGTCGACCGTGGCGACGGTGTCGCAGCGGCCCACGCCGCTGCTGGTGAACCACCAGGGCCAGTTCCCGTCGGCGACGGTGTCGTTCAACCTCGCGCCGGGCGTGTCGCTGGGCGAGGCGGTGGGCGCCATCGAGCAGGCGCAGCGCGACGTGCAGCTGCCGCTGTCGGTCGAGATGCGGTTCCAGGGCGCCGCCGAGGCGTTCCGCTCGTCGCTGTCGAACACGCTGTGGCTGATCCTGGCCGCGGTGATCACCATGTACATCGTGCTGGGCGTGCTCTATGAGAGCTTCATCCACCCGGTGACCATCCTGTCGACGCTGCCGTCTGCCACTGTCGGTGCGCTGCTGGCGCTGCTGGTGGCGCGCCAGCCACTCGACCTGATCGCGGTGATCGGCATCGTGCTTCTGATTGGCCTCGTGAAGAAGAACGGCATCATGATGGTGGACTTCGCGCTCGAGGCGCAGCGCGCCGGCGCCACGCCGCGCGAGGCCATCCGGCGCGCCGCGCAGCTGCGCTTCCGCCCCATCCTGATGACCACGCTCGCCGCGCTGGTCGGTGCGCTGCCACTGATGCTGGCGAGCGGCTCCGGCGCCGAACTGCGCGCGCCGCTGGGCATCGTGATGGTCGGCGGCCTGCTGGTCAGCCAGGTGCTGACCATCTTCACCACGCCGGTGGTGTACCTGTTCTTCGATCGCCTGGCATCACGCCGTGCCGGCGCGGATCCTGCGCCAGTGCCGGCGCCGCAGGCCGGAGGCGCCGCGTGAATCTGGCGCGACCGTTCATCCACCGACCGGTCGCAAGCCTGCTGCTGGCCGTGGCGATCCTGCTGTGCGGGCTGCTTGCGTTCCGGCTGCTGCCGGTGGCGCCGCTGCCGCAGGTGGAGTTCCCGGCCATCCAGGTGAGCGCGAGCCTGCCGGGCGCCAGCCCGGAGAGCATGGCGGCCACCGTCGCCACGCCGCTGGAGCGCGCGCTGGGCAGCATCGCCGGGGTCACCTCGATCAGCTCCGACAGCCGCCAGGGCGCGGTCAACGTGCGGCTCGAATTCGAGCTCGACCGCAACATCGACGAGGCCGCGCGCGATGTGCAGGCCGCGATCAACGCCGCGCGCAACCAGCTGCCCGCCGGCATGCCGGGCAACCCGACCTTCCGCAAGGTGAACTCCTCGCAGTCGCCGATCATGGCGCTGGCGCTGTCCTCGCCGAACCTGTCGCCCAGCCACCTGTATGACCTCGCCTCCACCGTGATCGCGCAGAAGATCGCGCAGGTGCAGGGCGTGGGGCAGGTCACCGTCGACGGCAGTTCGCTGCCGGCGGTGCGCGTGCAGCTGAATCCCGGCGCGCTGGCGCACCATGGCATCTCGCTCGATGAAGTGCGCACTGCCATCTCCGACGCCAATGCGCTGCGCCCGATGGGCGCGCTGGAGAACGGCGAGCGGCGCTGGAACGTGCGGCTGTCGGAGCCACTGCGCGAGGCGCGCGACTACACCCCGCTGATCGTGGCCCATCGCGACGGCGCCGCGGTGCGGCTGGCCGACGTGGCGACGGTCACCGACTCGGTCGAGAACCGCTACACCACCGGCTTCCACAACGGCAACTCCGCGGTGATCCTGCAGGTCAGCCGCCAGCCCGGCGCCAACATGGTCGACACCCTCGACCTGATCGCCGCGCAGCTGCCGGGGCTGCGCGCGCTGCTGCCCGCCGATGCCGAACTGAGCGTGGTGATGGACCGCTCGCCCGGCATCCGCACCACGCTGCGCGAGGGCCAGACCGCGCTGATCGCCGCGATGGTGCTGGTGGTGCTCGTCGTCTGGGTGTTCCTGGGCAGTGCGCGCGCCGCGCTGATCCCCGGTGCCGCGGTGGCCGTATCCCTGGTGGGCAGCTTCGGCGCGATGTACCTGCTCGGGTTCTCGCTGAACAACCTGTCGATGATGGCGCTGATCCTGGGCGCGGCACTGGTGGTCGATGACGCCATCGTGGTGCTGGAGAACGTCCGCCGGCATCTGGAGGAGGGCCTCACGCCGCTGGAGGCCGCGTTGCGCAGTTCGAAGGAGGTGGGCTTCACGCTGCTGGCGATGAACCTCGCGCTGGTGGTGGTGTTCGTGTCGATCCTGTTCATGGGCGGCGTGGTGGAGAAGCTGTTCCGCGAGTTCTCGCTGACGCTGGCCGCGGCGATGACGATCTCGCTGCTGCTGTCGCTGACGCTGACCCCGAGCCTGTGCGCGCGCATCCTGCGGCCGCTGGACCGGGATCGCGCCAACCAGGGCGTCGCCGCTGCCGCGTTCAGCGGACTGCGCGATGCCTACGGGCATGGCCTGGAGCGCGCCTTGCGCCATCGCGCGCTGGTGCTGGCGCTGTTCGCCGGCGTGGTGGCCGTGAATGTGTGGCTGTACATCGCCATCCCGAAGACGGTGCTGCCCGCGCAGGACACCGGCCAGCTGCGCGGTTTCGTACGCGGCGATGACGGCGCGTCGTTCCAGGTCATGCAGCCGAAGATCGAGGCCTACCGCCGGCTGCTGCTGCAGGATCCGGCCGTGCAGGATGTGACCGGCAGCGCCGGCGGCAGCGGAGCCGCCAATGCGCGCATCAGCGTGCGCCTGAAGCCACGCGCCGAGCGGGATGCCTCCGCGCGCCAGGTCGCCGACCGCATCCGCGCGCGCGCGCCGCCGGTGCCCGGCGCCATCCTGAACCTGTTCCCCGACCAGGACATCCAGTTCGGTTCCAACTGGGGCAACAGCGAGAACGAGATCCTGCTGCTGTCTGATTCGGTGCCGTTGCTGCGCGACTGGGCCCGGCGTGTCTCGGAGAAGCTCGGCACGCTGCCGGAGCTGACCGATGTCAGTTCGTTCGGCGACGAAGGCACACAGCAGGTGCACGTGCAGATCGATCGCGAGGCGGCACAGCGTCTGGGCGTCGACATGCGCATGATCGCCTCGGTGCTCAACAACTCGTTCTCGCAGCGGCAGGTCGCGACGCTGTACGACGACATGAACCAGTACCGCGTGGTGATGGAGCTGGAACCCGGCTACACCGCCAGTCCCACCGTGCTCGACCAGATCCAGGTGATCGCCAATGACGGCCGGCGCGTGCCGCTGTCCGCGTTCACCGAATACACATTCGGGGGGGCGGCCGACCGCGTGCAGCACAACCGGCAGTTCGCGTCGACGGGCGTGGGCTATTCACTGGCCGAAGGGGTGACCGAGCAGCAGGCCCTGGATGCGATCGACCGCGCGATGTCGGACCTGATGCTGCCCACGCAGATCATCGCCACGCCAGGCGGGTCCACCGGCGGCGTGGCCACGACGCTGGCACGCCAGCCGCTGCTGCTGCTCGGCGTGCTGATCGCGGTCTATTTCGTGCTCGGCATCCTCTATGAGAGCACGCTGCACCCGATCACCATCCTGTCGACGCTGCCCTCGGCCGGCTTCGGCGCGTTGCTGGCGCTGCGCGTCAGCGGCACCGAGTTCAGCCTGATCGCGCTGCTCGGACTGTTCCTGCTGGTGGGTCTGGTGATGAAGAACGCGATCATGATGATCGACTTCGCGCTCGACGCGCAGCGTCGCGAAGGGCTGTCGCCGTTTGCAGCCATCCATCGTGCCGCGCTGTTGCGGCTGCGGCCGATCGTGATGGTCAACGTAGCCGCGCTGCTGGCCGCGGTGCCGCTGCTGCTCGGAGCCGGCGAGGGCTCCGAGCTGCGCCGCCCGCTGGGCATCACCATCCTGGGCGGCCTGATGATGAGCCAGCTGCTGACGCTGTTCACCACGCCTGTGGCGTATCTGTATGTGGAGCAGCTGCGCGCGCGGCTGGCGCGGCGCCGACGGGGTGCTGCAGGACAGCCGCATGCCGGAAGCGTCGCGCCCGCAGATAGTCGCGCAGGTTGATGCCGATCGCGGCAGAGGGGCCGGATGCCGCTGGCTGCGTGAACGTTCCGCGCGAGCCACGTGAGAGTCCGCTTTCAAGCGAAATCACCCGGGCGCAAGTCTCGCATCGCAGACCGTCATTGCGTTGTAGGAGAACACCGCATCAACGTTGAGCGCGATCCGCGCTTGCATGATGCGCGTCATCTGCGCAGCATCCAGACTCGTATCGGGTGCGAGGTTTTCTTGATGCAAGCAGCAGGTCGCGCGATGTCGCCGAAGGGCGACAGCAGACTTCAGGTCGGCCGTCCCAGTGTGCTGCTTGTCACGCCGCAGCCCTTTTTCGAAGAGCGCGGCACACCAATCGCCGTCGCGCTGGTGGCGAAAGCCCTGGTCGAATCCGGCTACCGCGTCGACGTGCTGGCCTTTCCGGTGGGCTCCGATCCGAAGATCCCCGGCGTGCGCATCGAGCGCTGTGCAAATCCACTGGGTTTCACCGAAGTGCGCGTGGGTTTCTCGCTGCGCAAGGCACTGCTCGACGTGAGCCTGCTGCAGTGTCTGTCGCGGCTGCTGGCGCGGCGCAATTACACGCTGGTGCATGCGGTGGAAGAGGCCGCGTGGCTGGCGGCCCTGGTGTGCCCGCCGCGCGGTGTGCCGTTCATCTACGACATGGCCTCCTCCATCCCTGACCAGCTGGCCGGGCACCGTGTGCTGGGCATGCGACCGGCGCAGAAGATGTTGCGCGCGATCGAGCGCCGCGTGATCGGGCGCGCCGCGCATGTCATCTGCAGCGGCGGGCTGGGCGCCACCGTCAGTGCGATCGCGCCGCGCGCGCCGGTGATCGAGTGGCGTTTTCCCGTCCTGCAGGAGCAGGCCAGCGATGCGCAGGTCGCCAGGCTGCGCGCCGATCACGCCATCGGCCCGCGCGACCGGGTGCTGCTCTACACCGGCAACTTCTCCACATATCAGGGCATCGACCTGCTCATCGAAGCGTTCATGCACGCGGCCGCCCACGACCCGCACCTGCTGCTGGTGTGCGTCGGCGCCAGCGATGCCCGGCAGGTGCAGAAGCTGACCGCCGACCTGCCGGCCGCACTGCATGCGCGCGTGCGCATCCTGCCGCGCCAGCCGCGCGCGATGATGCCGGCGTGGTTCGAGGTGGCGCATTGCCTGGTGTCACTGCGCACGCTGGGCGACAACATTCCGCTGAAGATCTTCGAATACATGGCCGCTGGCCGTCCGATCGTCGCCACGCGCGGCCCCGCGCACGAACCGGTACTGAATGACGCGCGCGCCTACCTGTGCGACGCAGATGCCGGCGACGTGGCGCGCGCCATCCATGCGGTGTTCGCCGACCCGGCGCGTGCCGGTCGTGTTGCGGGTGCGGCGGCCGAGCACGCCCGCGTCAATTTCAGCTGGACGCGTTTCCGCCAGCTGGTATCGGGCGTCTATGCGCGCGTGCTGCAGCGGCCCGAGGCGCAGCCCGCACACGCATTCATCCGGCAGAACTGATCCGCCGCCGGCCCGCCGGTCACGGCCGGCGCCTGCGCCGCTGACGCCACCGCCGCCATGCAGCGCGCAGCCGTTCATACTGGTCCAGCAGCCAGTGGGTCATCGCGGCCACAGGTTTGCGCAGGAACGGAACGTCCTGTGCAATCAGCAGCAGTCCGATCGGGAAGAATTCCAGCCCCACCACCGGCAGGAACCAGAAGAACCCCGCCGCGAGGCACAGGATGCCGAGCGGGATGCGCACCGGGCGCGATCTGGGACTTCGCAGCCAGCGCAGCAGCGGACCCATGGCGTCGGGCAGCAACTCCTCGAGCCGCACAAAGGCCTCATCGAGCCGGTCCTTGCTTTTCACTGATGGCATTCTAGCGGCAGGCGTGGCACGCGGCGCCGTGCGCAAGGCGCGCGTTGCTGACGGTCCATGCCTACCCGTGTCCGGCGCAAGATGTCCGATCGACCCATGCAATCACGTCACCTGTTCCTCATCGCGCTGCTGCTGATCGCGGCGAACCTGCGCGCGGCGCTGACCGGCGTGGGGCCGGTGCTCGAGACGATCCGCCAGGACCTGGCGCTGACGGCCGCCGCGGCGGGACTGCTCGCCAGCCTGCCGGTGCTGATCTTCGCGGCGTTCGCGCCGATTGCGCGGCTGGCGCGCCAGTTCGGCGCCGAACGGATGATCCTGGTCGGACTCGTGGTGCTGCTGGCCGGGCTGCTGCTGCGTTCGGCGGGCGGCGCCGCGCCGCTGTTCACCGGCACCGTCGTGCTGGCCATCGGCATCGCCTCGACCAATGTGCTGCTTCCGGTGGTCATCAAGCAGCGCTACCCGGACCAGGTGCCGTCGATGACGATGGCCTATGCCACCGTGATGGGCGCGACTGCGGCACTGGCTTCCGGCGTCACGATTCCGCTGGCGGTGTGGCTGCCCGGTGGCTGGCGCAGCGCACTGGCGAGTTGGGCGGTGCTGGCCGTGATCGCCCTGCTGGCGTGGCTGCCGCACGCGCGCGCACCGGCGGCGCGCGCGATCGCCGGGCAGGACTTACCGTCGGGCCGGCGCGCAGGCGCGATCCCGGCGTGGCGCAGCGGCATTGCCTGGCAGATCGCCGGCTTCATGGGGCTGCAGTCCACTGTGTTCTACATCGCGATCAACTGGTTTCCGGCCATCCTGCTCGACGCGGGTTTCACCGCATCGGCCGCCGGCTGGCTGCTGACGCTGTACCAGGTCGCCGCCCTGCTTGCGGGCCTCGC
>CAZWDR010000019.1:0-32890 GCA_964632365.1 uncultured Steroidobacteraceae bacterium
GATGGACAACATCACGCTGGACGATGCGCTGGTGCTGTTCCAGCTGCCGCGCAAGATCGGCGAGACGGCCGATGGCGAGCCGATGACCGTGGCGGTGGGCCGCTTCGGGCCCTACATCAAGTACGGCAGCAAGTATGTATCGCTGAAGGAGCCGGATGATCCTTATACGGTGACGCGCGAGCGCGCCATCGAGGTGATCGAGGCGAAGAAGCTGGCAGATGCGAACCGCACCATCATCGACTTCGGCGTGGATGACATCCAGGTGCTGAACGGACGCTACGGGCCCTACATCACCGACAAGCAGCGCAACGCGCGCATCCCGAAGGATCGGGATCCGAAGACGCTGACGCTGGAGGAATGCCGCGCGCTGCTGGCGGCGGCGCCGCAGCGGCCGGCGCGTGGCAGGTTCGGCAAGCGCGGGGCACCGGCCAAGGGCAAGGCGGCACCGGCGAAGGCGGCGAAGGGCGCGAAGGCGAAGGGCGCCGCAGCCGAGGGTGCCGATGGCGCCGCGCCAGCGGCCAAAGCCAAGGCCAAGGCCCCGGCGAAAAAGAAGGCCAAGGCAAAGAAGAAGAAGAAGGCCGCCAGCACGAAGTCCAAGGCGAAGGCCAAGTCCGGCGGCGCCGCATCCACCGCGCCGCGCGTGGCGCAGGACAAGCCGGAGTAGCCGCAGCCTCGAGCCGGTGATGCCGTTGAAGGTACCGCCGGATCAACCGGCTGCGCCGTGGCCCCCGCCGTCCCGCGGCAGCAGCGCGGCGATGCCATCCAGCGCACGCGCAGGGTCAACCTGATCGACCGTGTCCTACGTGTGTTCTGCCGGTGGGACTACCGGCAGTGTTAGGCGCGCGGCGCCGCCGGCGGCAATGATGTCACCGCTGATGACACGGGCCGAAGGAGACGGGATGGATTCGATGGGAACCGAACTGGTGGGCTGGCTGGCTTCGGCCGTGTTGCTCGCGACGCTGCTGCGGCAGGTGTACTCGCAGTGGAAGTCAGGGCAGACCCAGGGGGTGTCACGCTGGCTGTTCATCGGCCAGGTCACCGCCTCCGTGGGCTTCACGCTGTACAGCTGGCTGCTGCAGAACTGGGTTTTCCTGTTCACCAACATCGCCATCCTGATGACCGCGGTTGCCGGCGAGATCGTCTATCTGCGCAACCGGCGGCGCGCGAGGCGCCAGCCGGCCACGGGATCTGCGGCCTGGCGCGGCGGCGAGGCCGCGATGGGGGCCGCGTTCAACGCATCGGCGCGCGCGGACGACTCGTCCGCAAGGTGATCGAGTAGCGCAGCACCTTCGTCGGCGAGACGGCGTGCTGCCAGTCCCATCGCGCGGCACCGCGGATCAGATAGGCCGAGCGCGGCGCAAGGTCGATGTGCGCGGTGGCGCGCGCCACGTCGGCATGGGGTGGATACGGGCGAAAGCGCATGCGCGCGACGCCGGCCAGCGACACGCCGGCGACCAGCTCGAAATCCGGGACATCACGATGCCAGCCCAGCTGTGTGCCGGGCTGGTATTCCGTGACCAGTCCATGCGCGAACTGCGCGGCATCGACACCGGCCCACGCGGCCAGCCGCGCCCGCAGCGGATGCAGGAAGGCAGGCACCGGCTGCGCCGGTTGCAGCTTCTGGTGCGTGAAGTCATAGCTGCCGCCGAAGTTCACCGTGCGCCGCTTCGCGGTCCATTCACGGTACTGCGACTCGCGCAGCGGCAGCCCGGCGATGGCGTCGAGCAGTTCACGCTCTTCATGCGGTGAAAGGAACGCCTCGCGATACTCGAAGCCCGGCGGCCAGGGCGATGCGCTGGCGAACAGCTCACCCTGGTTGCCGGTGCGGTTCATTTCTTCTTGGCCGCAACCTTGCGACGACGGGGGCGCTTGGCCTCGGCTTTAGGCTTGGCCTCGGCCTTGGGCTTGGCCTCGGCCTTGGGCTTGGACTCGGCCTTGGCCTTGGCCTTGGCTTTGGCCTCGCCCGCACGCTTCTCCCGTCCCCCGTCGGCCAGCTCGATCCACGCCGGCGCATGGTCGCTGGCCTTCGGCTCCCCGCGCACCCAGCGGTGCACGCCCGCGGCCTTCAGGCGCGGCGCCAGGTGCGGATTCAGCAGCAGATGATCGATGCGCAGCCCCGCGTCGCGCTGCCAGTGGTTCCGGAAGTAATCCCAGAACGTGAACATCGGTTCGGAGGGATGCAGTGCTCGCAGCGAATCCGTCCAGCCCTGCGCCAGCAGCCGCTGGTATGCCTGTCGGCTTTCCGGCTGCAGCAGCGCATCCTTCAGCCACGAGCGCGGGTTGTAGATATCGTAGTCCGTGGGCACCACATTGAAATCGCCGGCCAGCACCACCGGATGCGCCAGCTTCACCAGGCCCCGCGCATGCCGGATCAGCCGCTCGAACCACGCCAGCTTGTAGTCGAACTTGGGCCCCGGCTGCGGATTGCCGTTCGGCAGGTACAGGCAGGCGATGATCACGCCATCCACCGCGGCCTCCAGGTAGCGGCTGTGCAGGTCGGATGCATCGCCCGGCAGCCCGCGACGGATCTCGATCGGCGGCTGTCCCTTCGCGAGGATCGCGACGCCGTTCCACGAGACCTGCCCCTGCCAGATCGCGTGATAGCCCGCATCGCGCAGCGCCTGCGCCGGAAACTTCTGGTCCGGCGCCTTCAGCTCCTGCAGGCAGGCCACGTCGGGTGACTCGCGCTGCAGCCACTTGAGCAGCGCCGGCAGGCGCGAGTTGATGCCATTGATGTTGAACGTCGCGATCTTCATGTCACTTCCTTCACAGCAGCGGCACCTGGCGCGCGAGGATTTCCTGCTCCACGTTGAACAGCGTCTGCCGGCGATGCAGGTGCTGCAGGATCAGCTCCCGCTCGGCCAGCCGCGCTGCCGCCAATGTGTCGCACCAGCCCGTCACCAGCATCGCCGGCAGCCGATGGTCTTCGGCGTGCAGCGCACGGATCCACTCGTACAGCGGCCGCAGCTTCGGCGGCCCCACCCACCAGGGCAATTCTTCCGGCAGCCACAGCCGCGCGGTGTGGATGTGCTGCAGCAGGCGCTGGCGCGGCGCGCGCGTCTGTCCCACATAGCGCACGTCGCGCAGGTCCCGCGGATCCGACAGCGTGTACACCGCGATGCCGCCGGGCTGCAGACCGGATTCATCCAGCAGCAGGTCGGGCAGGCGCTGGCGGATCAGCACGCCGAGCTGCCGCTTGTCGAGCGGACGCAGAAGCACCTCCAGCCGTTCCTGATGCACAGTGTTGCGATGCCTGCTGCCGGCGGCAGTCGGCACGCGGTTGCAACGCATGCCGCCGCACTCCTACAGCCGCCGCGTGCATCGATATAACCGCTTTCTAACCGCCCCGCCACCAGGCTCATACCGGGCCATTGTTAGCATCGCGGTCCCTTATTCCTTCCAGGCAGCCAGCGCGGCATGTCCATCACGCTCGAGCGCGTCACGAAGCGCTACCAGGGCCAGCCCGTGGTCAACGATGTCTCGATCGAGGTGGCCGAAGGCGAGTTCTTCGTGCTGCTCGGACCCAGCGGCAGCGGCAAGAGCACGCTGCTGCGGGCCATCGCCGGCCTCGCCGACATCGACGACGGCACCATCTCGCTGCACGGCAATGACGTCACGCATGTGGGCGCGCGCGAGCGCGGCGTCGGCTTCGTGTTCCAGAACTATGCGCTGTTCCGCCACCTGACCGTGGCCGAGAACATCGAGTTCGCGCTGCGCGTGCGCGGCGTGAAGGCGGCGGAACGGCGCGCGCGCCGCGACGAGCTGCTGAAGCTGGTCGCGCTCGAGGGTTTCGGCAGCCGCCTGCCGGCGCAGCTCTCCGGTGGCCAGCAGCAGCGCGTCGCCGTGGCGCGCGCATTGGCGCACCGCCCGCCGGTGCTGCTGCTGGATGAACCCTTCGGCGCGCTGGACGCGAAGATCCGCGAGGAGCTGCGCCGGACGATCCGCACCGTGCAGCGTGAACTGGGCATCACCACGGTGCTGGTCACGCATGACCAGGAAGAAGCCTTCGCGATGGCCGACCGCATCGGCGTGATGAACCTCGGCCGGCTGCTCGAGGCCGGCGACCCGAACACGCTGTACGCACGGCCCGCCACGCGCTTCGTCGCCACCTTCCTGGGCGCGGCGAACCTGCTGCTGGCCCGCCAGACACCCGATGGCATCCACGTGGGACGGGCGCCGGTGGAGGCCACGGGGCAGCAGCCGCCGGGCGGCAAGCGCGAGCATGAGGTGGTGGCGCTGCTGCGGCCGGAGGAAGTGGAACTGGCCGCGCATCCGGACGGACTTGCGGCGAGCCCGATCGGCACCGGCATCGTCGAGGAGGTGCAGTTCACCGGTGCGCTGGAACGGCTGCGCCTGACGGTGCAGGCGCCGCTGGCCGCCATCCAGCACGGCGGCGGTGACCACGCCAGCGGCTGCATCGAGGTCACGCGCACGCAGTCGGATTGCCGCGCGGTGCCGCTGCGTCCCGGCGACAGGGTTGCAATCGGCGCCCGGCGCGTGCACGTGCTGCCCACGCCGCTGTCGAGCTTCGTGGTGCATGCGCGCGATGACGCTGCGGCGCGCACGCTGCAGCAGGACCCGGTGCTCGCCACGCTGGCGGCGCGCATGAAGACACGCGTTGCCACGCATGCGGGCGGCGCGGACGCACCGGCCGGAGTCGCCGTGGTCGACGCCACCGAAGGCGCGCGCGCGCTCGCGTTGCTGCGCGCCGACGCCAATGAAGCGCTGCTGCTGACCGGTCGTGCCGGCCTGCCGCGCCAGCTCTGCATCCACTGGACAGACGCGGCCGCGCGCGGCGGCACGCTGGCGGTGGCCGCAAGCCTGCTGCGCCACCTGCCCGGCGAGGCCATCTGCGTCGCCGCCAGCGCCTCCGCCCGGCGCGATGCACGCCAGGCCGGACTGCGCGGACTCATCGATGCCCATGCCGAGGCGCGCGCCGCGCATGCGCTGGAGACCCGCACCGAACTGCTGGCCGGCGAGCTGCCGCAGGCGCTGACCGGCTTTCTTGCGACGCTGGAACTGCCGCTGCTGGTGCTGGGCACCAGCGACCTTGCGCGCATCGCGCCGATGCTCGAGGCCGTGCGCCGGCACAACCCGGACGTGCCGGTGCTGCTGGTGTATCGCGAGACGATGGCATGAGCCTGCTGCGACGCGAACGCAGCGTGCTGCCCGGCTTCGGCCTGACGCTGGGCTTCACCAGCTTCTTCCTGTGCGCCATCGTGCTGCTGCCGCTGACCGCACTGGTGATGAAGGGCGCGGGCATGGATCTGGCGCGCTTCATCGAAGTGGTCACCGACCCGCGGGCCGTGGCGTCCTACCGCCTCAGCTTCGGCAGCGCGCTGACCGCCGCAGGCATCAACCTGGTGTTCGGCTTCATCGTCGCCTGGGTGCTGGTGCGCTACCGCTTCCCCGGCCGCCGCATCGTCGATGCCATCATCGACATGCCTTTCGCGCTGCCCACCGCGGTGTCGGGCATCGCGCTCACCGCAGTATTCGCCGGCAATGGCTGGATCGGCCAGTACCTGGAGCCGCTGGGCATCCGCGTCGCGTACACGCAGCTCGGCATCACGCTGGCGCTGACGCTGATCGGCATGCCCTTCGTGGTGCGCGCCATCCAGCCGGCACTGCAGGAGCTGCCGCGCGATGTCGAGGAAGTGGCGGCGACGCTGGGCGCCTCGCCGGCGTATGCGTTCCGGCGCGTGATCCTGCCGGCACTGATGCCGGCGATCCTCACCGGCTTCGCGCTGGCGTTCGCGCGCGGCGTCGGCGAGTACGGCTCGGTGATCTTCATCGCCGGCAACATCCCGATGCAGACGGAGATCACGCCGCTGCTGATCGTGATCCGGCTCGAGGAATACGACTATGGCGCGGCGGCCGCGCTGGGCTGCGTGATGCTGTTCATCTCGTTCGTGATGCTGCTGGCCATCAACCTGCTGCAGCAATGGGGCCGCAGCCGCACGCATGGGGCGCGCGCATGACACGCGTCATGCTGATCGGCATCGCGCTGCTGTTCCTGGGCGGCCTGCTGTTCGCGCCGCTGGCCGTCGTATTCGCCAGCGCGCTGGAGAATGGCGTGCAGGCGTGGTTCCAGAGCTTCACCGACGAGGACACCGCCGCCGCGATCCGCCTGACGCTGGTGACTGCGGCGATCGTCGTGCCGCTGAACACGGTCTTCGGCGTCGCCGCCGCATGGTGCATCGCCAAGTTCGAGTTCCGCGGCAAGAGCCTGCTGCTGACGCTGATCGACCTGCCGCTGGCCGTGTCGCCGGTGGTGTCGGGCCTGGTCTATGTGCTGCTGTTCGGCCTGCAGGGGTGGTTCGGCCTGTGGCTGCAGGAGAACGGCATCAGCATCATCTTCGCGCTGCCCGGCATCGTGCTGGCCACGATGTTCGTCACCTTCCCCTATGTGGCGCGCGAGCTGATCCCGCTGATGCAGCAGCTCGGCAACGACGAGGAGGAGGCGGCGATCACGCTCGGCGCCGGCGGCTGGTTCACGTTCTTCAACGTCACGCTGCCGCGCATCCGCTGGGGCCTGCTGTATGGCGTGATCCTGTGCAATGCGCGCGCGATGGGCGAGTTCGGCGCGGTGTCGGTGGTGTCTGGCCACATCCGCGGGCTCACCAACACGATGCCGCTGCACATCGAGATCCTTTATCAGGAATACAACTTCACCGCGGCGTTCGCCGTCGCGTCCCTGCTATCGTTGCTGGCGGTCCTCACCCTCATCCTGAAGTCCCTGCTCGAATGGCGAACTGGCCTGCGTCATCGCTGAAACGCTGGCTGCCCGAAGCGGGCGCCTGGCGCACCCTGCGCGGCCGGCTGCCGCGGCGGGGCAGCCTCGCATGGTGGCTGGGCGGCAGCCAGGTGCTGCTGGTGCTGGTGGTGGCCGCGGGCATCTCGCTGATGGCCATCGGCACGCTCGAGGATCTCGCCGACAGTCGCCAGCGCAGCGAGGTGCAGCTGGCGGGCGCCGATGCGCGCGCGGCGATCGACCGCGCCGGCGAGGACGCCCTCGCGCTGGCGCGGGTGCTGTCCGACCGCCCCACCTTGCTGCGGCTGCTGCGCGAGCGGGACTTCGCCGGCATGCCGGCATTCCTCGCCCGCTTCTGCACGCGCGCCGAGGTCGATGCCTGCGCGGTGCTCGAGCATGGCGCGGTCGTGGCCGAGGCCGGCATCCCCACGCCCTGGGATGCCCTGCGTGCTGCCGCCGCCGAGCAGGGCGAGCGCTTCATGGCCGCGCCGCAGGGTCAGGCCGAGGCATGGCTCGGTGCCGACGTGACGATCGGCGTCGACGCACCCGGCACGCAGGTGGTTGTGGCGCGGCGCCTCGATGAGACCTTCGCCGCGTCGCTGTCGGGACGCGAGGGCGTGCACCTGCGGGTGCGCAACTACCGCGAATTCCAGGGAAGTCCGGCGGACGCGTTCAGCGCGTTGCATGCACGGGCGCTGGCCGACGGGCGGCTGGCCGTGGCGCACCTGCCCGCGCTCGAGGTCTATGCCGCCAGCCATCCGGTGTTCAGTTCCACCGGCGAAGCCATCGCGCTGCTCGAGACGCGGCTGTCCACCGCCGCGATGGAAGCCGAGGTGGGCGCGCTGCAGCGACGCCTGCTGTGGGTGGCGGCGCTGCTGGCGGCGCTGGCGCTGCTGGCCGGCCTGGTGCTGGCGCGTCGCGTCACCGATCCGGCCGAAGCGCTGACCGCCGCCGCGGCGCGCCTCGGCCAGGGCGATTTCGCCACGTCGATCCCGCGCGGCGGGCCGGCCGAGATCGGCCAGCTCGCCAAGACCATGGATGACATGCGCCGCAACCTGATCGGGCTCACCGGCACGCTGCGCGCGCGCGAGGCCGAGGCCAAGGCGGTGCTCGATGGCATCGTCGAAGGGGTGTATGCCGTCGACGGCGAGCGGCGCATCCGCTACCTGAACGAGCGGGCCGCACAGCTGCTGGGCATCGACGCGAAGCAGGCCATCGGCCGCTTCTGCGGCGATGTGCTGAACCCGCGCCCGGTGGGCACCGAGCTGCCCTGCGAGCGGCTGTGCCCGATCCGCCACGCCCGCAGCGGCGAGGCCGGCCAGTCGGTCGAATACCTCGCCACCCCCGCGGGCATCCGGCGCATGGTGCTGACCAGCGCGCCGCCGGTGGATGGCCTGCAGGTGCAGGTGCTGCGCGACGAGACCGAACTGGAAGCGGTGCGCCGCGCGCGCGACACCGTGCTCGCGAACGTGTCGCATGAGTTCCGCACGCCGCTGGCCGCGCAGCTCGCCTCGATCGAATTGCTGCGCGATGGCCTCGCCACGCGTCCGCCCGAGCAGCTGGAGGCACTGGTGCATTCGCTCGAGCGCGGCACCGTGCGCCTCACGCAGCTGATCGACAACCTGCTCGAGAGCGTGCGCATCGAGGCCGGACAGCTCGACATCCGCCGTCAGCCGGTCGACTTCACCGATGTGATCGAGGATGCCATCGCCACGGTCGAGCCGCTGCTGCGCCAGCGTCGCCAGACCGTGCTGCGCGACGTGGAGGAGGGCCTCGTGGTCCAGGGTGATGCGGTGCGGCTGGCGCAGGTACTGGTGAACCTGCTGGCCAATGCCGGCAAGTTCGCGCCGGAGCAGTCGCCGATCAGCATCGGCGCGCGACGCGAGCGCCAGCAGCTGGTGGCGTGGGTCGAGGACGAGGGTCCCGGTCCGCCCGAAGGCGCGCTGGAATCGGTGTTCGAGCGGTTCAGCCGCGGTGGCGTCGAACCGGCGCCCAGCGGCATGGGGCTGGGACTGTCGATCTCGCGTTCCATCGCCGAGCGCCACGGTGGCAAGCTGGTGGGGCTTCGCACGCCGGAAGCGCGCACCCGCTTCGTCCTGACCCTCCCTGTCGACGCCGCATGAAGATCCTCGTTGCCGACGATGACCCCGACCTGCTCGACCTGGTGGCCTATGCCCTGGGCCAGGCCGGCTACCTGGTGGTGAAGGCGAAGAACGGCACCGAGGCGGTGGCGGCGCATGACGCCGAACAGCCTGACCTGGCCATCCTGGACATCAACATGCCCGGCGCCACCGGCTTCGAGGTCTGCGCCACGCTGCGCGAGCGCGGCACCACGCCCATCATCATGCTGACGGCGCGCGGCGACGAGCAGGACCTGGTCAAGGCGCTGGAACTCGGTGCCGATGACTACCTGACCAAGCCATTCAGTCCGCGCACGCTGCTGGCGCGCATCCGCGCGTTGCTGCGGCGGGCGCGGATCGAAGGCGCGACAGGCCCGATGAATGCAGGCCATGTGACGCTCGACGCCGGTGACAGCACGGTGCGCATCGGACCGCGCGATCCCATCGCCCTCACCCGCCTCGAGTTCCGCCTGATGCAGGTGCTGCTGGCACAGGCCGGACGCGCCGTGCCTTCCGATCGACTGCTCGGACTGGTCTGGGGTCACCGCGGCGCCGGCGACCGGCAACTGCTCAAGCAGCTGGTCCACCGCCTGCGCCAGAAGATCGAACCGGATCCGGCCGCGCCGCGCTACCTGCAGACCGCTGCCGTCTCCGGTTACAAGCTCGTCGTGGAATAGGCGCACGGGCCGCGGTCTTCCATGAACGGTAGGAGGCGGACCACATCCTGGGCCGCTGCGCACCGGCAGCCGCGACACCCCGGCCTGTCGCCCAATGAAGCACACCTGCACTCCGCAGGCATGCAATGGGAGTTTGTGATGAACAAGCATCAGGTGACCGGAGCGGCCAAGGAAGCGGCGGGAAAGGTGCAGCGCAAGGCCGGCACGGCGGCGAGCAGCCGCGAGCATGAGATCAAGGGCGGCGCGCGTGAACTGGCCGGCAAGGCCGAGCGCGCCTATGGCGATGTGAAGGACAAGGCCGAGAAGTCCGCCCGGCAGTCCGGCCGGGCCTGAGCGCTCCACCTCGCTTCAATGCGGCCCGCAAGGGCCGCCGGCGGTCCGCGCCGGTGACGTCGCGCTCTTCGAAGAGGTTGCGCCACGTCACCGACCGGACTCCCGGCATTTCACGCATCGCACGGCGCGGCCGCAATGGCAGCGTCACATTCACGTATCGCACGGCCGACGGCCGCGCCATCCGGGATGCCGCCACGCTGGCGCGCATCCGCCAGCTTGCGATCCCGCCGGCCTACGAGAAGGTGTGGATCTGCGCCGACCCGCGCGGCCACATCCAGGCCACCGGTCGCGATGCGCGTGGCCGCAAGCAGTATCGCTACCATCCGGACTGGCGGGCCGGCAAGGAAACGGCCAAGCACGGCCGCATGGAGCAGTTCGGCCGCGCATTGCCAAAACTGCGACGGGTGCTGCGTGCCGATCTTGCACGCGCGGGGCTGCCGCGTGAGAAGGTGCTGGCGCTGGTGGTGAGCCTGATGGACCAGACCTGCGCGCGCGTGGGCAACGCGGAATACGCGCGGCTCAATGGCAGCTTCGGGCTGTCGACGCTGCAGGACCGGCATGCGCGCTTCAACGGCCGGACCAGCACGCTGCGCTTCCCCGGCAAGGGCGGCCGCCTGCACGATGTACGCATCGAGGATGGCCGCCTCGCCGCACTCGTGCGCAAGTGCCAGCACCTGCCCGGCCAGCACCTGTTCCAGTACGTCGACGCCAAGGGACGCCGCCACGATGTGGACTCAGGCCAGATCAATGCCTACCTGCGCAGGCATCTGGGCGAGGGCTTCTCGGCCAAGGACTTCCGCACCTGGCATGCCACGCGGCGCGCCTATGAGTTGCTGCTGCAGGTGCCGCGCCCGGACCCCTGCACCGAGCGCGCCTGTCGCCGCGCGCAGCAGCAGATCATCTGCGAGGTCGCCGAGCAGCTGCGCAACACGCCCACCGTGTGTCGCAATTCGTACATCAATCCGCTGGTGCTCGATGCCTGGCAGCGCGGCATCGGCCCGTATGCGCCTGGTATGAACGCGCGCGGCATCGGGCCGCTGCTGAAGCTGCTGCGGGATTCCACCCGCGGCCGCTGAAGGCTTATCGTGCGCCGCATGCATGGACCCGACCCCTCCAACCCGCACCCGATGCCGGGATTCCCGCAGGTGTGCTTCATCCGCAATACGGTGAAGAATCCGGCCATCCTGATCGGCGACTACACCTATTACGACGACCCGGAAGATGCCCGCAACTTCGAGCGCAACGTGCTCTACCACTTTCCGTTCGTCGGTGACCGGCTGATCATCGGCCGCTTCTGCGCGATCGCCCGCGGCGTCAAGTTCATCATGAATGGCGCCAACCACATGATGTCGGGCATCTCCACCTATCCCTTCCAGATCTTCGGCGGAGGATGGGAGAAGGTGATGCCGGCCCAGGAGGATTTCCCTTACAAGGGCGACACCGTGATCGGCAACGATGTCTGGCTGGGCTATGAGGCGCTGCTGATGCCGGGCGTGAAGGTCGGAAATGGCGCCATCATTGCCTCACGCGCCGTCGTGACCTCCGATGTGCCGCCCTACACCATCGTCGGCGGGAATCCCGCGCGGCCACTGCGCCAGCGATTCGATGCCGCCACCATCGCGCGCCTGCAGGCCATCGCCTGGTGGGACTGGCCCATCGCGCTGATCACCGCGCATCTTCACCGCATCGTGGCTGGCGACGTGGACGCGCTGGCCGCGGTGGCGCCGCCGGCCGACTCCACCAGCAGCGCGCCATAGAAGCGGATCATCTGCGCCAGCGCATCGAGGCGCAGGTGCTCGTCGACCCCGTGGATCATCGCCGTCTGGGCCATGGACAGCCGCACCGGCTGGAAGCGGTAGATGCCCTGTGACAGGCCCGCGAAGCTGCGGCTGTCCGTCGCCGCGATCACCGGCGCCGGCGCCACCGGCACGCCGAACACGGCCTGCGCCACGTGCGCGACGGCACGGTAGCCCGCGCTGTCCGTCGGCGAGATGGCCGAAGGGTCGCGCGCCGCGCCGATCACTTCCAGTCGCACGGGCCGCTCGCCGATGGCCTCTTGCAGATGCCGCAGCACACCCCGCACGGTGTCGCCCGGCGCGAGGCGCAGGTTCAGCGTGGCAGTGGCCTCCGTGGCCAGCACGTTCTCGCGCGCCGAGCCGGACAGCATCGTCGGCGCGACCGTGGTCTGCAGCATCGCCGCGCCCTGCGGCGTCGCGCCCACCTGCCCCACCAGCACCGGCGCCAGCAGCCACGGATTGGCGATGGCCAGGCGCGCCGGCCATGGTGCATGCGGCGCCAGCGCCTCGAGCATCGCGCGCGTGGCGCCGTCGTAGCGCCGCGGGAACGGCCGCGCCATCACCGCGTCGATGGCCTGCGCGAGGATGGCCACCGCGGTGTCGCGCGGCGGCGCCGAGGCGTGGCCGCCCTCAGCCGTCGCCGTGAGACGCACCGTGGCATAGCCCTTCTCGGACAGACCGATCAGCGCCACGGCGCCGCCAGTGACCGGATGATCGGCCACCACCACCGAACCCTCGTCGAGCACGAACAGCGCCTCGACGCCGCGCGCGGCCAGCAACCGCGCCGCCTGCGCCGCGCCGTCGCCATGGGTTTCCTCGTCGTGCCCGAACACGAAGAACACGGTGCGCTGCGGCTGATGGCCGGCGGCCAGCAGCGCCTCCGCCGCTTCGAGCATTGCGACCAGCGCGCCCTTGTTGTCGATGGCGCCACGACCCCACACGGCTGTTTCAGTCACCGCGCCGGAGAAGGGCGGATGGGTCCAGCGGTCTTCCGGATCGGCCGGCACCACATCCTGATGCGCCATCAGGATGACCGGCGCCAGCGATGCATCGCGGCCCGGCCACTCATACAGCAATGTGCCGGCACCCAGCACCTGCCGCACGGCCCGGGCGTGGAAGAGCGGATAGGCCTGCGCAAGCCAGGCATGGAATGGCGCGAGCTCAGCCGTGCCGATCGTGCGGTCGTGCGTGCTGATGGTGCGGATGCGGATCGCCTCGCCCAGATGCTGCGCGGCACGCGGCAGGTCGAAGGCCAGTGGCGCCAGCGCCGCAGGTGCGAGGGATGCATTGCGCCCGGCCATCACCGTGCGCCATCCGGCGATCGCAACCAGCGCAGACAGCAGCAGGACGCCGGCTGCGAACCAGACCCGCGCCGTCCCCGCCCCGTGCCGCGCAACCGCCGTATCGTGCATCGCCTTTCGCTCCGGACTGATCCTCGGTCGGGGCCCTGCGAAGGAGCCGCGGCTATCATAGCCACCCCGTCGCCGGCGCCGTCACATGCGTCCGCTGTGACTGGCGAACAGCGCGTCGATCACGCTCCAGCGCTAGCCGCGCCGTCAGCGTTTCAGCAGGCCGTCGAACACACCGCCGTCGGCGAAATGCGTCTTCTGCACCGTCGGCCAGCCGCCCAGATCCTGGATGGTGACCATGCGGATGTCCGGGAACATGGCCGCGTGATTGGCGGCCACCGCCGCGTCGCGCGGCCGGTAGAAGTGGCGTGCGATGATGTCCTGCGCCTCAGGCGAATACAGGTAGTTCAGGTATTCCTCGGCGATCGCCTTGGTGCCGCGGCGGATCACCACCTGGTCCACCACCGCCACGGATGGCTCTGCCAGGATGCTGATCGACGGCGTGACGATCTGCAGGCCCTGCCCGGCGAACTCCCGCAGCGCCAGATGCGCCTCGTTCTCCCACGACACGAACACGTCGCCCACCCCGCGCTGCGCGAAGGTGGTGAGCGCGGCGCGCGCGCCGGTGTCCAGCACCGGCACATTCGCATAGACCTGGCGCAGGAATTCGGTCGCGGTGGCGTCGCTGCCACCGGGCTGGTTCAGCGCCCAGGCATAGCCGGCCAGGTAGTTCCACCGCGCGCCGCCCGAGGTTTTCGGATTCGGCGTCACCACTTTCACGTCGGGCCGCGCCAGGTCGTCCCAGTCGCGCACGCCGAGCGGATTGCCCCTGCGCACGAGGAACACGATAGTGGAGGTGTAGGGTGCGCTGTGGTTGGGCAACCGGCCCTCCCAGTCCGGCGCCAGCAGCTTGCCCTGCGTCACCAGCGAGTCGACATCGGCGGCCAGTGCGAGCGTGACCACGTCGGCCTCGAGCCCGTCGATCACCGAGCGTGCCTGCTTGCCAGAGCCGCCGTGCGACTGCTTGATGCGCACGGTCTGGCCACTCTTCTGCAGCCAGTGCGCCGCGAACGCCTCGTTGTACGCGACATAGAGCTCGCGGGTCGGGTCATAGGACACATTCAGCAGCGTGGTGTCGGCGGTGTCGTTGCCGCCGGAGCCGCAGCCGGCCAGCGCCAGCGCCGCGCCGACCAGCATTGCCGCGACGCGCCGCCGGCACATGAAGGAATGTTGCATGGGGACTCCTGACATTTGCATGGCCTTCAGAACCGCGCCTGCACGGTCACACCCCAGGTGCGCGGATCAGCGGGCTGGCCCGCGATCAATCCGGTGTTGCCTGGTGTGGTCGCGAGCTGCTCGAAGTACCGCTTGTCGAAGGCGTTCTTGACCCAGCCATAGACATCCCAGCTGCCGTTGCTGCGGAAGCCGAAGCGGAAACTCGCCAGACCATAGCCACCGACGTCGGTGTAGACCGAACGCGAGGCATTCGACGAGAAGCGGCTGCGCGCGTTGCCGTCATAGGCGAAGTACAGCTCGCTCTCGCGGCCCACGATGTTCGCGGGCTGCCGGTACTGGAAGCCCCACGAACCGGCCAGGCGCGAGATGCCTGCAATCCACTGGCCCGAGATGTCGCAGTTGGCCGGACTGAAACCGCCTGGCGTACCCGGCGGGCTGGCGGGATTGGTGTCGGTCGCGGTGGTGCCACCGGCCAGCTCGGGCGGGCATGGCGCATCCGTGAAGCGGTCGTAAACACCGTGGGTGAAGGCCGCGTTGGCATACAGCTGCCAGCGCGAGGTCGGGTTCCAGGTGAGGTCCGCCTCGGCGCCGCGCACGCGCACGCGCTCCGCGTTCGCCAGATAGCCGCGCAGCACGCCCACCGCATTGTTGGTCACCGTGGTCTGGAAGTCGTTCACGTCGGTCCAGAACCCGGCCACGTTCAGCGTCACGCTGCGGTCCAGGAACTGCGTCTTCAGTCCCACCTCGTAGCTGTTCACCTTTTCCGGCGCCACGGTCGCGGTGGACAGGATCGGGTTGCCGGCCGCATCGCTGGGCACGCCATTGAGCGTGATGCCGCCGGTCTTGAAGCTGCGCGCATAGGTGGCATAGGCCAGCGCATCGGCGCCCACGTCATAGGCCACCTTCAGGTCGCCGGACACGTTCCAGTCCCTGAACTCCGCCTCGTACTGCTGCGGCGCCAGCACGCCACGCTGCTGCGTGAGCCGCGCGCCGGTGCCCGGCGCCGCATAGGCCGGATCGGTGCTCAGCAGCGGCAGCACCACGCCATCGCCGTTGATCACGGTGGAATCATACGAGCCATCCTTCTGGTCCCAGTTGAGCCGCAGGCCAGGCTCCACGCGCAGGCGGTCGTTGACGCGGAACGACAGCTGGCCGAACAGCGCCGCGCTGGTGTTGCTGAAGTCGATGTCGTTCAGCGCGGTGAGTCCCTGGATCACGGTGGGATCCTGCGACAGCGCGTTGGCGGGATTCAGCAGCCAGGCGCTGGCCGCCCAGCCCTGCTGCTGCACGCCATCGGTGCGCACATTCTGGTGATAGCCGAACAGGCCCACCACGTAGTCGACGCGCTCGCCGGTGAAGGCATAGCGGAACTCCTGCGTGTACTGGTTCTGGTGGCTGGGATTCTCGGACTTTGTGGTCACCGCAAGACCGGTGAAGTCGCGGTCATTGCTGGGCACCCAGTCCCAGTAACGCCATGCCGACACCGAGGTGAACGTGCCGCGGCCGCCATTCCACACTGCCCGCACCGCCGCGCCACCCAGCTCGTTGCGCGCATTCAGGTTCGCGTCCACGTCGGTCAGCCGGTCGAAGGGATCCGTGCCTGGCGGCGCATACGGCTGCACTCCCGGCGCCAGCGGATCAGTGTCCTGCAGGGCCGCGAGCTGCCAGTACTGCCGCGCCAGCGGACGCTGGGTGGTGCCCACGCGCACGAAGATCTGCGCGCAGCACTCGGCGTCCTGCTTGTTGTAGTCACCCGAGAAGGTGATGTCGGCATCGCCGGCGCGCCACAGCACCTGGCCGCGCACGCCGATGTTGTCCTGCGCGTTGACGCGGTTGCCGGTGGCGACGTTGAACACCGTGCCGCGGCGGCTGGTGCCCGATACCGCAATGCGCCCGGCAATGCGGTCCCCCACCAGGGGACCGGAGATCGCGCCCTTGGCCTGCACGAACCCGAGGTTCCCCAGTGACAGTTCCGCGCTGCCCTCCGGTGTGAAGGTTGGCGCACGGGTGGTGATGTTGATCGCGCCCGCCGTGGTGTTCTTGCCATACAGCGTGCCCTGCGGGCCGCGCAGCACCTCCAGGCGCTCCACGTCGAGGAAGTCGAAGGTGGAGGCGGCCGCGCGGCTGTAGTAGACGTCGTCCACATACAGCCCCACACCCTGCTCGATGCCATCGTTCGTGAGCCCGAATGGCGCACCGAGGCCGCGGATGTTCGCCGCGGAGTTGCGCGGATTCTGGCTGTAGAACTGCAGCGTCGGCTGGATCTGCGTCAGCCGCAGCACATTGAAGCTGCCCGTGTCCTCCAGCATCGCGGCGTCGACCACCGAGATGGCCACCGGCACATCCTGCAGCTCTTCGTCGCGGCGACGTGCGGTGACCGTGATGGTGTCCAGCTCTTCGAGGCCACCGGTGGTGGCGGCCACCGCCGCCGCCACGGTTGCCGGCGCCGCAGGCTGCTGGGCCAGCACCGCCGTTGCCGGCATGCCCGCCGTGATCAGTCCCGCCGCCAGCAGATGTCGCAGTTCCACAGTACTCGCTCCTCTTCAGACCCGGATGGTCATGAGAGGGTGCGGGCAGCGCGGTTAGGCGGTCAGTCGTCGACCGGTTACCAACCGGTTACAGCCACGGTGGGCGGGCTCATCTGCTGATGCGGGCTGCGCAACAGGGAGCGGGGTCGGGGATGTCGCTGCAGTGGCCCCGCTGAATGACGCCGGCCGTGCACGGTCTTTGCGCATGACCTGCCGCGGCCTGCACAATGCGCGCCCGGTTCATCGCCCGCTCATCGTTCCAGCCCATGCAGTACCGACACGTCTTCCACGCCGGCAACTTCGCCGACGTGCACAAACACATCACGCTGCTGCAGCTGATCGAGGCGCTGAAGCGCAAGGACAAGGGCTTCCTCTATCTGGATACCCACGCGGGAGCAGGGCTGTACGACCTCGCCGGTCCCGACGCGCGCCACAGCGCCGAGAGCCTCGCCGGCCATGGGCGATTGAAGTCCGCCGCGGCGGGCGCGCAGCAGGTGCCGCCGGCGATCCGCCACTACCTCGAAGTGATCGGCCGCACGGGCCAGGGCGCGCCGGACCTGCGCACGCCCTATGCGGGCTCACCACTGCTGGCCGCCGCGAGCCTGCGGCCGGCGGATACCGGCATCTTCGTGGAGTCCGAGGCGCCGGTGTCGCGCGCCTTGCAACGCGCGCTGCGCCACGAGGCCGTCACGGCGAACCTGCGCGTGATCCACGCTGACGGCTATCAGGAACTGCGCGCCCAGCTGCCGCCGCCAACGCGTCGCGGTCTGGTGCTGATCGATCCACCCTATGAAGCCGCCGACGAGGAACGCCGGCTGCGCGCGGCGCTGCAGGATGGACTGCTGCGTTTCCAGACCGGTGTGTTCGCGATCTGGTATCCCATCAAGAAGCGGCACGACAGCGACCTGTGGCTGGCACGCGTGCTGCGTGATGTGACGAAGCCGGCCGTGGCCGCCGAGTTCTGCCTGCATCCGCCCGAGCACGCGGCTGGGCTGAACGGCTCCGGGATGCTGGTGATCAATCCGCCGTGGCAGTTCGACGCGGAGATTGCCCAGTGGCAACCGGCGCTCGAAACCCTGCTCGGCGCCGCGGGCGGAAGCCGCGTGCGCTGGCTGGTGCGCGAGACGGGCTGACCCGCCGCGCGCCGCAACCAGCGCCGCGCGCAACATCAATCGTCGCGATCGCCTCGCAGCAGCAACGCGCCGATCAGCAACCCCGCCGCCGCGGCGATGCCGATGGCCGCCCACGGATTGTTGCGGACGTAATAGTCGGTGCTGTCGGCCGCCGCATGCGCGCGCGTGTTGAGTTCACCGCCCATCTCGGACAGGCGCACCCGGGCCGAGCGCAGCGACTCTTCAGCGCGCGCGCGTACGTGCGCCACCTTCTCGCCCGCCTGTCCCGCGGTGGCACGCAGCAATTCATCCGCATCGCGGACGACCTGCCGGAGATCTTCCATCAGCTTTTCGGTATTGACCTGGTCCATCTGTCAGCTCCTTTGTTGTCCTGCCTTCCTGGTCATCGACGCGTCGCGACCGGCAAGCCCACCGTCGAACGATCACTCGTCCTTCAGTGATGAATGCCGGATCAGTATGGGCAGGCGGCAATAGCCGCGCCAGCGGACCAGTCCTACGGTCAGGCGCGCCATCCGCGACAATCCGCCTATAATCCGGCCGGTCCGCATCGAACGGACCAGGGGATAGGGGGCATCATGATGACGATCCACCGCGCCCGCGCGCGCACGGTGTGCGGCGCACTCGGTCTGGTCGTGGCAGTCTGCCTGGCAGCCGGTTGCCAGAAGAAGGCGTCCCGCGAAATCGGCCAGGCCGCAGTCGATGCAGCGCGTCTCACCAATGCCGAGGCGGAGCCGGGTTCGTGGATGAGCCACGGCCGCACCTATTCCGAGCAGCGCTTCAGCCCGCTCGATGCCATCGACACCGGCAATGTCGGCCGCCTCGGCCTGGCCTGGTTCGCGGACTTCGACACCAGCCGGGGCCAGGAAGCCACGCCGCTGATGGTCGACGGCGCTCTCTATGTCTCCACCGCGTGGAGCAAGGTGTATGCCTATGACGCGAAGACCGGCAAGGCGTTGTGGCATTACGACCCGCAGGTGCCCGGCGGCGCCGCGGTGAATGCCTGCTGCGATGTGGTGAACCGCGGTGTCGCAGTGTGGGACGGCAAGGTGTTCGTCGGCACCATCGACGGACGCCTGGTTGCGCTCGATGCGCGCACCGGCGAGGAGCTCTGGGACGTGATCACCGTCGACCAGACCAAGCCATACACCATCACCGGCGCGCCGCGTGTGGTGAAGGGCAAGGTGCTGATCGGCAACGGCGGCGCGGAATTCGGCGTGCGCGGCTATGTGTCCGCCTATGACGCGGTCACCGGCGAGATGGCCTGGCGCTTCTATACCGTTCCCGGCAATCCGGCAGATGGCTTCGAGATGCCCATCCTCGAGGAGGCCGCGAAGACCTGGTCCGGTCAATGGTGGACCATCGGCGGCGGCGGCACAGTGTGGGATTCAATGTCATATGACCCGGAGCTCGACCTGCTGTACATCGGGGTCGGCAATGGCTCGCCGTGGAACCACACGCTGCGCAGCGAGGGCAAGGGCGACAACCTGTTCCTCAGCTCCATCGTCGCGCTCGATCCGGACGATGGCAGCTACCGCTGGCATTATCAGACCTCGCCCGGCGAGACCTGGGACCACACCGCCACGCAGCAGATGATCCTGGCCGACCTCACCATCGAGGGTGCCGAGCGCAAGGTGCTGATGCAGGTGCCGAAGAACGGCTTTTTCTATGTGCTCGACCGCGCCGATGGCAAGCTGATCTCGGCGAAGAACGTCACCGAGGTGGCGTGGGCGAGCCACATCGACCTGGCCACCGGCCGCCCGGTCGAGCGCCCCGAGGCGCGCTTCAACGTGACCGGCAAGCCGTTCCGCTCCACGCACAACCCGAACGGCGTGCACACCTGGCATTCGATGTCGTACAGCCCGCAGACCGGACTGGTGTACCTGCCCATCCACGGCACGCCGTTCGAGTTCGGCAAGCCGGCCAGCTACGAGCCGCTGAAGATGGCGACCAACAGCGGTGCTGATTTCTCTTCCAATGCCGCGCTCGACGAGCAATGGGTGCTCGACAACACTTATGGACGCCTGATCGCCTGGGATCCCGTCGCGCAGCGCGAAGTGTGGCGCGTTGAACGCGCCGGTCAGGCCAATGGCGGCGCGCTGTCGACCGCGGGCGGGCTGGTCTTCCAGGGCACCGGCTCGGGCGAATTCACCGCGCTGGATGCACGCACCGGCGAATCGCTGTGGTCGTTCCCGGCCCAGACCGGCATCATCGCCTCGCCCATCAGCTATGCCATCGACGGCGAGCAATACGTCGCGATCAGCGTGGGCACCGGCGGCTCGTGGGCGATGATCGGCGGCGCCGGCAACATGAAGGGCTACGCGCTGCCGAACGTGTCGCGATTGCTGGTGTTCAGGCTCGACGGCGAGGCCCGGCTTCCCGCAGCGCCGGCGATGGTGCGCCCGCCCATGTCACCGCCGCCGGCCACCGCGTCCGAGGCCGTGGTCGCGCGCGGCGCACCGCTGTATGAGACCTGGTGCGGAAGTTGCCATGGCGCGGGCGTCGTCGGCGTCGGCCTGCTGCCCGACCTGCGCCGCACGCCGCTGCTGCATGACGCCGGCGCCTTCGAGCAGGTGGTGATCGGCGGCGCGCGCGAACCACATGGCATGGCCTCGTTCGACGCAGTGTTCAACGCCGACGATGCGCAGGCGATCCGCGCCTACATCATCCTGCGGGCGAACCAGGATGCCGGCGCCGCGAGCGCCGCCGACAACGTGGGGGGCATCAGCGCCACCGGCGGCGGCCGTGCCTCCGGATCCACCGGCGCCATCGACGACGCCGGCGACGCCGCAGGCACCAGCGCCACCACCAACTGACCGCCCGTGAAATCCGGCCGGCGCGTGCGGCAGCGCGCGTAGAATCGCTGCCGCATGAGTGCCCCGGATCGCTACGCTGTCATCGGCCATCCCGTCAGTCACAGCCGCTCGCCGTTCATCCATGCGCGGTTTGCCGCGCAGACCGGCCACGCGCTCACCTATTCGACCATCGACGCAGGGCCGCATGCGTTCGAGGCCGTGACGCGTGCCTTCTTCGCCGAGGGCGGCAAGGGGCTCAACATCACCGTGCCGCACAAGGAGGCCGCGGTCGCGCTGGCGGACCAACTCACGCCGCGCGCGCAGCGCGCCGGCGCGGTCAACACCCTGGCGCTGCGCAATGACGGCTCACTGCTCGGCGACAACACCGACGGCGCCGGGCTGGCGCGCGACCTGGTGCACAACCACGGCGTCAGCATCGCGGGCCGGCGCGTGCTGCTGCTGGGTGCCGGCGGCGCGGCGCGCGGCATCCTGGCGCCGCTGCTCGGCCTGAAGCCCAGCCAGCTCAGCGTGGTCAACCGCACCGTGGATCGCGCGGTGGCGCTGGCCGGGGCCTTCCGCGACCTGGGCGCGTTGACCGCGCTGTCATACGCGGATCTTGGCCCGCAGCCGTGGGACATCGTCGTGAATGCGACCGCTGCGAGCCTCAGCGGTGAGCTGCCCGCACTGCCGCCCGGAATCGTCTCCGGCCAGAGCATCTGCTATGACCTGGCCTATGCCGCCGACGAGACGCCGTTCGTGCGCTGGGCGCACCAGCGCGGCGTGGCGCGCGCGATGGACGGGCTCGGCATGCTGGTGGAGCAGGCGGCGGAATCATTCCATCTGTGGCGTGGCGTGCGCCCCGACACCGCCTCGGTGCTCAGTGCGCTGAGCGCGCAGATGCGCGGCTGAGCACCCGCCGGGCACACCGGCGGGCGGTTCATCCCTCAGCGGTCGCCACGCAGCGCGACGGGCGGATTACAGGAACGACTTCGAGAAGCCGATCGACAGCAGCGACGGCTTCGAATCGATGCCGGCGTCATCCTCGACCTTGAAGCGCTCGTACTCCGCGCGGATCGCCCAGGTCCCGAACTTCAGCTGCGCGCCCGCTCCCCAGGCAAACTGCGTGTCATCGGTGCTGAAATCGGCCGCATCGATGTCCACATCGATCTTCGCGATGCCGGCCTTCCCATACACGTCGAGGATGGGCAGGGGCAGCGGCAGGTACACCATGCCGTAGGCCGCAAGGCCCTTGTACGCCACATCCGCCGCATCGTTGCTCGCCTTGCCGAAGTCGACGTAGTTCAGCTCGGCACCGAACATCGACGCGAAGCGCACGCCGGCGAAGATCTTCCAGGCAAGATCCTTCTCATCCAGGTCGCCGATCTCGATGTCGCCGATGTCGGCGTTGCTCTGGCCAACGCCAGCCCCCAGATACAGGTCGACACCGGCAACCTGCGCCTGCGCGGGCACCGCGACCAGCGCCAGCGCGCCCGCGCCGAAGAGGCCCGCCGCGATGCCGCGGACCCGTGTTGCACGTCCAGTGGATTTCGTCATCGTCACACTCCTCCTTGCACAGCCTTCATCAGTATTGCCGCATGTTACGGGCCGCGCATGAAAAGGCCCGCATGCGCGGGCCTCTTCGTGGCGACCGCCCGGACGTCGCCGGAACGATCGTTCAGTTGCCCGCGCCGCCTTGCGGACGCGCGCCACCCGGGCCCGCCGCGCCGGGCGCACCGCCGCCGGCACCACCGGCGCCCGCGCCACCCGGACCCATGCCGCCGGCGCCCGGACCACCGGCACCCGGACCACCGCGGCCACCCGCGCCGGCGCCCGCGCCCGGACCACCCATGCCGCCGGGCGGACGCCGCCCGGCCTGCGCAGTCTCCCAGGTCTTGCGCTGCTCATCGGTCAGCACCTTGTTCACCGCGGCGGTCATGTTCTGGCGCGCCTGCATGCGTGCCGTCATCGCTTCCTGTCCCGCTGGCGCCTTCTGCACCTCGGCGACATAGGCGTCGGCGATCCGGTCGATCTCGGCCTTCTGGGCCGCGGTCAGCTTCAGTGCCGGGTCGGCCAGTCCATTGCGCTCGATGGTGCTGGCCCGATCCACCGGTCCCATCGCCATGCCGCCGCGCGGCGGTCCGCCCGCGCCGGGACCTGCACCACCGCCCGGTGCCTGCGCCTGCGCGCCGGCCGCCATCATCATCATCATCGCGCCGGTGGCCGCCGCGAGCAGTCCACTTCTGAGCTTGCTGTTCATGATTCCCCCGAGAGTTGAGTCCATTCGAACCTGCCGTGAGGCGCGCCGATCATAGCGCCGCGACATCCTGTCATTGCACGCCGGGAAGCGGCTCGCACCGGGGAAGCGCTGGCTTCCTACAGCACGCACGCCGCAGTTCCTACAGGACTGTGCCGCCCGTGCGTCAGTCGCCGCGGCAACGGCGGTCAGGGGGATGGCATGGACCGCAATGCGCGCCGCGCAATGTCGGGATGATCACAGAACAGGGCATCGATGCCCGCCCGCGCATGCAACTGGATCTCCGCGGCCAGGTCGCCATGGGCCGTGAGGTCGGTGCCCTTGCGCATGCGCACCGGCAGGAACATGTTCTCCGCGCGGAAGGTCCAGGCATGCACCTGCAGGCCGGCCGCATGGGCGTGCGCCACCAGGCCAGTGGGCGTCAGCGTGCCGTCGGGGGCCTCTGCGATCACCATGTTCTTCTGCACGGCGACGACATCGGCATATTCGGCGACGCGCCGCAGTCCATCCGGCGTGGACATCATCGCGTAGCTGCCGCCCTTCTGCGGTGACTGGTCCCACGGCGCGCCGTCGGCGGCAATCAGCTGCACCAGCGGATAGTCGCACTGGCGGCGCAGCATCCTGAGGTTGCCCACCTCGAAGGACTGGATGAACACCGGCGCGGCACCCAGGCCGCGCCGCAGCGTCTCGACCAGCAGCGGCTCCAGCCGCAGCCCGATGGAGGCGAAGTGCGACGGATGCTTCGTCTCCGGACACACCCCGATCGGGCGCAGCCCGGCCGGCTGGCGCATCGAATTCACATAGCCCACGTACTGCAGGATCTCGTCGAGCGTGGGGATGTCGAAGCGGCCGTTGTAGCGCAGGTTGCGTGGCCGGATCTCCGGGATCCGCTCGCGCGCGCGCAGCGTCTTGAGTTCCTCGAGGGTGAAATCCTCGGTGAACCAGCCGCTGACATCCACGCCATCGATGTACTGCGTGCGCTTGCGTTCCTCGAACTCCGGATGATCGGCCACGTCGGTGGTGGTGCTGATCTCGTTCTCGTGGCGCGCGACCAGCACGCCATCACGCGTCGCGACCAGATCCGGCTCGATGTAGTCGGCGCCGTGCAGCAGCGCCAGCGAATAGGAGGCCAGCGTGTGCTCGGGCATGTGCCCGCTGGAGCCGCGATGGCCGATCAGCAGCGGCGTGTTCATCGCAGGAGGTTGATGCCCCAGGTCACCAGCAGCGCATTCGTGAAGTCGATGAAGAACGCCCCGACCAGCGGCGCCACCAGGAAGGCGCGCGGCGCCGGACCATAGCGCTCGACCAGCGTGCGCATCACCGCCATCGCATTCGCCGTGGTGCCGAGCATGAAGCCGATGAAGCCGCCGCCCATCACCGCCGATTCGTAGTCACGCCCCATCAGCCGGAACACCACCGGCACGCTGAGCAGGATGAGCAGTATCTGTGCCACCAGGCTCACCAGCAGCGGCAGGGCGAGGCCGGAGAGTTCCCACAGGCGCAGCGTCATCAGCGCCAGCACCAGGAACAAGGACAGCGTGATGGCGCCGATGGTGTCGAGGATGCGCATCGACAGCCCGAACCACCCGGTGAGATCGTCGAAGTTGCGGATCAGCGCCGCCACCAGCATTGCGCCGATGTACGCCGGCAGCGTGACGCCGCGGGATTCAATCCAGCCCGACAGCCAGTAGCCCACCGCCATGGCCACCAGCAGCAGCACGACGTTCTTCATCACCGCCCAGGTCTCGGCGGTCTCGTCGTCGGCCAGGTCGGGCTTTGCGCCGGCTTCGGCGGGTCCTGGCGCGAACGGCACGTCGGGCCTGGGCGGCGGCGGGCTGCCCGCCGTGTCGAGCCGGTGGCGATGCAGGAGCCATCCGGTCGCCGGTCCGCCGATCAGCGCGCCGCAGACGATGCCGGCCATCGCCATCGCGAGCGCGATCGACGCGGCGCCGGCAACGCCCGCTTCCTCGAACAGCGGCGCGAACGCAAGCCCGGTGCCAGGTCCGCCGGTCAGCGTCACGGATCCGGCCAGCAGCCCGAACAGCGGGTCGAGCCCGAACAGCATCGCCACCGCCACGCCGACCACGTTCTGCAGCACGGCGAAGATCGTCGCCAGCACGAAGAACAGCAGCACCTGCGGCCCGCCCACCTTCATCAGCGACAGGCTGGCGCCGAAGCCGATGGTGGTGAAGAACGCGATCATCAGCGGCGTCTGCAGCGTGGTGTCGAATTCGAACAGCGTGACGCCCTGTTCGCGCGCGACCAGCACCGCGAGCGCGACGAACAGGCCACCCAGCACCGGCGCGGGCAGGTTCAGGCGTGCCAGCAGCGGGAACACCCGCCGCAGCAGATAGCCCAGCATCAGCACCACGCCGCCGAAGGCCAGCGTATTGATCAGGTTCAGCTTCAGCATGATCCCTAGCGCATCGTGACCAGTTCTTCTGCCGCAGTGGGATGGATGGCTACCGTATCATCGAAGTCGCGCTTGGTGGCCCCCATGCGCACCGCCACCGCGAATCCCTGCAGCATCTCATCCACGCCGCGCCCGGCCAGATGCACACCCACCACGCGCTCGTCCTCGCCCGCGGTCACCAGCTTCATGTGCGTGCGCGGACGCGCCTCGGTCAGCGCGTGGTACATCGGCACGAACGAGGAGCGATACACCTTCACCGCGGCATCGCCGTACTGCTCGCGGGCCGCCGGCTCGGTGAGTCCGATGGTGCCCAGCGGCGGATGCGAGAACACCACGGTGGGAATGTTGTCGTAGCAGAGCTTGCGCCCGGTCCTGCCGCCCCAGATGCGGTCGGCGAGGCGCCGCCCCGCCGCGATGGCCACCGGCGTCAATGGTGCCTTGCCGGTCAGGTCACCGACCGCGAACACGCCTGGCACGGAGGTTTCCTGGTATTCATCGACATCGATGAAGCCGTCCTCGTTGCGACGGACCGCGGCATCGATGCAGTCGGTGAGCGGATCGCGGCCGATGGCCCAGATCACCGCATCCTGCCCGACCAGGATATCGCCCTCGCCCATGGCGAGATCCAGCCGTCCCGCGTCGTTGCGCGTCAGCGCCGTGGGCTCGCGCTCCGCGTGCACGGTGACGCCGAGCTCCGCCAGCCCCTGCATCGCCGCCTCGATCAGCAGCGGATCGAAGCTGCGCACGGCGGTCTTGCCCCGCGTCACCATCGTCACGGTGCTGCCCAGCGCGGCGAACACGCCCGCCAGTTCCAGCGCGATGTAGCCGCTGCCCACCAGCGTCACGCGTTCCGGCCGCTGCTCCAGCGCAAAGAATCCATCGGAATCGATGCCGAGTGCTGCGCCGGGAATCTTCGGCCAGCGCGGATGCCCGCCGGTGGCCAGCACCACCCGCTCGCCCACCAGGCGGCGCTCGCCCACCTCGATGCAGCGCCCGGGCAGCAGCCGCCCGTGCCCACGCACCAGCTCGACGTTGTTGCGGCCGAGGTTGCCCTCGTAGATCGCGTTGAGCCGCGCCACATAGTCGTCGCGACGCTGCTTCAGCGCCGCCCAGTCATGCCCCTTCACGCTGAGATCGAAGCCATAGCCGCGCGCATCGTCGAAGGCGCCGACCAGCTCCGCGGCATTCCACATCAGCTTCTTCGGCACGCAGCCCACATTCACGCAGGTGCCGCCGAGACGGCCGGCCTCCACCAGCGCCACGCGCGCGCCATATTCCGCCGCGCGGCGCGCCGTGGCGATGCCGCCGCTGCCGCCGCCCAGTACGATCAGGTCGAAGGTTTCATTCATGGGCGCATAATAGGAGAAATGAACCTGAATCCGCTGCTGCACGACGGCCCGCTGCCGGTCTTCGACGCCATCCGCCCCGAACATGTCGAGGAAGGCGTGCGCGCCGTGCTCGATGCCAACCGCGCGCGCATCGGCCAGATCCAGGCCGATGCGCGCCCCACGTTCGGCACGCTGGTCGAGCCACTGGAGGAGCTGCAGCATCGCCTCGCGCGCACCTGGTCGCCGGTGAGCCACCTGAACGCCGTGATGAACAACGACGCGCTGCGCGAGCGCTACAACGCCTGTCTGCCGCTGCTCAGCGAGTACGGCACTGACCTGGCGCAGAACGCGCAGCTGTTCCGCGCCTTCAGTGCCGTGCGGGCCCGCGAGGCCGGTGAACTGGACGAGGAGCAGCTGGCCGTGGTGGACCAGACGCTGCTCGAGTTCCGCCTCAACGGCGTCGCGCTCGACGACGCGGCCAAGGCGCGCTTCAAGGCGGTGATGCTCGAGCTGTCGCGCCTCGCCGCGAAGTTCGACGAGAACGTGCTCGACGCCACCAACGCCTTCACGCATGCGGTCAGCGATCCCGCGGAGCTTGCGGGCCTGAATGCCACCATCGTCGCGCAGGCCCGCGAGCGGGCCATCGCGGCCGGGCAGCCAGGCTGGCTGCTGGGGCTCGACCAGCCCACCTATGTGGCCGTGGTCACCGACGCGCACTCCGCCTCGCTGCGCCAGGCGTTCTATCGCGCGTGGAGCACCCGTGCCGCCACCACCGGGCCGACGCCGGCGAAGTTCGACAACAGCGCCGTGATGGAGTCGCTGCTGGCTTTGCGCCATGAAGCGGCCCAGCTGCTGGGCTACCCGAACTATGCCGCGTACGCGCTGGCGCGGCGCATGGCGCGCAGCGTCGAGGAGGTCATGGACTTCCTGCGCCAGCTGGCCCGGGCCGCGCGTCCGGCCGCCGAGCGCGAACTGGCCGAGCTCACGGCGTTCGCCGGCCGTCCGCTGGATGCCTGGGACATCACCTATTACTCCGAGCGCCTGCAGGAGCAGCGCTACAGCATCTCGCAGGAGGAACTGCGTCCCTGGTTCCCGCTGCCGCGCGTGCTCGACGGGCTGTTCGGCGTCGTGCAGCGGCTGTTCGATGTGCGCTTCGTGCCGCGCGACGATGTGCCGGTGTGGCATGCAGACACGCGTTATTACGACATCCTGGATGCCGGTGGCGCGGTGATCGGCGGGGTCTACCTCGATCCCTATGCCCGGCCCAACAAGCGCAGCGGCGCATGGATGGACGACTGCGTGGGCCGCAAGGAGCTCGGCAGCGGCCGCGCATTGCCGGTGGCCTATCTGGTCTGCAACGCGTTGCCTGGCGCGGCCGGCCAGCCCGCCCAGCTCACCCACGATGACGTGGTGACGCTGTTCCATGAGTTCGGGCATGGCCTGCACCATCTGCTGACGCGCGTGCGCTATCCCTCGATCGCCGGCATCAACGGCGTGGCCTGGGATGCCGTCGAGCTGCCCAGCCAGTTCATGGAGAACTTCGCCTGGCAGCCGGAGGTGCTGCGCGGCATGACCGCGCATGTGGTCGACGCCTCGCCGCTGCCGGAGGACAAGATCGCGCAGCTGTTGCGCACCCGCAGCTTCCAGGCGGGCCTCGCCACGCTGCGGCAGGTGGAGTTCGCGCTGTTCGACTTCCGCCTGCATGCCGAATACGACCCGGCGCAGGGCGCGCGCATCGCGCAGATCCTCGATGAGGTGCGCGGCGAAGTGGCGGTGATCCGCGTGCCGGAGTGGAACCGCTATCCCAACAGCTTCAGCCACATCTTCGCCGGCGGCTATGCGGCCGGCTACTACAGCTACAAGTGGGCCGAGGTGCTGTCGGCCGATGCCTTCGCCGCCTTCGAGGAGGCCGGCATCTATGACCGCGCCACCGCGCGCCGGTTCGTCGATGCCATCCTGTCGCGCGGCGGCAGCCGCCATGCGCTGGACGCCTTCGTCGCTTTCCGCGGCCGGGCGCCGGACATCCAGCCGCTGCTGCGCCTGCATGGCATCGCCTGAAGACGCGTCAACAGCCCGCGATTTGACAGAAGAACGCGATTTTTGTGACGCAAACTGCGGAATGCGTCGTGTGCGGGGCAGCGGGCGGTCCCTAGACTTCTTCCATGTACAGCCCCCGCCGCAGCGACTACGACGTCACCAACACCGTGCGGGTGTCCTCCGCGCCTGACGTGCGCGATGCGGTCAGTGCGCTGTTCCTGGCCACCTGGCCGGGCATGTATTTCGGCCCCGTGGCCCGCGCCTTCCATGATTTCGAGCTGGCGTTCACCGGCCGCATGCCGGGCTACTTCGGCGTCGACACGGTCTATCACGACCAGCAGCACACGCTGGATGTGACGCTGGCGATGGCCCGGCTGATCGTCGGCTACGAGCGCCAGCACCGCGGCACGCCGCTGGCCCTGGGTGCCGAGCGCGGCGCACTGGGCATCTTCCTGGCGCTGTTCCATGACATCGGCTACCTGCGCGAGAAGGGCGAGGAGGCGCAGAACGGCGCCGAGTTCACCCGCAACCATGTCTCGCGCAGCGCGAAGTTCATGAACTACTACCTGCCGTCGGTGGGTTATGCGCAGTGGGCACCGCTCAGTGCCGAGCTGGTGCATTTCACCGGCTACGAGAAGACCTTCGATCAGATCGGCAGCGTGGTCACCGACCCGCGCGACACGGCGCTCGGGCACCTGCTGGGCACCGCCGACATGATCGCCCAGATGGCCGACCGCTGTTACCTGGAGAAATGCCGCGACCGGCTCTATCCGGAGTTCGTGCTCGGCGGCGTGGCGCTGTCGGTCAGCGACACCGGTGACACCGGCGTGCGCTATGCCTCCGGCCTCGACCTGCTGCGCCAGACGCCGCAGTTCATGCAGGACACGATCGTCAAGCGCCTCGATGGCGCCTTTGGCAGCGCCTACCACTATGTGGAGGCGCTCTATGACGGCCGCAACCCTTACATGGAATCCATCCAGCGCAGCCTCGACTTCCTGCGCCAGGTGCTGCGCGGGGAGAGCTGGCGCATGCTTCGGCGCACGCCGCAGGTCTACACCGCGCAGCCCGATCCGCTCAACACGGTGCGCGGACTGATGTCCACGTACCTGCGGCGCGCCTGGGCGCGCCACCCGCGCGGCAGCTAGCTGGCGACCAGCGCCGCCGCCGGCGGCGGATCCACCGCGAACACGTACTGCGCCACCAGCGCCGGCAGCTGCGGCGCGATCGACGCGAAACCCTCCAGTTGCGCCGCCTGCAGCGCCTGCCGCAGGTCGTCCACCGGGAACTGCGCCAGTGCCGCACTGGCGGTCGGCGCATGGCTCAGGTGCCAGGGCTCGGGACGCACGCCGCCCTGCCACGTGGCGTAGGGTCGATAGAAGCCGAACGCGGCTGCATGCGCGTCCAGCCAGGCGGACAGCCGCCCGAACACCCCGTCCGGCGCGTACTCCGCGGGGATCACCTGCAGCCGGTAGCCGGGGGGCATCGCCGCGGCATCCATCACGTCGAAATCAGTGCCCCAATGGTGCCGGCTGGCGCCCGGCAGCGCGGACCAGCACAGGATGGCCCGCACGCGCGACGCCTCATCCATTGCGTGCGCGTCGAGCACCTGGCTGTCGGGCCCGAGCAGCTCCCGCTCGCCGCGCGCCTTGGCATTCCAGATGGCCAGCTGGCGGTCGAAATCGCGGAACGACGAGAACGCGCGCAGGTCGATTCCGTCGTCCAGCGCCGCCTGCCGCAGGGCGCGGAAAGGTCCGGCAACGGCGTGATGCAGGCTGCAGCCGAGGTCGGGGAGATCGATGATATGCGTGCGCGCGCGGCCAATGAGTTCGTCTGGCGAAAATATCAGCATGGGTCGCGGTGTGCTGGCGGCGCTGGCCCCGGTTGGTTGTCAAGGTTAACATCTTGCGACTTTGCGCAGTCTGAAGACCAAATTCGCCCTGTTCGGCGCAGCTTTCGGACTGCTGCTGATGGTCGGACTTTTTGGGGTGGCGACCGTGCTGCGCGATCCGGGTATCTCCCGCTCGGTGGCGATCCCGCTCGCCTTCGTCACCATCGGCGGCGCCACATGGCTGGCCTTCCTGGTCGGCCGTCGTCTCTCCAGCGCGCTGCAGCAACTGAACGACACCACGCATCGCATGGCCGAGGGCGACTTCACCCAGTCGGTGCGTGCGGTGCGCAACGACGAACTGGGTGACCTGCAGCGCACCGTCGACCAGATGCGCAAGAGCCTGGCCGACACCACGATCACGAAGAACTATCTCGACAACGTGCTCAACAGCATGGTCGATGCCGTGTTCGTCGTGCGCGCCGACGGCAGCATCCGGTCCACGAACCTTGCCGCGCAGCGCCTGACCGGCGCGGACAATGCGAAGCTGGTCGACCGGCACATCGGTTCGCTGCTGCATTCGCCGGAGCTGTCCGAGACCGAGCGCGTGCAGCGGGCGGCGGACACCGGCGAGGCGGTGCTGCGCAACGCCTCCGGCCAGACGCTGCCGGTGTCGTTTTCCGGCTCCGAACTCGACAGCGGCGACCCGAACTTCCAGGGCCGCATCTATGTGGCCCGCGACATCACCGACCGCAAGCGGGCCGAGCGGCGCATCCGCTATCTGGCGCGCTATGACGCGCTGACCAAGATCCCGAACCGCATGCAGTTCCAGCACCTGCTGCAGCAGGCCATCGCGCGCGCGCTGCGCGCGAAGACGGGCCTTGCGCTGCTGTACCTGGACATGGACCACTTCAAGGAAGTGAACGACACCTTCGGCCACGGCGCGGGCGACCGGGTGCTCGAGGCGCTGACCGAGCGGCTCACCGCCACGCTGCCCGCTGACACCGTGCTCGGCCGCCTCGCCGGCGACGAGTTCGCGCTGTTCATCGACGGCATCTCCGAGAGCACCGCGCGCGAGGTGGTGCGGCACCTGTCGGGCGAGATCCTCGGCGCGGTGTCGCAGCCTTTCTATGTGGGCGGGCAGGAGGTGTTCCTGTCGGCCAGCATCGGCGTGGCGCTGTGCCCGCGCGATGCGGAGAACGTCATCGACCTCATCCGCAATGCCGACGCGGCGATGTATTACTCCAAGCAGAACGGCGGCAACTCCTGCGCGTTCTACTCCCCGGAGATGAACGCCGCCTCGGTCGAGCGGCTGATGCTGAAGAGCAAGCTCAAGCGCGCCATCGAGCGCGAGGAGTTCGTGATCCGCTACATGCCGAAGGTCGATGTGACCGACGGGCGCATCATCGGTGCCGAGGCGCTGCTGCGCTGGCGCCTGCCCGGCCATGGGGACATCCCGCCCTCGCAGTTCATCCCGCTGGCGGAGGAGAACAACCTGATCTCCACCATCGGCGAGTGGGTGCTCAACCGCGTCTGCCTCGACTACCGCGAGCTCGCCAGCAGTGGCCGGGCGCCGGGACGCATCGCGCTGAACCTGTCGCTGAAGCAGCTGCGCCAGGCGAGCTTCATCCTCGACTACCAGTCGGTGTTCGAGCGCCATGGCGTGTCGCCGGCGAACCTCGAGCTGGAGATCACCGAGACCACGCTGATGGCGAACCCGAAGCGCACCATCGGGATGCTGAAGGAACTGGCCGCGCTGGGCGTGCACCTGTCGATCGATGACTTCGGCACCGGCTATTCGTCGCTGTCTGCGCTGCAGCAGTTCCCGATCGGCACGCTGAAGATCGACCAGTCGTTCGTGCGCGACGCCAACATCGACCGCAACGATGCCACCATCGTGCGCACCATCATCGAGATGGGCCGCAGCCTCGGCATGGACGTGGTCGCCGAGGGCGTCGAGACCGAAGGCCAGCTGCAGTTCCTGCGCGAGGCCGGCTGCAATTTCGCGCAGGGTCGACTGTTCGGCGATCCGTGCTCCATCGAGGACCTGGGCGCGATGCTGTCGCGCCAGGTCGGCAGCGGCCGGTCGCCGTTCCCCGGATTCACGGACGAGTCGCGCGCCGCCCGCGATGGCAGCGCCTGATCCGCGCAGACGCCCGCATCCCTCCTGGCAATTCGTCCCGCCCGCGTCGCCGCTGGCGGCCTGCGGCCTGGGCGCTGCTGGCATTGTGCGCGGGGGTGGGCACCTGGCACACCATCAAGCCATTGCCGCCGGGCATGCATGTGGCCGGCGAGCCGGTTGCCACGCCAGACGCGGC
>CAZWDR010000020.1:0-32738 GCA_964632365.1 uncultured Steroidobacteraceae bacterium
CAGCACGTAGACCCCGCCTTTCTCCAGCCACGCCTTGCCGACGCCGGCCGAATAGCTGGGCATCATCGACACCTCGAAGCCGCCGTAGCCGTACAGCAACGTCGGCGCCGTGCCGTCGAAGGCCAGATCCTTCGGACGGACCAGGAAGTACGGCACGCGCGTGCCGTCGGCCGAGGCCGCGAAATGCTGTTCGATCACATGCCGCGAGCCGTCGAAGAACGAGGGATTGGACTTCAGCACCACCGGCTTCTGCCCGACCTCCGCAATCGACAGCGTGGTGGGCGTGATGAAATCCGCACTGACCAGCCAGACCGCATTGCTGGTGTCCGCATCCACCGCCTGCACGTCGATGGTGCCGAAGGCCGGCGCGCCCTCGAAGGGGCTGCGTTTCCAGCCGCCCTCCACCGGCGTCAGCACCGACAGCCGGTTCTTCACATCCTCCATCACGTTCAGCACCAGGTGGTCGCGCGTCCAGGTGTAACCGGCGAGCGAGGTGTTGCCGGTGGGCTCGAACAGCGCGGTGAAGTCGCGCTTGCCCGCCATGAAGTCGTCGAAGCGTGCAGCGATCAGCGCGCCGGCGGGCCAGGTACGTCCGCCGGTCTCATAGGGCTCGCGCAGCTGCAAGACCAGCCACTCGCGGTGCACGCTCTTCTGCGCCGAATCCGGCGCATCGATGCGCGCGAGCGTGCCGTCGGCGCGGCGCAGGTACAGCTGGTCCTTGTAGAACGCGATCGTGCGGCTGACGAAGTCGCGCACGAAGCCGGGCGTGTGATCGCGCATGGCGGCGATGTACATGTCGCCCGGCTGGCCTTCATAGACCGTCTTCGCCCCGGCCAGCGGCGTGCCGCGCCGCCATTCCTTCACGATGTTCGGATAGCCCGAACTGGTCAGGGTGCCCGGACCGAAGTCGGTGTACACATAGACGGTGTCCTGATCGATCCAGTCGAGCGCGCCCTTGGCCTCGGGACGGAAGAACCCCTCCTTCACCCACGTCTTCGACGTGAGGTCGAATTCGCGCGTCACGTCGGCGTCGGAGCCGCCCGGCGACAGTGCGATCAGGCAACGGGTGTACTCCGGCTTCAGGCAATTCGCGCCATGCCACACCCACTTGGTGCCCTCGGCGGCATTCAGCGCGTCCAGGTCGAGCACCGTCTCCCATTTCGGCTGCGGCTTGCGGTATTCCTCGAGCGTCGTGCGACGCCAGATGCCGCGCTCGTGGTTCCGGTCCTTCCAGAAGTTGTAGTACCAGCTGCCGATCTTCTCCACGCCGGGAATCTTCTCGTCCGAATCGAGGATGGCGAGGATGTCGGCGCGCGTGCGCCGGAAGTCGTCGGTCGCGGCAAGTTCCGCCTCGGCCGCGGCATTGCGGGCGCGCACCCAGTCGAGCGATCGCTCCGCCTCCACTTCCTCGAGCCAGGCGTAGGGATCTTCAGCGGGCGTGTCGGCCGAGGGGGCGCAACCGGCCAGGGCGAGGCCGGCGATCAGGCAGGCGTTGGGCAACTGGGGCATGGGCTTCAACGGAATGACGGGCAGGGACCGCAACGCTAGCACAGCCGCCCGCAACGACGTGCTGCCGGCCTCAGGGCGGACCCACCGCGAACTTCGCCTCCAGCGCAGCCTTCAGCACCCGTGGCTCCACCGGCTTGACCAGGTAGGCGTCAAAGCCGGATTCGAGGCCCCGCGCGCGGTCGCGGTCGCCGCCGTAACCGGACATCGCGATCATCACCAGCCCCCGGCGTCCTTCCGCGCGCACCGTGCGCGCGATCTCGAGCCCACCGAGCAGCGGCAGGCCGATGTCGACCAGCGCCACGTCCACGTCGCGCGAACGCAGCAGCGCAAGGCCGGCGCGCCCGTCGCCGGCCTCGAGCACCGCATGGCCGTCGAGCTCGAGCAACTGACGCAGCCCGCCCCGCACATCCTCGTTATCCTCGATCAGCGCGATGCGCAGCGCCGGCACGGAACGCGACGCCTGCGCCGGTGACGGCGTCGGGTGCGGCGGCTCGATGGCCGGCAGTCGCACGATGAATTCGGTTCCGCACCCGGCGCCGTCGCTGCGTGCGGCCACTGTGCCGCCATGCAGTTCGGCCAGGCGGCGCACCAGCGTCAACCCGATGCCAAGGCCGCCCTGCGAACGGTCGATCGAACGCTCGCCCTGCACGAACAGGTCGAACACCCGTGACAGCAGTTCTGCATCGAGCCCCAGCCCCGCGTCGCAGACGCGCAGCACCGCATCCGCGCCATCGCGGAACACCTCGACACGGATCGCGCCGCCCTGCGGCGTGTACTTGACCGCGTTGGTGACGAGGTTGAGGGTCACCTGCTCGATCCGCGTGGCATCGCCGATGATCCAGGCGGGCGCTGCCTCGACCGACACCACATGGCCCTCGAGCTGCCCGCCACTGCGCAGCGCGGCCATGGCGGCCTGCACCGAATGCGCCAGATCCATCGGCGCGCGGTCCAGTGCGATCTTGCCGAGCACGATGCGTCCGGCGTCGAGCAGGTCGTCGGTCATGCGCGCCAGGTGGCGGGCCTGGCGCGTCACGATGGCCACGGCATTGGCGTGCAGGGGCTTCAGCTCGTCGCGCTGGCGCTCGAGCAGATGCGCGGCGGTCGAGATCGCCGCCAGCGGGTTGCGCAGCTCATGGCCGAGCATGGCCAGGAACTCGTCCTTGGCCTTGCTGGCCTGCTCGGCACCGCGCCGCGCATCGCGCTCCCGATGCAGCGCCTGCTCACGTTGCAGGTGCGCGCTGACCAGCGCCTCCCCGACCCTGCGCACCTCGGGCAGCGCGGTGACCGGCACGCGCGGTGGTTCGCCACGCCCGACACTCGCCGCGGAGGATTCCAGCTCGCGCACCGGACGCACGATGGTGCGGCCGGCGCCTCCCGCGGCGAGCAGGCCGAGGATCACCGAGATGGCGATGGAGGCGCCGAAGGCGAGATAGGACCAGCGCAGCGGCGAATCGATGTTGCCCCGGGGCATGCCGATGATCACGCTCCAGCCCGAGGACGAGGAGGTGTGATAGACCGAATAGACCGGCGCGCCGTCGAGTGTCAGGGATTCCACCCAGCCGCTGGGTCGCGACCCCTGCAGGCGGGCCAGCAGTGGTCCCGAGGCGGCACGGCCCAGCCATTGCTGCGCGTTGCGCGAGCGGGCAACCACGTGCTGGTTGCGATCGACGATCGTCACGACGCCCTCTTCGGGCACGGGATGCCGCGCCGCCATTTCAGACAGCGATGCAGGACTGATGACGGCGGTGAGCACGAAGCGCGGTTCACCGCCCATCGCGACCGGGATGTTCACGCCGAAGGCCTGCTGCTGCAGCACGAGGCTCGGCACGAGGTTGGAGACCACCGGCCGGCCGCTGCCCGCGGCCGCCAGCACCGCCTCGGCACCCAGCGGCGGCGGCAGCGCCCGGTGCAGGGGCGACAGCGCGTTCATGACCTGGCGCGCGTCGGGCGTGGAAAGCACCACGTTCAGCCAGCCGCTGCGCCGGTTCAGCAGTTCGCGCAGCTCGCGCTGGAACGCGGGCAGATCGGCCTGCGCGAGACGCGGGCTCGCGGCCAGCGCATCCAGCGATGCCACCGCGCTCTGGATCTGCGAGTCCACCGCCGTCGACAGTGTCCGCGCGGTCTGGGTGTGCGCATCGAGCAGGCGGGCCTTCTGGTCGCGCGCCGCAGTGACCAGGGTGACGCTGGACAGGATGGCCAGCGGCAAGAGGCTCGCTGCCGCGACCACGAAGATGCGGCGCTCGAGCGAAGCGCCGCGCAGCGCGCGCAGCCGTGCCAACAGACGTTCACCGACCTTGAGGGACGGGCGCGCAGGGACAGCGGCGCGGGTCGTGCTCGGTTGGGCGGTGGGTTCCAGGTGCGTGGCCTTCTTCTGGTCCTGGGCGCGCCATCCTACCGTCTGGCCCGACCCTCGTGCGCACCAGTTGGGCTTGCTTCTGCGTGCCGCGAATTGCAAGGATCGGCGCACGGGGGAATGGCATGGAAACAGGAACGGCGCCCGGCCTGACGCCGGCAATCTCCGCGTTCACGCAGCGGGCCGCGCAGCGCGATGCCGTGCGCGACCACGATGGCGCCATCAACGAACTGGCGCGCGGCGTGCGGGCCGGCGATGTGCCCAGCACGCGTGCGCTCGGACTGCGCCTGCTGTCCGGCAATGCGGCGCCGCTGATGCCCGATGAGGGCCTGCGCTTCATCGGCGACGCACTGGCCGCTGGCGATGCACAGGCCGCCGCCCGCGCGGCCGGCATCCTCGCGCTCGGCGTCAATCGCCCGCCCGACGTACCCCTGGGACTTCATTGGCTGGCGCGGTCCGCCGAGGCTGGCTGGGCACCGGCCCGCGTGCACCTGCTGGCCCTGTGCGATGACCGCGAACTGGCGCGGCACCAGGCGGCTCTGGACCGACCGGACTGGCAGCGACTGGCCGCCGCCGTCGATGTGGCGGGCTGGCGGAAGCCGCCCCGGGGCGAACTGCTCAGTGCCGATCCGGTCGTGCGCCGGATCGACGCGTTGCTGCGTCCGGAAGTGTGCGCGGCGCTGATCCCGGGGGCCCTGCACCGGCTGCAGCCCGCACGGGTGTACGACCCGGTCGGCCGCCGCGACATCATCGATCCGCACCGGAGCAACACGCAGGCCACTTTCGACGTGGCGGCGATCGAGCTGATCCTCGCGCTGGTGCAGACCCGCATCGCGGTGGCCTGCCAGGTCGATCCGCGGCAGCTCGAGCCCGTTGCCATCCTCCACTACAACCCCGGCGAGCAGATCGCCGACCATTACGACTTCGTCGATCCGGACCGCACGCCGGACTATGCCGCCGAACTGCAGCGCAACGGGCAGCGCATCGCGACCTTCCTGATCTACCTGAACGACGACTACGACGGCGGGGAGACAGAGTTTCCCCGGCTGGCAATTCGACACCGGGGGCGGTGCGGCGATGCGCTGGTGTTCGTCAATGCCACCGCGGAACTCTCGCCCGACCGGCGCACGCTCCACGCCGGTCGCCCACCGACGCGCGGCGAGAAATGGATCGTCTCGCAGTTCATCCGGAGCCGGGCGCTGCGCCCCTGAAGCGCGGGTGAGCATCGATTGGTTATCCCATCGTTTCCGGAACGCCGCGATCCGGAAATGACGCATGAGCCGGGATTTTGTTGCGTCACCGGAGCCGCCCATGCTGTCATCGCAGAAGGGCAGCGCCCTGCAGGGCGCATGTCGACAAGAACATCAACGGCTCTTCAGGGGAGATGACATGAACAATCCGCGCCACAGGATCTCCGTCCGTGCGGCCGTGGCCGCCGTGCTTGGCACCGCAGCCCTTCATCCGCCGGTGTCGTGGTCCGCCGAAAGTACCGCCGCGGCGGATACCACGCTGGCCGAAGTCACCGTGACCGGTTCGCGCATCGTCCGACGGGATTTCGTCTCGCCTAGCCCGGTGGTGACGGTCGGCGCAGAGACCCTGGAGCAGAGCAGCTCGCAGGCGGTCGAGAGCATGCTGAACCAGCTGCCGCAGTTCGTGCCCTCGCAGACCATGTTCAGCGCCGGTGACGTGCAGCCCAGCGCGTTCAACAACCCCGGCATCGTGACGCTGAACCTGCGCGGCCTCGGGGCCAACCGCAACCTGGTGCTGGTGGATGGCCGCCGCGCGCAGCCCGCCAACGCCTTGCTGCTGGTGGACATCAACTCCATTCCCTCCGCCGCGGTGGAAAGCGTCGAGATCATCAGCGGCGGCGCTTCGGCCACCTATGGCGCCGACGCGATGGGCGGCGTCACGAACTTCAAGATGAAGCGCGACTTCCAGGGCCTGAGCCTGAATGCGCAGACCATGCTCACCGAGGAAGGTGGCGGGCAGGAAAGCAGCATCAGCGCGCTGATGGGCGGCAATTTCGCCGATGGCCGCGGCAACGCGATGCTCGGCATCACCTACACGGACCGCAAGGCGCTGATGGCCAGCGAGCGGCGCTTCTATGTCGAAGGCTGGCGCGATGTGAACACGCCAGGCGGAGAGGCGCTGCCCTTCAGCCAGGTGGATTTCGCCGGCAACCGCCCCACGGACGCCGCGTTCCAGTCGGTGTTCGGCGCCCGCCCCACGTTCGCCAGTGAATCGGTGTATGCCACCCCGAACGGCGAGATTTTCCTGAACTCGGCCAACAACCCGGGCATCGGCTACCAGGGATTGCTGAATGACGAGTTCAAGGCGCTGGGCAGCGGCACCCCCATCCCGGGCCTGATCAGCGCGAACAACCTGAACCAGTCGATCACCACGCCGCTGGAACGCTACTCGGTCTTTGCCAACGCGCGCTACGACCTCAACGACCACGTGTCCGCCTTCCTGCAGGCGAACCTGTCGAGCATGAAGGTGGATACCGTGCTCACTTATGCGCCGGCTTCCTCGCAGTGGGCCGCAACGGTGCCGGTGGACGGACGCCCGCTTCCGGAGGATCTGCAGACCCTGCTTGACTCACGGCCGAACCCCACTGCGCCCTATACGATCGCCCGCACGCTGGACTTCGCCGGTCCGCGCTCCACGCAGAATGAAACGGACATGTACCAGGTGGTGGCTGGCCTGGAGGGCCGGCTGTTCGACAGTGGCTGGCGTTACGAGGCTTATTTCTCGCATGGCGAGACCTCGCTGATGACCCAGATGAGTGGCTTTCCCGGGCTGCAGAACTATCGTGCGGTCATGGCCGCCCCGAACTTCGGCGCCAACCTGCTCCGCAGCGCTGGTCCGCCGCTGTTCTTCGAACTGAAGTGCACCACCGGACTGCCGATCTTCCAGGACTTCGAGCCGTCGCAGGATTGCATCGACGCGATCTCCGGCAGCATGAAGCATGGCACCGAGATGCGGCAGGACGTGGCCGAGGCGAACTTCACCGGCGACCTGTTCACGCTGCCCGCCGGTACGCTCGGCGCGGCGCTGGGCGCGAGCTGGCGCAAGAACCAGTACGAATGGCGCCCGGATGACCAGCTCACCCGACCCTCCACCAACTATCCCATCGGCCTGTTCCCGACCAGCCGCACTGGCGGCGAGACCCGGGTGTCGGAGATCTATGGCGAACTCCTGGTGCCAGTGCTCGCGAATGTGCCGGGATTCCGGCAGCTGAACCTCGAGGTCGGCGCGCGCTGGTCCGACTACAACACGGCCGGTTCGATCTGGACCTACAAGGGACTGGCGGACTGGACCGTGGTCGATGGCGTGCGGCTGCGCGGTGGCTACCAGCTCGCCAACCGCGCGCCCAATGTCGCGGAGCTGTTCACCGGCGCGACCACCCAGGTGGTGGGCTTCCCGGGCGCTGACCCCTGCATGTCCAACACCACCAACACCGACTGGGGCAACCACCCCGGCAACACGACGAACCGGGCGGAGGTCATCGGGCTGTGCAGCGACCTGATCAACCGCTCGCGCGGCGATGTGAACCAGTCCCCCTGGCATACGGACCCGAACTTCCCCAACAACATCGTCGGGCCCTTCGACACGCCGTTCCAGCTGGAACTGGTCAACATCACCGGCAACCCGGCCCTGCGCAACGAGGAGGCGAAGACGTGGACCGTTGGCGTGGTGTTGACCTCACCCTTCGACGGCCTGTTCGCCAACGCGACGCTCGCGGTGGACTGGTACCAGGTGAAGATCACCGATGCCATCGCGCCGACCAATCCGTGGAGCGTGTATTCCAAATGCCTGAACCGCGACGGCAGCAATCCGACCTATGACATCAACAACGAGTTCTGCCAGCTGATCTCGCGCGACAACGAAGGCTACCGCGCGACGGTCGATACACCGTACTTCAATCTCGGCGGCATCGAGACCGCCGGCTTCGACGTGCAGATGAACTGGAGCTTCCCGGCAGGCCCCGGACGCATCGGGCTGAACGGCGTGGTCAACATCCTCGACTACTACCGCGACCAGGTCAGCCCGGATGACGCCTTCATCGACAGCACGGGCACGCTGGCCGAGGGTGGCCAGTTCGACTACCGCACCTTCCTGACGGCGACGTATTCGCAGGGCGGCTGGAGCGCCGGCCTTCGCCACCGGTATCTGCCCAGCATCGAGTCGGCCAACTACGCCAATGATCCGGACACCACCGTCCAGGGCGCCGGCAGCTACCAGATGCTCGATGCCTTCGGCAGCGTGCGGATCAGCGAACGCGTGTCACTGCGCGGTGGCATCGACAATGTGCTCGACCTGAAGCCGGAGGTGGTCGGACGCAATCCCGGGACCACGGACGCGGTCGGCCAGACCAATGCGCAGTTCTACGACGTGCTCGGGCGCCGGTACTACGTGTCGGTGCAGCTGGACCTGTAGCCAGCGCGCGGCTGACGTCCACAGGCGTCAGCCGCCTGCTGCGCCGACCGGGCGCGCGGGCCTCAGTCTCACGCCGCCAAGGGGCCTGCCGCGCGCTGGCGGTCACCCCGCGGATCGATGCGGGCCGCTTCCACGCGGTTGCGGCCCCCCTCCTTCGCCCGGTACAGCGCGTCATCCGCCGCCTGCACCCAGGAGTCCATGCAGGTGTGACTGCGCGCGGCCTCCGCGACGCCGATGCTCAGCGAGCAGCCGAGCCCGGGCTTGCCGATGAAGGTCTGTCGCGCGACCGCCTCGCGCAGGCGCTCGGCGACGACCAGCGCCTGGGTCTGGCCCGTATCGACCAGCAGCACCGCGAACTCGTCGCCGCCGTAGCGGGCCGGTACATCGACGTCGCGCACGGTCTCGCGCAGCGTCGCGGCCACGCGCTTGAGCACCAGATCGCCGGTGCCATGACCGAACTGGTCGTTGATGGCCTTGAACCGGTCCACATCGATCAGCAGCAGTGACGCGGCCCGCGCGGAGCGGTGGAAGCGGGTCAGCTCCAGCGTCGCGACCGCCTCGAAATGGGGTCGGTTCGGTACCTGCATCACCGGATCCATGCGGGCCATCAGGCTGAGCTCGCGATTGCGCAGCAGCACCTGGCCGCGCAGCCGGTAGGTCAGCATGCTCAGCGCGACGGTGTAGACGAACATGAACGGCAGGCAGGCGAGCAAGGTGCGGGACGACGTGGCCGGTTGCACCGGCATGCCGAGCAGCGGCCAGGTCAGGCTGAACCCGGCCAGCAGCGCCAGCGTCGAACGAACCAGCAGGCGCGGGCCGCCCGCGGCGATCTTGTCGGCGGTCAGCAGCGTGACGAACACCGCGGCGGGACCGGCGCTGACGGCCGTGGCGGCGATCCATGCGCCGCCGAAGGCCGAATCCATCACCAGTGATCGCATCTCTGTCGCGACCGGGTCGCGCGCGCGCCGCCCGAGCCACAGGGCCAGCTGCGGCCACACCAGCGCATTGGCGAACAGCAGCATCCAGTACGGGGCCGGTGCCGCGCGCTCCAGCAGCACCGAGGCAATGGGCAACGCGCACAGCAGCGTGCCGAGCATGCGCATGCGATGGATGCGCGACACGAAGCGCAGGCCCCTGGGACGGATGTCCTCGACGATGTTGTAAGGCATTGCCTCGCGCTACAGTACGAACCGACGGGAATCGTACTGTCCAGTCGCGGGCCGATCTGGACGTGCGTCTGATATCCGCGAAAGGCACTGCGTCGCGAAGAGTGTGCGGACCGGGGATTCCCCGATTCGGCCGGGACTGGCTTGACGCACCCGTCAGCGATGCCGCAGGCCCGGGGGCCTTCGATGCCTACGCCTGCTGGCGAACTGCCCGCCGCGAGCGCGCCGCATGCACGTAGCTGCCGAGGAAGCAGCGCGTGGACCCGTTCGCGAAGCGCACCGTGACGGTGCGGCCGTCCGCCTCTTCCACGATGCCGATGCCGTACCTCGGCACCTTGACGCTGGCGCCGGCATCGAACAGCGCGGTGCGCAGGGGTTCGGGGTTGGGCTTGCGCAGCGGCGGCCTCACCAGCATGGGGACGGTGGCCGGGCGATGCTCCTCGGCCTGCATGCGCTCGCAGTTGTCGCAGTGTCCGCAGCGCACGATGCGCTCCGCCTCCCCGAAATGCTCCAGCATCACGCGCCATCGGCAGTAGCCGGTCTGGCCATAGAAGGTCATCTGCTCGAGCGAGGCGCGATCCGCCTCGCGCTTCTGCCGGTAGGACTGCGCCAGGGCATCGAGGGCGTCGTCCTCGAGCTGGTGATCCAGCAGCGCCAGGGCACCGCCCCGGTCCTGGCGCACCACGCGCTGGTGGCGCAGCAGGCTCAGCGCCACCTGCACCTTCGAGCGCGGACGGTCCAGCGACTTCTGCAGCGCCGCGAGCGTCCAGGCGGCGGTGCCCTGCGGTGGCGCATCGCGCAGCGCGCGGTAGACCGCAACCACATCCTCGAGCGCCGGGTACTTGCCCGCCAGGAAAAACTGCTGCACGGCGCGGTCCCGGTGCAGATACAGCAGCAGGCAGCGCGCGCTGGCGCCGTCGCGGCCGGCGCGGCCTGATTCCTGATAGTAGGCATCGAGGCCGCCCGGCATCTGGTAGTGCAGCACGAAGCGGATGTCCGCCTTGTCGATGCCGAGTCCGAAGGCATTGGTCGCGACCATCACGCGCGCCGCGCCCGACATGAAGGCATCCTGGTTGTCGCGGCGCGCCCCTGGCGGCAGGCGACCGTGATACAGCGTCACCGGAAGGCCCTCGGCCACCAGCGCCTCGTGCACCTCGTTGGCGGCCTTCACCGTGGCGGTGTAGATGATGCCGCTGCCATCCTGCTCGCGCACCCGCTGCAACATGCGCGCGCGCTTCTCCTCCTCGCTGGTGACCTGTTCCACCTCATAGTGCAGGTTCGCCCGGTAGACGCCGGTGTTGATGACCTTGAAGTCCTGCAGGTCGAGCTGCGTGCCGATGTCGTCGATGACCGGCTGCGACGCCGTGGCGGTCAGTGCCAGCACGGTGGGTCGCCCGAGCGCGGCCAGCGCGCTGCCGATCTCGAGGAACGCCGGCCGGAAGTCATGCCCCCATTGCGAAATGCAATGCGCCTCGTCGATGGTCAGCAGGCTCACCGGATGGCGCGTGACCAGCCGCACGAAGTCGCGGCCCGCCAGACGCTCCGGCGTGGCGAAGATGATGCGCGCGCGACCGGCGGCGATGTCCTCCTCCGCCGCGCGCAACTCGGCCGGTTCCACGGCGCTGTTCACCTGCACCGCGGCGATGCCGATCTCCCGCAGCCGTTCGCACTGGTCCTTCATCAATGCGATCAGCGGCGAGATGACCAGCGTGCGGCCGGGCAGCAGCGCCGCGGGCAACTGGTAGCACAGTGACTTGCCGGCGCCGGTGGGCATGATCGCGATGGTGTTGCGCCCGGCGAGCACGCGACGGATGACGGCCTCCTGACCCTCGCGCAGCGCGTCGAGGTGGAAGATGCGCCGCAGGGTGCGTTGCATGCGCGCGGGCGTGACGGAGATGGCAGTGCGGCTCATTGCATCGAAGCCTGACATGGCGCGCGCGACCGTGGCGGCAGACAGCGCCGCATCGCGGACGGGTTGGTCGCCTACACGGGCCTGCGCCGGGACCGGTCACTGCCGGCGGGCCAGCACTCCGTCCCCGTGCAGCGCCACGCTGAAGCCCGCCTTCTTCAGCCGCGCGGCCACCTCGCGCGGCACATCGCGGCCAGAGGTCAGACGGTTCGGCGCGCCGGTATAGTGGAACAGCAGGCCGCGTGGTCGCAGCACCCGCGCCAGCTGGTCATAGAACACCTGGGAGTACAGCTCGCCGGCGATGCCGAAGCGCGGCGGATCGTGCAGGCACGCGCCCACCGACGCGGTAGCCAGCGCACCCACCTGTGCGGTCACATCGGCCTGCGTGAGCTGCAGGCGCGGGTCCGCGGGTGGTGACCAGGGATTGTTCGCGCGCAGCCACAGCACATCGGCGTTCTTCTCGAAGGAAAGCACACGCGAGGCGCCCCCCTGCAGGCACCAGTGCGCGAAATAGCCCAGGCCCGCGCAGGTGTCGAGCACGACGCGCCCGCGGGGCTCGACCAGCGCGACCTTGCGCGCGGCATCCTCGAACGGCGACACCTGCGCCGTCGGCAGCATCTTGATGCCATCGATCTCGAAGGTGGGTGGACCCCAGTCCGTCGGCACCAGCTTCACCAGCGAGCCGGTGAAGCGCGCCACCGGTGCGAACACGGCGCTCGCCTCGTCCCAGCGATACACGGTGCGCGGCTTGCAGGCCGCGGGCACCGGATAGCGCCGCCCGGCGATTTCCCAGTGCTCCGGATGCACCGCCACCCGCACCGTCGTGCGCGTCAGGTCCAGCGAACAGTCCAGATGCGCCACACCCGCGCGCGCGGCGGCGCGCAGCGCGTCGCACACATCAAGGGTCAGCAAGGGGCCGATCCGTCCGTCCACAATCATCCTGTCGCAACGTCGGGCGACGCATTCTAGAGGTTCCCGGCCGCACGCCGGCGCCGCGCCGATGCCGCCCCCCTCCCCCGCCTGTATGCTTGGCGCCGTGCCCGTGAATCCGCGCCGCTCCATCTCCCTGCCGATCGTCGCCAGCGTGCTGTCGGTGCTGCTCACCTTTGCCGTGCTGGTGGGCTGGATCCTGGTGATCCGCCAGTACCAGCAGGTTTCCAAGGCGATCTGGAGCAACTACTGGCTGCTGGCGGCAGGCACCGTGTCGCTGGCCCTGATCATCTGCGTGCTGGTGCTGTTCAGCGTGTCGCTGGTGCGGCAGATCCTCGAGGGCCGGCGCCAGCAGATGTTCATCGACTCGGTCACGCATGAGCTGAAAAGCCCGCTGGCCTCGATCAAGCTGTGCCTGGAAACCCTGGGGCGCGAGGGATTGTCGGAGGACCAGCGCGGCGGCCTGCGCCGCATGATGCTCACCGACGTGGAGCGGCTGTCGGTGTTCGTCGACGATATCCTGCAGTCCAGCCGCATCGCGCATGGTCGCCATTCGCAGACCTGGACCGTGGTCGATGTGACGCGGCTGCTGGAATCGGCCGTGGCCAGCATCCGCGCGCGCTACGAACTGCCGGAAGCGGCCATCTCGATGCAGGCCCCCCGACGGCTGGAAACCTTCTCGGACCCGACGGCGCTGGAGATCATCCTGAAGAACGTGCTGGACAATGCGGTGAAATATTCACGGCCCGCCCCGCAGGTGGCGGTCGAGGTGACCTCGCCGGCCGAGGGCCTGCTGTGCATCCTGGTGCGTGACAACGGCATCGGCATCGAGCGCAACCAGCTCAAGCGCATCTTCCAGCGCTTCCACCGCGCCCCGGATCCGCGCGTCAACGAACGCAGCGGCTCCGGTCTCGGTCTTTACGTGGTGCATCGCCTGGTGCGCAACCTCGGCGGCCGCATCCGCGCGGAGTCCGCGGGAAGGGACCAGGGCACCACGATGCGCATCGAGCTGCCGCTGGGTATCGGCGAGGGCCACGGCTGATGCCTGAGGGAACCCTGCCGGGCGGCAATGGCCAGCGCGCCACGGTGCTGGTGGTCGAGGATGAGACCCATCTGGCGGCCGGCCTGAAGCTGAACCTGGAGCTCGATGGCTACCGTGTGCTCAATGCGCGCACCGTGCGCGAGGCCGGCGCACAGCTGGTGCAGTCGGACCCGATCGACCTGATCCTGCTCGATGTGATGTTGCCGGATGGCGACGGCTACAGCTTCTGCCGCCAGCTGCGCGATACCGGGCATTACATGCCGGTGATCATGCTCACCGCACGCAGTGCCGCGGAGGACCGCGTCCGCGGCCTGGATTCCGGCGCCGATGACTACATGCCCAAGCCTTTCGAGCTGCCCGAGCTGCTCGCGCGGGTGCGCTCGGCCCTGCGCCGCAGCGGCTGGCGGCAGGCGGATGCGCCCCCCGCGGAGCGGGCACTGGGCACGTTGCGCTTTGGCGAGGCAGTGATTGACTTCGACACCCATGAGGCCACCGCGTTCGGCAAGCCGCTGCGCCTGACGCAGCTCGAACTCGACCTGGTGCGCTATTTCGCGCAGCACCCGGGCCGCGTGCTGTCGCGCGACGAGCTGCTGGAGCGCGTCTGGAAGCTTCGCAATGCGCCGAACACGCGCAGCGTCGACAACTTCATCGCGCGGCTGCGCAAGCTGTTCGAGCGCGAACCCGAGAAACCCCTGCATTTCGTCTCGCACCGCGGCGCCGGCTACCGCTTCGTCCCCGATGCCGAGGCCAGAAGGTGATGCGGGTCGCATTGATGACACAACTTTTACATTCGGTGACGCAAGCCTGACGGACGGGCCGGCCGGCATCGGCGAGCATTGTTCCCACGGGCCATTCCGGCCCGGAAAGATGGAGCAATGCATGGCGGCAGGTGTGACGACGGCAGGTCCGGTGGCGCAGGTGAAAGCCCGGCGCATCGATTGGGTCGGCATGATCCCTTTCATTGCCATCCATCTGCTGGCTTTCGGGGCAATCTGGACGGGCGTCACGGTCGAGGCGGCCATCTGCTGCGCAGTGCTGTATGTGGCGCGCATGTTCGGCGTCACCGGCGGATACCACCGCTACTTCTCGCATCGCACCTACCGCACCAGCCGCGTGTTCCAGTTCATCCTGGCGTTCCTTGCGCAGAGCAGCGCACAGCGCGGCGCGCTGTGGTGGGCCGCCCATCACCGCCATCACCACCGCCATTCTGACCAGGCCCATGACACCCATTCGGTGGCGCAGGATGGCTTCTGGTACTCACACGTGTTCTGGATCTTCGAGAAGGACAACCAGAAGACCGAGATGAAGTACATCCCGGACCTGGCGCGCTTCCCGGAGCTGCGCTTCCTGGACAAGTACCACCTGCTGCCGCCGATCATGCTGGGCACGGCGATATTCTTCTGGCTGGGCGCGCCGGGCCTGTTCTTCGGCTTCTTCTTCAGCACCGTGCTGGTGTGGCATGGCACCTTCACGATCAACTCGCTGTCGCACGTGTTCGGCAAGCGCCGCTTCGCCACCACCGACAACAGCCGCAACAACTGGCTGCTGGCGATCATCACGCTGGGTGAGGGCTGGCACAACAACCACCACCACTACTGTGTGTCCACGCGCCAGGGCTTCTACTGGTGGGAATACGACATCACCTATTACATCCTGAAGGTGCTGTCGTGGATGGGCATCGTCTGGAAGCTGCAGCCAGTGCCGGCCAAGGTGCTCGAGGAAGGCCGCGCCCGTGGCGGGGAGTGCGCGCCGCTGCCGTCGCTGAACCTGCGCTCCTCGACACCCGTCGCCGAATAAGCGGCCCGCGTGGACCGCACCCGCGGCGTCCCGGCGACGCCCGCGCCGCAGGAGGCCCCCACGCTGCCGTCCGATGATCTTGCCGCCTGCCTGCGCGTGCTGCGCGCAGTGCATGCCGATCGCGGCACCCTGGCCAGCCTCGATCCCGACCTGCGCCGTGAGCTGCTGGTGCTCGCAGGCCAGGTCGCGCGGCCCGAGCGCGACGCGCTGCGTCGCATGGCGCGCGCGTTCCGCCGCCACGACCGGGAAACCTCCCGGCGCAACGACCGTGACGCGCTGGAGACCGCGGGCCTGCGCGTGCAGCGCCGCCACGATACCTACACGCCGCTGTGGCTGCCGCCACCGGGGCAGCACGATCAGGCGGCGCGGCCGCAACTGGGCTCCGCCCGCGCCTGCTATGTCTGCAAACAGCCCTATACGCAGGTGCACCGCTATTACGACTCGATGTGCGGCGACTGCGGCGACTTCAACTACGCCAAGCGCTCGCAGACCGCCGACCTGCATGGTCGGGTGGCGCTGGTCACCGGGGCACGCGTCAAGATCGGCTACCAGGCGGCGCTGAAGCTGCTGCGCGCCGGCGCGTTCGTGGTGGTGGTGACACGGTTTCCGGTGGATGCCGCCGCGCGCTACGCACAGGAGCCCGACTACGCCGCGTTCCGCGACCGGCTGCAGATCCACGGCCTGGACCTGCGGCACACGCCCAGCGTCGAGGTGTTCGCGCGCTGGCTGGCCCGCCATCTGCCGCGTCTGGACTACCTGCTCAACAATGCCTGCCAGACCGTGCGGCGGCCGGCCGGGTTCTTCCGTCACCTGCTGGAACGCGAAGCCATGGGTGCTGCGGCGCTGCCCGCGGCCGCGCGCGCGCCGCTTGAGGCACACGCCGCGCTGTGCCGGCTGATCGGCGCGCCCGATGGCGCAAGCCAGCGCGCGCCCGGCGACGCTGGCCCCGCCGAAGCGGCCGGCCATCTGGTCGGCAGGTCCGCGCTGCGCCAGCCCGAAGGGCTGATCCACAGCGCGGCGCTGTCACAGCGTCGCTATCTGGACGAGGACTACCTGGACGAGACGCTCTTCCCGACGGGCCGCTTCGACGAGGACCAGCAGCAGGTGGACCTGCGCGAGGTGAACAGCTGGCGCCTGCGCCTGCACGAGGTGCAGACGCCGGAACTGCTCGAGGTGCAGCTGGTGAACGCCATCGCGCCCTACATCCTCAATGCGCGGCTGCGTGCGCTGATGACGCGCAGCGGCGCGCGCGACCTGCACATCGTCAATGTCAGTGCGATGGAAGGCCAGTTCTACCGCACGATGAAGACGGACAAGCATCCGCACACCAACATGGCCAAGGCGGCGCTGAACATGATGACGCGCACCAGCGCGCCGGACTACGTGCGCGACGGCATCCACATGAACGCGGTGGATACCGGCTGGGTCACCGACGAAGATCCGGTCGTCCATGCGGCGCGCAAGGCCGAGGAAGGCTTCGCGCCGCCGCTGGACATCATCGATGGGGCCGCACGCATCGTGGATCCGGTGTTCGCCGGCGCGAACGGCGGCGCTCTGGTGTGGGGCCAGTTCCTGAAGGATTACCGGCCCGCACCCTGGTGAGTGGCGGCGCGCGCCGATGGCAGGCGGCTCCGCGGGCTGGTATTGCTGCGGCATGGCTACCACCACGACCCGACCCTTCGGACAGCTCGACGATGGCCGCGCTGTCTTCGCCGTGACGCTGGCCAACGGGGCCGGCTTCGAAGCCACGCTGCTGACGCTGGGGGCGACCCTGCAGGCGCTGTGGGTTCCCGACGCGCGCGGCGACCGCGCCGATGTCGTGCTCGGGCACGACACCGCGGCCGAGTACCTCGCCCATCGCCACTATTTCGGGGCCAGCGTCGGTCGGCATGCCAACCGCATCGCGCAGGGTCGTTTCCAGCTCGATGGGCGCCAGCATCAGCTCGAGCGCAATGACAGCGACAATCACCTGCATGGGGGCGGTGCGGCCGCATTCCACCGGCAGCTGTGGCAGATCCGCGAAGCCACCGCCGGCACGGTGGTGCTGGCGCTGCACAGCGCCGATGGCGATGGCGGCTATCCGGGGAGCGTCGATGTGACGGCGCGCTTCTCGCTGGATGATGCCGGCGTGCTGACCATCGAATATGGCGCCACCACCGATGCGCCCACGCTCGTCAACCTCACCAACCACAGCTACTTCAATCTGGCCGGCGACGGCGATGTGATGGCGCATCGTCTCACGCTGGATGCAACACGCTTCACGCCGGTGCACGCGAACCTGATCCCGACCGGCGAACGCGTACCCGTCGAAGGCACGCCATTCGATTTCAGCAAGGCAGCGCCGGTGGGCGCCCGCATCCGCGCGCCGCATGAACAGCTTCGCCATGCGCGCGGCTACGACCACAACTTCATCATCGACGGCGAGCCCGGGACGATGCGTCGCGCCGCGCGGCTGGAGGATCCGCGATCCGGCCGCGTGCTCGAACTGCACGTCACCGCGCCGGGGCTTCAGTTCTATTCTGGCAACTTCCTGGATGGCTCGACCCGCGGCAAGGGCGGACGGGCCTGCCGCCAGGGCGACGGGCTGTGCCTGGAACCGCAGGCCTTCCCCGACGCACCGAACCAGACGGGGTTTCCTTCGACGCGGCTGCTTCCCGGCGAGCGCTACGCCAACCAGATGCAGATGCGCTTCGGCGTGGGCTGACCCGGCCGGTCAGCGGATCTGCCACCCTAGCGTCAGCGCTGCATAGTGCAGCCAGGCGAAGTTGTAGACCTCGTCGTTGTCCGCACCGCCCTCGAGCGTGCGATAGCCCAATCCCACCTTCAGCCCGCTGCCGAAGGTGCGCTCCACGCGCACGGTGGCATCGATCGCCCGGCCCTGCGGCGCGATGGCACCGTCCAGGTCCATCACCAGTGAGGTGCGCGAACCGAGCCGGCGCTCGCCGCGGACATGCAGCAGCGGCACCAGGCCCACATCGTCATTGGTTGCATCGAGGGCGCCCTGCCGCAGCGTGATCGCCGCATCGCGGACGAACAGCGTGCCGCCCACGCCCCATCGCCACCGCTCGCCGGGACTGAAGTCATAGCGGTACGTGAGCCGGTAGTTGCTGAACTGGTAGGTGCCGCGGGTCTGCGCGCCGGCGAGGAAGGTGCTGCCTTCGAAGTCCACGTCCTGCTCCAGCACATCCGAGCCGCTCAGTTCGAGCGGCGCGGCCGTGAGCCGCAGCGCGTGATGGTCGGCGAATTTCCATGTCACCGCGGCCCGCGCGAAGGCTTCCGGCGCAGAACCGGTCAGCTCGCGCAGGTCGAAGCGCGTGCCGCCCTCATTGGGGATGCGCACCTTGTTGCGCGAACTGGTGACTGCACCGCCCTCCACTTCGAGCGTGAGGCCGTTGTCGTCCTGCTGCTGCGCCAGCGCGGGCAGCGAAACACAGGTGGTGGCGGCGATGAGCAGACATGGAACGCGCATGGGTGGCTCCCCGGGGCAACGAGGTGGGCAGCATCGCCGCACGCCGCCCCGCCCACCATGCACGATCCGGCCAATCGTGGCGCGGGAGGCTTCCCGACATCGCGTAGGACCGGTTCCTACCCCAGCCCCTGCGCGCGCCGGTGTAGGCTTGCGCAGTCACGCGATTCCACAGGGAGAACCCGATGAAAGCGCTCGCCGTGCTGTGCCTGCTGCTGACCGCCGCACCCGTGCATGCCGCCGCGCCGCAGGCGGCCTGCGACCGCGAGTGCCTGCGCAGCCTCGTGACCCATGTGCTGCATGCCTTCGTCGAGCGCGACACGGCGCAGCTGCCGGTGAGTCCCGCGTTGCGGGTGACCGAGGACGGCGTCGAGAAGCCGCTGGCGCAGGTGGGGCTGGCGCGGTCCGTCACGAAGTTGCGCGGCTACCGGCAGGACATCATCGACGAGCGCGCCGGGCAGGCGATCGCCGGCGTGATGGTCGAGGAATCCGGCGCGCCAATCATCCTGGTGGTGCGCGTGAAGGCCGACGGCCCGCGCATCGCGGAGCTGGAGCTGGTGGCCACGCGCAGCCGCGCCGACGGCATGATCTTCACGCTGGATACCTTGAGCGCGCCCAGCAAGGCCATGAATCTCGCGCCGCCGCCATCGGCGCTGGAGACGCGGGCCGAAGCGATCCGCATCGGCATGCATTACCCGCGCGGCCTGAACTCCGCCAGGAGCTTCGCGTCGGTGGGCACGCCGTTCTCGAAGGACGCCTATCGCATCGAGAACGGCGCGCTGATGGCCGGTCCCGGCTGCACCTTCAATCCCGGCTGCGACAACATCGGTGAGCAGTCGCTGGCGATCTTCGAGCGGCTGGGGCGCGTGACCGTGCGCGATGTGTGGGTGGACGAACGCATGGGCATCGTGCTGATGCGGCTGTCGTGGAACCAGCGGGGCCCCGGCTCCGACAAGCTCACCGCCTTCGAGATGTTCAAGGTGCACGGCGGGCAGATCCACATGGTGGAGGCGTGGATCCGGCTGTTCCCGCCGGAGCAGGAGCTCGGGGGCTGGCCCATCAACGCGGCGCAGCCCGACTAGCCCCGGGGCGCGCGCCTACTGCTCGGCCACCCAGACGTAGCCCTCATCGCGCTTCTCGATCCGGCCGAGACCCGGGAACGGGAAGTGCACGGCATAGATGCGCTGGCCGGTGGCCGCAAGCTGCTCCAGCAGCTCGACGCGGCTCTGCGCCGCGGCCTTGCCGTCGGCATCGAAGGCGATGGTCCACTCCGGCCTCTGCACCGACACCACGTGGTGGTGCAGCGCGTCGCCGATGTAGAGCAGCGCGCTCGGGCCATTGCCGATGCGGAACGCGGAATGCCCCGGTGTGTGGCCCTTGATCTCCACCGCACGCACCATGCCGGGCAGCACGTCGCCGCCAGGCTCGAACGGCGCGGCGTCGTTGCCGATGGCCATCGCGATTTCCTTGAACTCACTGAGTCCGAATGCCGCGGCGCTGCGTGCATCAAGGCCGCGAAGCGTGTCCCACTCGGGTGCGGAGATGCGGATGGAGGCGTTGCGGAACACCGGATTGCCGTCCCCGTCCTTCAATCCTCCGACATGGTCCGCATGCAGGTGCGAGATGAAGACGTCGGTGATGCTTTCGGGAGCGACGCCGGCTTCGGCCAGAGCGTCCATCAGGCCGGCACCGTCGCCGCCCGTGCCAGTGTCGAACAGCATGATGCGCCCACCCACCCTGACCAGCAGCGGCTGCACCGAGAGACTCAGCTGGTCGGCGGGAAGCCCGGCGCCGGTGAGCACCTGCGCAACCTCGTCGGCGCTGCGGCCCACACCGAACACCTTGTTGTCGTTGGGCAGTTCGAACGCGGTGTCGCGCAGCGCAAAGCCGGTCATCCCGCCCAGCGTGAACTGGCGGATGTTCTGGCTCTGCGGCTCCGGCGGCGGCACCGGTGCTTCGGCGGGTCCGCGTTCCGCGGAACAGGCCAGCAGTCCGGCCGCCAGCAATGCGCAGGTCGTGGCGCTGGCAATCCTGCTCAGGTTCTTCATGTCATGCTCCCTGTGACCGCCAGACGTCCGGGCGAATTCCCGGCGTGGGGGCGGCAAGTTTGGCCGACCGCGCCGGGCATATCCAGCCTGCAGTCGTTGGCACAAGGCAGGTCGCGTCGCGATGCGCCTGATCGGCACACCCGCTGCGCAAACGGCGCAGCGCCGGGGCCGCTGTAGGCCGCCACCGACTGACGCGGGGCGGCCACCCGGCGTAGCCTTTTCACGCCGGATCAAACAGGAGCCCGCGATGAAAGCGATGGAGTTTCGTGGCCCATACCGGGTACGGCTCGAAGAGAAGCCCGTACCGCGCATCGAGCATCCGCGCGACGCCATCGTGCGCGTGACCCGCACCTGCATCTGCGGGTCCGACCTGCACCTGTACCACGGCATGGTGCCCGACACGCGCATCGGCATGACCTTCGGGCACGAGTTCACCGGCATCGTCGAGCAGGCAGGCCCCGAGGTCGACAACCTGAAGGTGGGCGACCGCGTGCTGGTGCCGTTCAACATCGCCTGCGGGCAATGCCACTTCTGCAAGCAGGGACTGTTCGGCAACTGCCATGAGTCCAACGCGCAGGCCACCGCGGTGGGCGGCATCTTCGGTTATTCGCATACGGCGGGCGGTTTCGACGGCGGCCAGGCGGAGTTCGTGCGTGTGCCCTACGCCGATGTCGGGCCGACCGTGATTCCCGAATGGATGGATCCGGACGATGCCGTGCTGCTCACCGACGTGGTGCCAACTGGTTACCAGGCGGCCGAGATGGCCGGCATCCAGCGCGGGGACACGGTGGTGATCTTCGGCGCCGGACCCATCGGCATCATGGCCGCGCGCTGTGCGTGGCTGTTTGGCGCGGGGCGCGTGATCGTGTTCGACCACCTGGAATACCGGCTCGATTTCGTGCGCGAGTACGGGCCGGCCGAGGTGTACAACTTCCGCGAGCACGACGTGGTCGTGTTCATGAAGAAGATCACCGACGGACTCGGGGCTGACGTGGCCATCGATGCGGTGGGCTGCGAGGCCACCGGCAACATCTGGCAGACCATCCTCGGCCGCAAGCTGAAGCTGCAGTCCGGCTCGGCGATCGCGCTGCACTGGGCGATCAACTCGGTGAAGAAGGGCGGCATCGTGTCGGTCGTCGGTGTCTATGGTCCCACCGGCAACCTCGTGCCCATCGGCAATGTGGTGAACAAGGGACTCACGCTGCGCGCCAACCAGGCCTCGGTGAAGCGGTTGCTGCCGCGGCTGATCGAACATGTGCGCGCCGGGCACATCGACCCGAAGCGGCTCATCACGCACCGCGTGCCTCTTTCCGAGGTCGCGGATGCCTATCACATCTTCTCGCGCAAGCTCGATGGCTGCATCAAGCCGGTGCTGATCCCCGGCGACTGAAAAAGGCGACACCATGAACCACACCACGTCCTTCCAGCCCGGCCCGCGCATCGATCCCGCCACCGTGCGTGGCTGGGCCGTCGACGCCGATCCCACCAACAATCCCACCCATCCCTATCGCGACCGGTCCAAAGATGATCACTCCGGTTCGTGGACGCGTCCTGCGCGCCAGCACACCGACGTCGAGATCCTGCAGTCCATCGAGCACAAGCAGCGACCCGCCGTGGTCGGCACGTCCACGCCGCCCGCCGGTCTCAGCGGCGCGCTGCGCCGGCTGGCCTTCCGCAAGAGCGAGTCCAACCTGCTGCACTGGATGCTGCTGCTCGGCGCCGACCGCATCGACATGATCGAGGGCGTGGCCCGGGACCTCGGCCGGGCGCGGGTGCCGAACATTCCCGGCGAGATGGGCATGCGCGCCGGCTGGCAGCACAACAAGCGCGGCGTGGTGCTGAAGACCGTGCTCGCCCTCGGCGTTGTCGCCATCGCGGCAAGTGCGATGTCGCGGCCGAAGCGCCGGCGCCTGCGGCTGCGTTAGGCTTGGCGCCCGCAGCGGCGCGCCTTACCCTTGCCGTCCATTCCAGGCATGGGAAAACGCGATGGCCGACAAGACCGCCAAGCTTCTCGAGACGCTGCAGGCCCGGTTCGAGGCACATCCGCACCGGCACGCGCGCCTGTCATGGGGCGCGGTGGAGAAGCGCCTTCAAGGCCGGACCGCAGCGCTCGCATCGTTGCAGGCGATGGAGCAGTCAGGCGGCGAACCCGACGTGATCGGCCGCGAAGACGCCGTGCTGATCTTCTGCGACTGCTCCGCCGAATCTCCCGGCGGCCGCAGAAGCCTGTGCTACGACCGGGAGGCGCTGGACGCGCGCCGGGAGAACAAGCCGAAGGGCAGCGCGCTCGAGAATGCGGCGAAGATGGGCATCACGCTGCTCGATGAGCAGCAGTACCGGCAGCTGCAGCGCCTGGGCGAATTCGACCTGAAGACCTCGAGCTGGATCCAGACTCCGGCGGACATCCGTGCGCTGGGCGGCGCGCTGTTCTGCGACCGGCGCTACGACACCATTTTCGTCTATCACAATGGCGCACAGTCTTATTACGCCTCGCGGGGATTCCGGGGCATGCTCCGGGTGTGACGGCCAGGCAACCGCGCTGACCTGGTCAGAGGCGCTGCACGTGCATTGTCCGGATCAACACCTCGTCCTGGCGGAAGCGCCCTTCCAGCGTTTCGCGATAGCGCGTCCACCATCCACGGTCCAGTTCCTCCGCCATCACCTCGAAGAGCAGCATGTCATCGCGTTGCACGGCACCGTGTTCATCCTCCCAGGCCCCGACCGCTGGCGAGCGCACATACGCCGTTACACCGCCGAAACGCTCGGTGAGCTCTGCGCGCACCGCGTCGAGGCTCTGTCGGGGGAAGACCTGGCCTTCGTTGTCGTACAGCGGCAGGAAGAGCTGGATCAGGTTGCAGGATCGACTCAATTTCGGCGGGCTCCGGCGCGGGTGATGACACAGCATATCGCCCATCGGCAAACGCAGTGGCCTGCCACGCTTGCGGCGGGGACCGATTGACCCCTGCATTGGCGCTCGTCACGATCGCGCAATGGAATCACCGAACAGCCGACTGACGGATATCACCTTCCACCTGATGGTGGAGTCCTCACCCAGCGCCGTCATCCTGTCGAACAGCGTCGGCCGCATCGCATACGTGAACCGGCAGGCAGAGGCGCTGTTCGGCTATCCCGCCGGTGAAATGATCGGCCAGCCCGTCGAGATGCTGATGCCGATGCAAAGCCGGCACGGACATGCGGCATTGCGCGAAGGCTACGCCGCAAACCCGTCGCTGCGCGCCATGGGCAGCGGCCGCGAGCTGTTCGCTTTGCGCAAGGACGGCAAGCAGGTGCCCGTCGAGATCGGCCTCAATCCTCTGGTGCTGGTCGATGGCATGTGGGTGCTGATCACTGTCGTCGACATCACCGAGCGCAAGCGCAGCGACGAACGGTTCCGCCAGGTGGTGCAGTCCGCCCCGAATGCGATGCTGGTGCTGAACCAGCGCGGCATCATCACACTGGCGAACCGGCAGTGCTCGGTGCTGTTCGGCTACTCCGAAGAAGAGCTGATCGGCGCGCCGATGGAGATCCTGTTTCCGCAGCGCCTGCAGGACCTCCACCGCACGGCGCGTGACGAGTTCTTCGCGCACCCGGAGACCGCCTTCGTCAGCGGCGATCGCGAATTCTGCGGCAGGCTCAGGGATGGCGCCGAGGTTCCGATCGAGCTGGCCCTCAATCCCATCCAGTCCGGCGACGAGACGATGGTGCTGGTCTCCATCATCGACGTCTCGGGGCGCAAGGCACAGGAAGAGATGCGTATCCGCAAGGAAGCCGCCGAGGCCGCCTATCGGGCGAAGGGCGAGATGCTCGCCATCGCCACGCACGATCTGAAGAACCCGTTGGCGTCGATCGCCGGCCTGTCCGAGATCCTGCTCGAGATGAAGGAGCAGGGTGACGACCAGACGGAGGTCGAACTGCTGCGCAGCATCCACGAGGCGGCCAGGCACATGTCCGAAGTGGTACAGGGCATCCTGTCGAACGAGGGCGTGGAGCAGACCGACGTCAGCATTGATGCGCAGGTGGACCTCAGCACGCTGGTGCACCAGGTCGTCGATCTGGCGGCGATCCCGGCGCAGCGCAAACGCATCGCGATCGTCGTCCAGGTGGAGATCGGCATCCAGTATCGCGGCGATGCGCGGCGACTGCGCGAGGCGTTCGACAACTACCTGAGCAACGCGGTGAAATATTCCCCGCCGGGCACGACCATCACCGTGCGGCTGCGGCGTACCGCCGACGCCATCGAATTCAGCGTGCAGGACCAGGGTCCCGGCCTCACGGCCGCCGACAGGCAGAAGCTGTTCGGCAAGTTCACCAGGCTCAGCGCCCGCCCCACCGGCGGAGAATCCTCCACGGGGCTCGGCCTGTCGATCGTGAAGACGGTGGTCGAGCAGCATGGCGGCAGCGTCGGCTGTGACAGCGAGCCCGGCCACGGCGCGAACTTCTGGGTGCGGCTGCCCGCCTCCGGCGCGATCAGCGCTGCGACTTCACCACCGCCGTGACGCGGTTGACTTCATCCAGCGTCGTGTAACCCTGGATCACCTTCATCAGCCCGTCATAGCGCATCGGCGAGAAGCCCTGGCGCAGCGCCTCGCGCTGGATCTGCGAGGCAGGCGCGCGCGAGGCGACCAGCACCCGGACCGCATCGCTGACGACCAGCACCTCGTGCAGCGCGATGCGGCCGGCATAGCCGCTATCGCGGCAGGTTTCGCAGCCGCGGCCGCGCCAGAACTTCACCGACGCATAGTCGGCGTCCACGAACAACGCCTCGAGGGTCTCGCGCGACGGCGTGTAGCTCTCCTTGCATTCGGCGCAGATCCGCCGCACCAGCCGCTGCGCCACCACGCCGGTCAGTGCAGGCGCCAGCAGCGCCGGATCAAGGCCGATGTCCACCAGCCGCGCCACCGCCTGCGCCGCATTGTTGGTGTGCAGCGTCGCCATTACCAGATGACCGGTCAGCGCGGCCTGGGACGCGATGCGCGCCGTTTCCAGGTCGCGCACCTCGCCGATCAGCACCACCTGCGGATCCTGGCGCAGCACCGCGCGCAGCGCCTTCGCGAAATCCAGGTCGATGGCATGGTTGACCTGCACCTGCGCCAGGCCATCGATGCGCAGTTCGACCGGGTCTTCGATGGTGACGATGTTCACTTCCGGCCGGTTCAGCCGTGACAGCAGTGAATAGAGAGTGGTGGTCTTGCCCGATCCGGTGGGTCCGGTGACATAGATCATGCCGTTGGCAAGATCAGTGAGCTGGTGAAGCAGGCGACGGTTTCGCGACGAGAGGCCGAGCTGCTCCAGCGGCTTCACCAGTTCGTCAGAGGAACCAATGGCACGCAGCACGGCCTTCTCGCCGAAGGCGGTGGGCAGCGTTGACAGGCGGAAGTCATAGCTGCGCTCCTGCATCTCGAGGCTGACGCGCCCGTCCTGCGGATGCCGGCGTTCCACCACGTCGATCCCCGCCAGCACTTTCAGTCGTGCCAGCACCGGCTGCGCCATGCGCCGGCCCAGTGTCAGCACGGTCTGCAGGCTGCCATCGATGCGGAAGCGCACGGCCAGGTTGCGCGCAGTGGGCTGGATGTGGATGTCGCTGGCGTGGTTCTTCACGCAGTAGAGCAGCAGGCCGCGCACCAGGTGCACCACGCCCGCCGACGCGGCGAATTCCTGCAACTGCTCCGGCGTGATCGTGCCGCGCGCAACGCTGCCGGCCGCCTCGTTCCCCAGCGCCTGCAGCTCCTCGGCATCCCGGTAGTGGATCTCGATGCTGTTGTCGATCTCCTGCGGGAAGGCGAACACGGCGCTCACCGGCCGTCCGACCAGCTTCGACAGCGCAGACACCGCAGCCGCGTCTTCCGGATGCGGCATGGCGACGGTGAGCACATCGCCGAACAGATAGATCGGCATGCAATGCAGGCGACGCGCCATCTCCGGCACCAGGGCCTGCAGTGCCTCGGGCTGGAACAGCGATCGGGCCAGCGGCACGTGTGCCTTGCCGATATGCGTGCCATAAACGTGGCCGAGCAGGTCGCGGTCCTCCGCCACGGGAAGCTCGCTGTACAGCGCCACGCCGATGGCGAATGGCCGGTCGCCGTATCGCTCGTGCAGCTGCTGGGCATCGGTGTCGTGGATGACGCCGTGCTCGACGAGGCTGCTCAGGAAGTCACTGGTCGTCGGGGTCGTCACGGAGCAGCTTGCTGCGCAGCAGCTTCTGGATCTGCGAGTGGCCAAGCGTGGTGTGCACCATCTCGCCGGATTCCGCGTCGATCTCGGCCAGTATGCGGCGCAACTCGAAACGCTGGCCGATGTCCTCGTCCTGCAGTTCGGCGCGCATCTGCGGAAGGCGATCAGGCATCGAATTGCTCCTTCCAGACCTCGCGCAGCAGCTGCCGGATCTGCGCGGTGGGCGTGTCCTTGCGCACGTATTGCACCGCGCCGAGCTCGAGGCTGGTCTGCACTGTGTCGAGATCGGACATCGACGTGAGCATCACCACCACCGCGTCGGCATCGATGCGACGGATCTCGCGCAGGGCATCGATGCCGCCCATCACCGGCATGTTGATGTCGAGCAGCACCACATCCGGGCGCAGGTCCCGATATATGCGGACTGCTTCCTGGCCGTTCTCGGCCTCGCCGGCCACCTCGCAGTTCAGCGGCTGCAGGATGGCCTTCACGAGCTGGCGCACATGTTTTTCATCGTCAGCGAGCAGGGCCCGGATCTTGCGCGCGCTGGACATCGACACCTTCATCATGGCGGAGGGTTCCATACTGCCCGGCTCCTGTGGGGGCCGCAAGAAAGGGCTCAGCGGGCAGTGTTGACGTATGCGCGGCGCGTCCATAACGTGCCTTCCATGTGTGCCGAACGCCGAAACACTGCGTCCGTGACCCGCGTCAGCCATGTCCTGCCGACATCCGGGACGCGCGCTGGTTTCGCGCAGCAGGGCTTCACGCTGATCGAATTGCTGATGGTGTTTGCCATCGCGGGCATCCTCGCGAGCATCGGCACCAGCGGCTACCGGCTTTACGTACTGAAGGCCCAGGAAGCGCAGACGCTGGTGGACTACGGTCACATCCGCACCGTGGTGGCTATCGCATCACAGGCTGATCTGCGCCGGGACCTGCATCGTGACAGCGTGCCCGGCAGGGTGCCGCCTGCACTGCGCACCGTGCTGTCCGATGACCGCTTCAATGCACGGGATGGCATCCGCATGCAGATGATCCGCGCTCCTGCGGGCACCTTTCCCTCCCATCCCGACACCGACACCTATGCGCTGATCGCGATCGCCGATACGCGCGCGGGCGTGCGCCGCCTGCGCGTGCTGCGGCAGGTGCTGCCGCACGCGGCGGGCGACAAGATCTGGATGCAGGCCAACGCGGATGCGCTGAGCGCGAACCTGACTTACCCGCTCGACGTGGGTCCGGCGGAAGATGGCGCATCTGGTACGCCGCCGGAGGATCCGGGGCCGGGGCCGGGGCCGGACCCGGCCCCGGGTCCTGGTCCTGGTCCGCAGCCTGATCCGGATCCAGGGCCCGAGCCCGAGCCGGAACCCGAACCCGAACCCGAACCGGAACCCGAACCGGAACCGGAACCGGAACCCGAACCGCCGCCCACCTCGACCATCGAGGGCACCGGTGTGCGCACCGGCGGTAACTGGACCGCTTCGGTGAAGATCTGCATCCGTGGCAGGAACGGCCAGCCGCTGACCGGCCAGAACAACACCAACGTGCGCTATCGCGTCGTCACGCCCTACGCGGATTTCCGCGAGGACCTGCGCATCAGCCCGGCCACGGGCTGCATCGAACGCAGTTACGGCGGCTTGCCACTGGGCGGGAGCTTCCGCGTCGAGGTGGTGCAGGTGGTCGACTACAACCCGCCCAACAGCGGCGGTGATTCCGCGCTGTGGGACCGCGCGAAGCCGGTGCTCAACCTGTCGGTGCCGCGATGAGCGATCCGATCAAGAACGAATGGCAGAAGCTGGTGCAGGACAGCCGCAAGGATGCGGCCGCGCCACCGCCTCCTCCACCGCCGCCACCGCCGCCGCTGAACCGGCGCACCCGCTGGGTCATCCCGGCGCTGTTCGTGCTGAGTCTGGGCGCGCTGGCGCTGTGGCTGGAAGGTTCGGTGAACCCATGGCCAGCCGACCCGACCGCCACCGAACTGGAAGCCGGGCGCGCCGCGACACTGGTGGTGGCGGCACGCGCCATCCAGGACTATGCGCGCTTCCACGGGCGGTATCCCGCACAGATCGAAGATGTGCTGCCGCTGAGCCTCGACATCCAGTACCGCATCGTGCAGGACGGCTTCGAGCTGATGCTCGACGCCGGCGACGGCTCCGAGCCACTGGTGCTGCGCGGGCGCTGATCGCGCGCACCTGCATCCCGCAGGCGTTGCAGGGGCGGGGCCTGGACTAGACGCGCGGCCCGCGTTCGCGCACTGCGAACAGATAGATCAGCGCCATCGGCAGCAGGCTGGCGTAGTACACGCTGTGCTCGAACAGGCTCACGAGGAAGGCGTCACTGGCGGACACGCCGAACCATCCGGCTGCGAGCACGATGCCGGCCTCACGCACGCCGAATCCCGCCACCGAGATGGGCAGGCGCTCGAGCACTGACGCCAACGGCACAATCGCCGCGCACTCGAAGATGCCGAGCTGGAGGCCGAAGGTCCGGAAGGCCAGGTACAACGCCAGGATCGGCGCCCACTGCTCCAGCCAGGCCAGCGCCACGTTCGCCACAAGACGCCATCGGTGGTGCGAGAACTGCGCCACCGCGCCAAGATACCGATGCAGCGCCGGGCGACGCTCCAACGCAGCGAGCAGCCTGCGCAATGCGCCAAACCGGGCGCCCAGGTACAGCGCCACCACGCCGAGCACCACACCGGCCGCGCCCAGTCCCAGCAGCAGCGGCAGCAGTTCGCGCAGTGCCGCGTTCCCGGACGGCAGCAACCACAGCAACAGCGTGCCGGCAAACAGCAGCATCAACGCCGCGCCGGCGATCCCGCAAAGACGCTCGACGAGGATGGAGGACACGGCGTCTTCGGAGGACATGCCCGCGCGGGTCAGCAGCATCGTGCGCACGACGTCCGGTCCGAGTCCGCCCAGCGGCAATGCGATGCCCGCCACGGAACTTCCGACATAGATGCGGATGCTGGTCCACAGACCGGGCGCGCTGCCAGTGGTCCGCGCGAGCAGGTGCCACTTCCACGCCATGAAGCAGCGATCCATCACATAGACGGAGAGCAGCAACACGAGCAGGTCCGGCGTCGCGCGACGCAGCAGGCGCACCACATCCGCCCAGTCCACGGTTGCGACGAGCGCCGCCATCAGACCGAAGGTCACCAGATACTGCAGCGGCCGGCGCCATCGCGGCGAGATGCGCAGCGCCATCAGCTGCGCACGGGTCGGGTGTGGTGCGGCGGGCGCATGGGCTGGGGCCTAGTAGGGCGCGATGCCCGCCACGCGCCGGGTCGCCTTCTCCAGATAGAGACCCAGCAGGCTGCGTCGGCCACTGCCCGGCAAGCGCCAGATGAAGTCGTTCTTCACGCGTGAGGTCTCGAAGGGATCCTGGCCCGCGAGATTGGTGGGTCGCTGTGCGGCGCCCCACAGCACGCTTCGGAAGCCCAGCGCGCGGGCGGCCCGCACAGCGACACCGCCGCCGATCGTGAATGGCAGGCACAGGTGCACGCCGGCCCCGGGCAGACGCAGCTGCGTGCGCAGTGCCTGCTGGGAAGCGGCAAGATCGGCATGGATGCGTCCCGCCACAGCGTCGGCGGAAAGGCGCTGCGCATGGCGACCGCATTGGCGGAACACGCGGCTCGCCGCCACTGCGCGCGCGGCGTCGGCCTCATCGTGCAGCGCACGCAGTTCGCGGAATGCCGCGGCGACCTCGGCCGCGGCGGCCTCGGGCAGCGACCACGCCGCCTGCCCCGACATCAGCGGAACAGTGGGATACAGCGGATAGCCGAGGTATGCATCCGGCGGCAGCGCAGCGGGTTCCGACTTCACGTCGAGATAGGGCGAGAACACGGCGTCTGACGCAGTGCGAAGGCTTCCGGACAGCACCACGCCGACGGCTTCTTCCACTGCTGCAAACAGTCGCTGGTGCAGATGCGTGTGGCATTCCACCTCGACCACGCCGGAGTCCTGCATCGCGCGCAGCTCATCCCACGTGCAGACGTCGCGGTCTTCCGGGTCCTGCTGCGCGAGCTGGCCGGCGCTGAGGCGGCCGGCGGCCACATCGTCCATGTTCGGCCGCAGGCCCGACGCGGGCGTCCACCCGGTGATGGCGAACGTCGCCGCGCGGCAGCCATGCTCGCGAAGCAGCGGATAGCCATGGCGCCACAGGCTCGAGCGCGCGTCGTCGATGGTCAGCAGCACCTCCCGGCCGGTGCCGCGCAGACGCCCTTCAATGATGGCCAGGTACTCGTCAAGCCCGATGCAGCGATACCGGTTCTCGCGCAGATAGCGCAGCTGCGCGGCGAATCGCGCGGGCTCGATGGTGTGGAACACGAACACGGGGATCTCGCCAGCGACCGGACCTGCCGCCCGCCGCACGAAGTCCGGGTACCTGCGCAGGGACCCGGCCTCATGCAGGATTTCCCCGATCAGCCGCATTTCAGGCCGGAGCGCGGACCGCGCGAACCGAGGAATGGATACGCCAGCCACCAGAACGCCGCGGTGCCCTGCTGCACCACCCACACCAGGCGTCGTGCGACACGCGGAAAGCGATGCAGTCCCGGGAATTCGAACTCGCCCGGCTTGAGCAGCTGCCGGTCGGCGGTGCGCCGCTGGCGCTGGATGCGCGTGCGTGTCTTGGCCAGCTCGGGCGCCGCGCCGATGATCTTGCGCCAGGCCCGCAGGTACATCGGCAGCGTGCCGCAGACGACGGCCGAGATCAGCAGCAGCCCTTCGAACACCGTCAGTGCCGGCGAGAGTGCCAGCAGGCTCGAGCCGGCATAGGTGGTGAAGATCAGCCGCAGGCGGTTGTGGTACTGGCCCAGCGCGCGGCGCGTGCCATGCGCCCGCACCTTCACCTCCGCCTCGGCGGTCGGGTCATGCAGGCTCTGGTACCCGGCGAGCTGTCCGCGCAGGTGCAGCTCGGCATCATCGGCCCAGCCATGCACATAACCGGCGTCGAAATAGCCCAGTTCGCGTACCACCTTCATGTCGAGCAGCATGATGCCGCCGCCCATGCTGGGCCTGACCTCGGTGGAAGGCGCCGCGCGGGTGCCGCGCTGCGAACCCACGGACACGCCCAGGTAGTGCATGGCATTGCCACTCTGGTACACCACGTCGGGATGATCCTGGTCGAACAGCCGCGGCGTGACGCTGAAGGCGCCCGGCGTGGTCGTGAGCGTGTGATGAAGCCGCTCCATGCAGCCCGGCCGCAGCACGATGTCATTGTCGGTGAGATAGACGTAACGGGTGGACGCCGCCCGCAGCCCGGTGTTGCGGACGACCGCGAGGTTCGCGGTATTCCGCGGCAGCGCAATCAGCCGGACTTGCGGGTAATGCTCGCGGACGAAGTCCACGCTGCCATCCGTGGAGCCATCGTCGACCACGATGATTCCGGCGAAGGGCAGCGCATATTGCGTCAGGCTGCGCAGCGTGCGGTCGAGGCAGTCCATGCCGTTGTAGTTGGTGACGACGGCGGTGATCGGCATCGCGGAATCGACAGGCATGACACTCGAGTGGCGATGGTTCGCCAGTCAACGCGGGGACTGCTGTGATTTTATCCCCGGGCAGGATTCGCCGCCGGAACGTAGTGTGATCTGCGTCACAATCCGCCCGGCATCTGTCCGCGCGTCAGCCGCGCACCGTTCGCGGACGCGGCATTGTCCGATTGATCAACCGCTCGTCGCCGACCCGGTGCCCACAGGTGTCGTTGCAGGTCCTGGAGTCGACGGCATCGACCATCAGCACCGCGATGCGTCGGTTGTCGCGATATGCGTGCGGCCAGATGCGCGAGCCACCTGCCGGTCGGCGCGTCCAGCGCCGTGACCACCGGCACAATTGCGCGATCAGCCGCGAAGCTAATCCAGCCGGTGGCGGCGCAGTTGCCAGCTCTGGCCGTCGCAGAATCCGCAGCCGT
>CAZWDR010000021.1:0-5992 GCA_964632365.1 uncultured Steroidobacteraceae bacterium
CGCGCAGCTCCGCTCAGCGCCGGCGGCGCCACCACAGCCACACCCCGCTGACGCAGATGCCGGCCGTGCCCACGCCCGCCAGTGCGACCAGCACCTTGCCGGTCATGCCGAAGGCGCGGCCGGAGTGCAGCGGGTATTGCCACGCGAAGAAGGTGTCGGCGGCGCTGCTGCCGGTGTCATGACGCTGCCCGAGGAGGCGGCCGTCGTGCATCGAGACGTAGGTCCACAGGCGGCCGAAATCATCCACGTCGCGTGCGTCGAAGCTGCGCACGCCCCAGGCCGCCTTGCGGCCGATCCACAGCACGCTGTCGATCTCGCCCGGCACCTGCGCGCGCACGCGGGAGAGGGCATCGTTCAGGCTGGCGCTGCCCGGCGCCCCGGCATCCGGAAAGGACTCGTGCAGCCGCTCGCTGACTGGCGAGACCACACTGGCCAGTGCGCGGGTGGGTGCGTACCAGGTCAGGCACCAGCCGCTCACCGCCAGCACCAGCGTCACCGGCCACAGCCACAGCGACGGTGCGCGATGCAGGTCGTAGAGTCGCCGCAGGTTCAGCCCGCGGCCGCGCACCAGCAGCGCCTCCCAGGCGCCGGCGAGCCGCGGCATGGCCAGCGCGAGGCCGGCGAAATGGTCCAGCAGCCACAGCAGCGACACCAGGCCAATCAGCCAGACGCCGGTCTCGTGCAGCAGCATCTCGGTATGGATCACGTACAGCGTGTCGAGCACATGGCGCGGATGGAGCGACAGGTGCCTGAGCTGGCGCCAGCCGAGCAGGCCGGCATCACGCGGATCGAAGTAGATCTGCACCGTCGCATCGGTGCCGCCGAGCGGCGCGCTGCCGAGCATCGACAGCGATGCACCCGGCGCATCCGGCAGATCGATGTAGCGCGGCACGAAGCCGGGGAGGGTGGCCCGCGCGACCTGCAATGCCGCATCGACATCGGGCGTGACGCGCACATCGCTGTCGATGGCATGCAGGTCCGCGTTCAGCCACCCATCCAGCTCGTCATGGAACGCGACGACGGAGCCAGTCAGGGCCAGCAGCAGCAGCCACAGCGCTGCGGACAGTCCGAAGACGCGGTGCCACAGCCGCAGCGCCCGGCGGCCGCGGCCGGGCCGCGGGGCCGCAGCCGTCGTGGGTGGCATCGCGCCCGCCTAGAACGCCAGCGAGACGGTCAGGCGGACATTGCGCCCCGGCTCGGCCACGCCGGCAATGTCTTCCCAGCCTTCGATGGCGCGGTAGTCCGCGACGCTGGCATGCGCGCGGTACTGCCGGTCGAACAGGTTGTAGACCGCGGCGCCGATGCCGATGCGCCGGTTGTCGAAGGGCTGCCACTGCGCGAACAGGTCCACCACGGTATGCGCCGGCTTGCTCACCGTGCGCGTGCCATCGATCCAGCCCACTTCCACCGCGCGATGCAGCACCTCGATGTCGTTCAGCGACTCGAAGCGCGTGAGGCTGGCCTCCATCGTCAGGCGGGGCAGGGGGCGGTAGCCGAAGGTGAGGTTCCAGTTGTCGCCCACCGAGTTGCCCAGGCCGATCTGCTCGTAGCCTTCGATCAGGCGGCCATTCAGCTTCGAGCGATAGTGGTTGAAATAGCCGTCGATGGACCAGGCCTGCGCGGCGAAGCCGGCCCGCAGCTCGACTCCGTTCGCCTTGAACCGGCCGACGTTCTCGAAATAGACCGGCGCCTGGGGCGGCGGGCCATTGCCGAGCTGATCCATGATCACATCGTCGATGCGCATGTCGTAGTACACCGCCGAGCCATGCCAGCGCCGGTCGCTGAATGACACCCCCGCCTCGTGGTTGTCCACGCGTTGCGGGTCCAGCCCGGGCTGCAGCGCGATGCGGCCGGGACGCTTCTCGAGCGTGAAGGCGTCGCCGATCTCCTTGCCGCGGAATGCCTGCGCGAAGCTGCCATGCACGGCCACCGCGTCGGTCAGTGCATAGCGCAGGCCGATGTTGCCGCTGAACCCGTCGCTGTCCGTGCCATCGTCATAGGTGACCTGGCGCAGTTCATAGCGGTCGTAGCGGCCGCCATAGCTGACCAGCATCCGGTCGGTGGCCTGCCAGTGATCCTGCGCGTAGACCCCGAACAGCTCACCGCGCTCTACGAAGCGCCCGGTGGAAGGATCCCAGGCATGAGGCTGCCAGACCGACGGGTCAGCCAGATAGGCGCTGTGCACCACATCGTGGCGGTACTCGGCGCCCACCGTGGCGGCATGCGTCCCGAGACCGAGGTTCATGCGCACATCGGCGCCGCGCGTGCGGATGCCGGCGCCATAGCGGCCCCAGGTGTCGAAGCGGTCCTGCGTGAATTTCGACTGCGTCCAGTACAGCGTCGATTCCAGTGCGGCGGTGTCGTTCAGCGCCATGTCATGGTTGAGCACGGCGGTGCGGCGTCGCCCCTCGGCCGGGAACAGCGTGGCGCCCTCGAGCGCAGGCCAGTTCGGCCGCTGCGCGAAGGAGGCCTTTTCCTCCCGCTGCTCAACGCTGAGCGAAAGACGCTGGGTGCCGGTCATCTGGCCGCCGAACTTCAGGAAGGCGAGCTGCTGGTCTGCGCCGGTGCCACGCAGTCGGTTGCCCGATCCATCCTCCATGTCATCCCGACTGGAATCGACGAACGATGCGATCAGGCCCAGCTCGCCGACGACGCGTCCGTAGACGGTGCCGCTGAGGCGACGGCCATCATTGCTGGACCAGCCCGCGCGAGCCAGCGCGCCGAACTGCTGTCCCGCTTCCAGCAGGTCGCTGGCATCGCGCGTGCGGAATCGGATCGCACCGCCGATGGCCCCGAACCCAGCGGTCGCCTCGCCGGCGCCACTGTGCACCTGCACGCTCTTGAGCAGTTCCGGTTCGATGCTGACGCGGCCGATATGGTGGAAGAGGGTGCCATGCTGGGGCGCGCCATCGACGGTCACATTCAGGTGCGTGTCCTCGAGGCCGCGCACGTAGACCTTCTGGGCGATGCCGACGGAGCCGCCGACAGAGACCGACGGAATGCCGCGGAACACGTCCGCAAGGTCCGCGGCCTGGCGCAGCTGGATCCGCTCCGCATCGACGGTCGATCGTGTCAGCGCACCGACGACAATCACCTCGTCGAGCGTGTCGTCCGTCATTGCGCTGTCACGCTGCTGTGCGACGGCCGGCGTGGCCAGCAACGCCGAGGTGGTGAGCAGCAGGCCGAGGCAGCCGTCGTTCTTCTTCATGTCGTCCCTGATGGAAATGCGAATGATTCGCATTGTAGGGAATAAGGCCGGCCGACGACAGCGGACCTGCGCATCCGCTGCCGCCGCGGCACTGACCGGCGGCGCCGGTCAGTCGTCCAGCGGTTTGCCCCGGGTCTCGCGCACCAGCACGCCGCCGATGACCAGCGTCATCAACGCGACGATCACCGGATACCACAGGCCGCTGTAGATGTTGCCGGTCTGCGCGACGATGGCGAAGGCCATCGTCGGCAGCAGCCCGCCGAACCAGCCATTGCCGATGTGATAGGGCAGGGACATCGAGCTGTAGCGGATGCGCGTGGGGAACATCTCCACCAGCATTGCCGCGATCGGCCCATAGACCATCGTCACGTAGAGGACGAGCAGCGCCAGGATGGCCACGACCAGCGGCCGGTTGATGCGAGCTGGATCCGCCGCGGCCGGATAGCCGGCCTGGTCCAGCGCGGCACCCAGTGCGCCGCGGAATTCGGCCTCGCGGGTCGCCAGTTGCGTGCCCGTCAGCGTGCGCGCGTCATAGGCGTCGATGCGCCGCTCGCCCACCCGCACATAGGCGTCGCCTGCCTCATCGACGATGTCGTAGTTCACCGAGGCATTGGCCAGTGCCTGCTTGGCGAGGTCACAGGAGCTGGTGAACTTCTTCGTGCCGGTGGGGTTGAACTGGAACGAGCATTCGCGTGTGTCGGCATGCAGCGTGACCGGCGCGCTGGCCAGCGCGGCGGCGAGCTGCGGATTGCCGGCGACGGTCAGCGCCTTGAACAGCGGGAAGTAGGTCAGCGCGGCCACCAGGCAGCCGGCCAGGATGATGGGCTTGCGGCCGATGCGGTCCGACAGCGCGCCGAACACGATGAAGAACGGCGTGCCGATCACCAGTGCAAGCCCGATCAGCAGGTTTGCCTGCGCGCCATCGATCTTCAGCGTCTGCGTCAGGAAGAACAGCGCGTAGAACTGGCCGGTGTACCAGACCACGGCCTGGCCGGCGGTGAGGCCGAACAGCGCGATCAGCACCACCTTCAGGTTCGGCCAGCGGCAGAAGGATTCGCGCAATGGCGAACGCGAGGTGCGGCCCTCGGCCTTCATCTGCCGGAACACCGGGGATTCTTCCATCGACAGGCGGATCCAGACGCTCAGGCCCAGCAGCACGGCCGACAGCAGGAAGGGGATGCGCCAGCCCCAGTCACTGAATGCCTCTTCGCCGATGGCGGTGCGGGTGCCCAGGATCACCATCAGCGACATCAGCAGGCCCAGAGTGGCGGTGGTCTGGATCCAGGCGGTGTGCGCACCGCGCTTGCCGGGCGGGGCGTGCTCGGCGACGACGGTCGCCGCGCCGCCATACTCGCCACCCAGTGCCAGGCCCTGCAGCAGTCGCAGCACGATCAGCAGCACCGGCGCGGCTACCCCGATGGCTTCATACCCGGGCAGCAGGCCGACCAGCACCGTGGAGGCGCCCATGATGATGATGGTGATCAGGAAAGTGTGCTTGCGGCCCACCATGTCGCCGAGCCGGCCGAAGACCAGTGCGCCGAACGGGCGCACGATGAAGCCGGCCGCGAAGGCCAGCAGCGCGAAGATGAAGGCGGAGGTGGGGTCGAGCGCGGTGAAGAACTGCTGCGCGATGATCGCGGCCAGCGAGCCATACAGGTAGAAGTCATACCACTCGAACACCGTGCCCAGCGACGAGGCGAGCACGACCTTGCGCTGCGAAGCGGAAAGCCTCATGTAAGGGATCCCCGGTCTTGTTGTTCTTCTTGAAGGAGGGCGGCAGCCGATGCGACCGCCGCCCTGGAAATCAGCGGCCCGGCGGGTTGCGACCGGCCATCAGCGCGGCCAGTGGCTCGGCCACGGCCTGCGCCCAGATCTCGTAACCCTTCGGCCCGGGATGCAGCCCGTCGCTCATCACGTCGGCCGGAATGTTGCCCTGCGCATCGAGGAACTTCGGGCCGATGTCCAGGAAGAACACGCGGCGGCCATCGTCGAGCTTCGCGATGGTGCGGTTGATCTCGGCGATGGTGTCGCGCACCGGATCACCGGGACGGCTACGGGGGAACACCGCCAGCAGCAGGATGCGCGCTTCCGGAAAGCTCTGCTGCAGCTTCAGCACCACCGCGCCGATGCCCTCGGCGATCTCTGCGGCGCTGTTGCGCGCGGTGTTGTTGGTGCCGATCATCAGCATCACGGCCCGCGGCTTGAAGCCCTGGCCCTCGCCGTTCTGCAGGCGATAGAGCACACCCTGCGTGGTGTCGCCGGCGATGCCGAAGTTGGCGATCTTCCACTGGCCGAAGTGCTTGTCGAGTACGGGCTTGCCGGCAAAGGGACCCTCGGCGTTGCGCCAGAAGTCGGTGATGGAATCGCCCATCAGCAGCAGTTCGGCGTCGCCCTGCCGCGCCACGGCGAGGTTGGCCTCGTGCTTGGCGCGGAACTGCGGCGACAGCGCCGGGATGATGGCGGAGTTCGGTGCTGGCGGCCGCACCTCGAGCAGGGTCGGATATTTCTGCAGCAGCGTGCGGGTCTGCGAATCGGCGCGTGCGGCGAAGTCCGCGAAGCTCTGGCGCAGCTTCGTGATCTCGGCATCGGTGGGGCGCGGCATGGCCACGGCGGCCGGCACCTGGGCCGGCGCTGCGGGCGCGGGCGCCTGGGCAAGCGCCAGGGTGCTGAATGAAAAGGTCGCGAGCAGGCCCAGCACTGCCAGGCGCTGCGGACGTCGGTCATTGCGCGTCATCGGGCGATCCCCCTGATTGTTGTATCGCCCGATCATAGCGGCGGGCTATT
>CAZWDR010000021.1:6092-17783 GCA_964632365.1 uncultured Steroidobacteraceae bacterium
CCCACGTAGTTCTCGGCGATGGTGCGCCGTCCGGACTCCGAATGCAGCAGGTAGTCGAGCTCGGCCTGCTGGAAGCGGGCCGCCATCGGGCCTTCCTCGGGGAAGCGGTGCATCAGCGAGGTGAACCACCACGAGAAGCGCTCGGCGCGCCAGATGCGCCGCAGGCAGCGCTCGGAGTAATGGTCGATGCCGGCCTCACTGCGCTCGGTGAAGTATTCGATCAAGGCCGACGAGAGGTATTTCACGTCGGTGGCGGCAAGGTTCAGTCCCTTTGCGCCGGTGGGTGGCACGATGTGGCCGGCGTCCCCGGCGAGGAACAACCTGCCGAAACGCAGCGGCTCGACGACGAAGCTGCGCAGCGGCGCGATGCTCTTCTCGATGGAGGGACCCGTGACCAGTTCCTCGCGCCCCTTCTCGTCCAGCCGCAGGCGCAGCTCGGACCAGAACGCGTCATCGGACCAGGCCTTGGCCGAATCGGTCAGCGGCACCTGCAGGTAATAGCGGCTGCGCACGCGGCTGCGCATCGAGCACAGCGCGAACCCGCGCTCGCTGTTCACATAGATGAGCTCCTCGGCCACCGGCGGTGTGTCGGACAGCACGCCCAGCCAGCCGAATGGGTAGATCTTCTCGTATTCACGCACCGCGCTGCGCGGCAGGCTGGCGCGGCATACGCCATGGTGGCCGTCGCAGCCGGCGATGAATTCGCAGTCGAGACGCTCGCTGCGGTTGTCCGTGCGCCAGGTGACGAAGGGGCTGCTGCCGTCGAAGCCGCCGATGGCCACCTCCTGCGCCGCGTAGACGGTTTCGAGTCCGGCCGCGGCGCGCGCCTCCATCAGGTCGCGCGTCAGTTCGGTCTGGCCATAGACGAGCACCGTGGCGCCGCCAGTGAGCGCGCGCAGGTTGATGTGGTGGCGCTTGCCGTTGACCAGCAGCTCGAAGCCGTCGTGGACCAGTCCCTCGCCTCGCATGCGCGTGCCGACGCCCACCTCCTCAAGCAGGTTGGCGGTGACCTGCTCGAGGATTCCGGCGCGGATGCGGCCCCGCACGTGTTCGGCGGTCTGGCGCTCGATGATGATGTTGTCGATGCCGGCCTGGTGGAGCAGCTGTCCGAGCAGCAGGCCCGCAGGCCCCGCGCCGATGATGGCGACCTGGGTACGCATGAGGTGGTGTCCGGGAGCGAGTGAGCGGGCAGCCATTGTGTGGGGCAGGGCCCGGGTGGGCTTTTCAAATTCCGCCGGGAAGTTGGACTTTTCCCACACGCCCTTCCTACCATCCGGCGCATGGGGAGGAAAGGCGTGGGCCGCCGTATTCCGGCGTATGTGCTGTATGGCGAGGCGCCGCAACGCATCGCAGGCCCGGCGCTGCACATCGAGACGATCGAGGCGCGCAGTGCCGGGCACCACTGGAAGATCGAGCCACACCTGCACCACGGGCTGCACCAGATGATTTTCGTGCTGAAGGGGCACGGGGTGGTGATGGCTGATGGGCGCCGGTCGCAATATCGTCCGCCGGCCATCCTGGTCATCCCCGCCGGCACGGTGCACGGCTTCGAGTTCGAGCCCGGCACCCAGGGACATGTCATTTCCGTGTCGGTCGACCTGATGGGCAGCGTTGCGCAGCGGGAGCCGGGCCTGACGGCGCTGTTGTCCCGGCCGCTCACCATCGAGGCGCGCGCGGATGACCTGCACGCCACCGATCTTGCGCAGGGCGTGCGCATGCTGGCGCGCGAGTTTGCGCGTCCGCACGCCGCACACGGACTGGCCCTGCATGGCTGGCTCGAAGTGCTGCTGGGCAACCTGCTGCGGCTGGCAAGTGTGCAGCCCAACCCGGCCGATCCGGTGGTGGGGCGGCGCCGGCAGCTGATGGCCCGCTTCAGCGACCTGCTCGAGCGACGCTTCCGCGACAACCACGGCGTCGCGCACTTCGCGCGCGCGCTGCATGTGTCCGAATCACGGCTGCGCAGCGTCTGCCTCGCCTCCACCGGCCAGTCTCCGATCCAGCTGATCCATGCGCGCGTGCTGCTGGAAGCCAAGCGGCAGCTGCGCTACACCAACAGTCCCGTCAGCGAGATCGCCTATGCGGTCGGGTTCGAGGACCCGGCATACTTCACGCGGTTCTTCTCGCGGCTCACCGGTGAATCCCCGCGCGCCTTCCGGCGCCGCGGGGCCGGGGCGACGGCGGGCTGGCTGCAGGGGCCCATGAACGATGCGGCCGGATGAGCATCCGGCTGCAGTGGTCGACGCGTGATTTCAAGGGGAAGAGAATGATCCATCGCATCCTGGTCCTGCTTGCGGCCTGCGGGGCCATGTCCGCAGCGCAGGCCGCGCAACCCACTCCCACCTGCGACCGCGCATGCCTCTACGACGTGCTCGATGGATATCTGGCCGCACTGCTGGCCCATGACCCGGGCAAGGTGCGCTGGGCGGCGCAATCCCGCACCACCGAAAACAATGTGGAACTGCGCGCCGGCGACGGCCTGTGGGGCACCATCACCGCGCTCGATGCCTACGAGATGCGGTTCGCCGATCCCGCCACGGGCGGCGTGGCGATCTTCGGCGTGGTGCAGGAGACCACCACCCGCTCGCCCTACGCGCTGCGCCTGAAGGTGGTGGAAGGTTCGATCGCGGAGGCCGAGACCATTGTCGTGCGGCCCGAGGATGCAGGCATTCCCTTCGTGACCGCCGACATCGCGCCGCTGCCGGTGTGGAACGAGATCATCCCGGCGCCCGCGCGCACATCGCGCCAGCAGATGATCGATGCGGCGAATGGCTATTTCGAGACCCTGCAGCGCAACGATGGCACGCTGCATGTGCAGTTCACCGACAACTGCAACCGGCGCGAGAATGGCTTCACGTCGACCAACCTGCCCGAGCCCGATCTCGATCCGCTGTGGAAGCTGGGCTGCGCGGACCAGTTCCGCATGGGCACCTATCTCTATGACGACCGCCTGCGCGACCGGCGCTTCATCCTCGTCGATGAGGAACGCGGCATCGTGCTGGCCGGCGGCTTCATCGACCACGAGGGCCGCCTCGGTGAGTTCACGCTCACCGACGGCAGTTCGCGCACGTCGATCTTCCGGCGTCCGCATTCCTTCGTGCTGCTCGAGGCGTTCAAGATCAAGGGCGGCCGCATCGAGCAGGTGGAGGCGGCCTTCATCACCGTGCCCTACAACATGCCATCGGCCTGGCCGCTGCCGCGCTGAGGGATGCGGGCCACCCCAACCGCGGCGACAGTGCGGGCAACGCCGGAATCCGCGCAGCGGGCTGCGGCCGACGCATGCCTCGCAGCCGAGGCTGCCCCGGAATGAGGCACTGACCCGCGGCGGGCGACCCCGCAAGGCCCGCCATTGCCCCGCGAAGAGGCACGCTTCTTGCTCTGCTTTCCCCGAGGGAACGGCAAGCGGAGGCGCCATGCGATTCGGAACGGCGGACTATCGCCCCGACGGGGTGTTCGATGAGCTGGTGGATCCGGCCGGGCAGCCGCGGCAGGCGGCGCGTGCCGTGTGCGACTTCATGGCGGGGCTCGACGCCGGCGAACTGCGCCTGCGCCGGCAGGCCATCGATGCAGCCATCGTGACGATGGGCATCTCGTTCACCACGTATGACGACGGCCAGAACATCGATCGGGCATGGCCGTTCGATCCCATCCCGCGCGTCATGGGCGAGCGCGAGTGGCGGCGCATCGATGCCGGCCTGCGCCAGCGGCTGACGGCGCTGAACCTGTTCATCGACGACCTCTACAACGCGCAGCGCATCGTGCGCGACAAGGTCTTCCCGGCCGAACTGCTCGCCGGTTCGCGCAACTTCCGCCGGGCCTGCCAGGGCATCACGCCCCGTTTCGGGGTGTGGGCCCACATCTGCGGCACCGATCTGGTGCGTGACCGCGACGGAACCGTGTATGTGCTCGAGGACAACCTGCGCGTGCCCTCCGGCGTTTCCTACATGCTCGAGAACCGCATGCTGATGAAATCGGTGTTCCCGGAGCTGTTCTCGTCCAACCCCATCATGCCGGTGGACGACTACGCCGCCGCATTGCATGACACGCTGGCGGCGCTGTCACCGCGGGAGACCGACCGTCCGGTCATCGTGCTGCTGACGCCGGGCGTGTTCAACTCGGCCTTCTTCGAGCATAGCTACCTGGCCCAGCAGACCGGCGCGCAGCTGGTGCAGGGCAGTGACCTGCTGGTGGGCTCCGATGATGTGGTCTACATGAAGACCATCGCGGGCCTGCGGCGGGTGGACGTGATCTACCGGCGCATCGACGATGACTTCCTGGATCCGGATACCTTTCGCAGCGATTCACTGCTGGGGGTGCCCGGGCTGATGCGCGCCTGGGCCCGGGGGACGGTCGCCATCGCCAATGCACCCGGCGCCGGCGTCGCCGATGACAAGGTCGTCTATACCTATGTGCCGAAGATCATCCGGTACTACCTGGACGAGGATCCCATCCTGCCGAATGTGCCGAGCTGGCAATGCCATGATCCGAAGGAGCGCGAGTATGTGCTGGCGAACCTTGCGCAGCTGGTGGTCAAGCCCGCCAACGAATCCGGCGGCTACGGACTGATGATCGGACCGCACGCCAGCGCCGGCGAGCGCGAGGCCTGCGCCGAGCGCGTGCGCGCGGACCCGCGCGGCTGGATGGCACAGCCGATGCTCACGCTCTCGACGGCACCGACGCTGGCCGGCGAGGAGGTGGCACCCCGCCATCTGGACATGCGGCCGTTCGTGCTGCAGTCGCGGGGCCTCTACGTGACCACGGGTGGACTCACGCGTGTGGCCATGCGTGCCGGCTCGATGGTGGTGAACTCCTCGCAGGGCGGCGGCAGCAAGGACACGTGGATCGTGCGGGACGTGCACTGATGCTCTCGCGCGCGGCCGAGAGCCTGTACTGGATGGCGCGCTACCTCGAGCGCGCCGAGAACACCGCGCGGCTGATCAATGCCACGCAGCAGTTGATGCTCGATCTTCCCGAGGGGGCCGCCTTCGGCTGGCAGACGCTGACGCGCATCGTGGGGCTCGACGGGCTGTTCCAGCAGGGCAGCAACGCGTCGGACGAGGCCAGCGTGGTGGATTTCCTGGTCGCCTCGCCGCGCAACCCGGGCTCGATCCAGTCCTGCATCCGCTTCGCGCGCGAGAACTGCCGCACGATGCGCGATGTGCTGCCGCGCGACCTGTGGGAACGGCTCAATTCGCTGTATCTGGCGTCGCGCCGCTACTCGCATCCGGGGATCGGACGCACCGAGCGGCGCCGCATGCTCGAGGAGCTGATCCGTGATCGCCAGACGGTGGCCGGTGTGCTTTCAACCTGCATGAGCCACGATGTGGCCTGGCATTTCGTGGCGCTGGGCGAGCACATCGAGCGGGCGGACATGACCACGCGCATCCTCGACATCCAGTCGGCCGTGCAGGTGCCACAGCAAGGCCCGCCGGGTGGCACGCCGATGCAGGCGCTGTTCTGGGTCGGCGTGCTCAACTCGCTGTCGGCGCTGCAGATGTTCCGCCGCCATGCGGCCGGAACCGGCGCACACGATGCCGGCATCCAGGGCGGCCAGGTGCTGTTCTACCTGATCCACGATCCGCACTTCCCGCGGTCGGTGGTGCATTGCCTCGATGCCATCGAGAGCTGCCTTGCCGAACTGCCCCACAATGCCGGCCCGCTGCGCGCGCTGCGCTGCGCCCGGCGCCGCGCCGATCGCACCTCGAGCCAGGACCTGCAGCGGGAGCGGCGCCACGACTACCTGGACGCGCTGCAGTCGGACCTCGCCCTGATCCACCAGGCCATCGCGGAGGAGTACTTCCACCTGCACGAGCGCAGTGCGCCGCCGGCCGGGTTGCTGCCACTGGAAGCGGGCCGCGCCTGCGGCGCGCAGTAAGGCCGCACTCGCGCGATGCGACATGCGTATCCCAACCCCGAAGGGCGATTCGATGAACTGCTGGCGGCGCCCGGCGCGCCGCGCAGCAGCTGGGCACCACTGTTCGAGCTGATCCAGCGCGCGCCGGGCGGCGCCATCGGGCAGATGCGCGCCGCGGCGGAGCGGCAGATCCGCGACAGCGGCGTCACGTACAACGTCTATGCGGATCCCCAGGGCCACGACCGGCCCTGGGAACTGGATGTGCTGCCGCTGATCATCGACGCGGAGGAGTGGGCACACATCGAAGCGGGCATCGCGCAGCGCGCGCGGCTGCTCGATGCGCTGCTGGCCGACCTCTATGGACCGCAGCAGCTGCTGGCCGAGGGACTGATCCCGCCGCCGCTGGTGCAGGGCCATCGCGGCTTCCTGCGGCCGGCCCATCGTGCCGCGGTGCCGGGCGGCGTGCACCTGCATGTCTATGGCGCGGACCTGGCCCGCTCGCCCGACGGACGCTGGTGGGTGATGGGCGATCGCACCCAGGCGGTGTCCGGCGCCGGTTATGCGCTGGAGAACCGGCTGATCGTGTCACGGACCTTTCCCACGCTGTACCGCGACCTGCGGGTGCAGCATCTGGCGCGCTTCTTCGCGACGCTGCGCGATTCGCTGCTGCACTTCGCGCCGAAGGGGGACGGCACGCCACTGGTGGTGCTGCTGACGCCGGGCCCGTGGAACGAGACCTACTTCGAGCACACGCTGCTGTCGCGCTACCTGGGTTTTCCGCTGGTGGAGGGCGGTGACCTGACGGTGCGCGAGGGGCGCGTCTGGCTGAAGACCATCGGCGGCCTGCGCCGCGTGCATGCCATCCTGCGGCGGCAGGATGACGACTACTGCGATCCGCTCGAACTGCGCGGCGATTCGGCGCTCGGCGTCGCGGGCCTGACGGACTGCGCGCGGCGCGGCACCGTGCTGGTGGCCAACAGCCTGGGTTCAGGCGTGCTGGAATCCGGCGCGCTGCTCGGCTTCCTGCCGGGCATCGCGCAGCGGCTGTTCGGCGAGGCGCTGCAGATCCCCTCCGTGGCCACGTGGTGGTGCGGCGAGCCGGCGGCGATGCGCGAGGTGCTCCAGCGCATCGACCGGCTGGTGTTCAAGCCGGCCGATCCGGGCACGCCGTTCGAACCCATCTTCGGCCAGGACCTGGATGCGCGGGGCATCGAGGCCCTGCGTGCGCGGCTGGCCGCCAATCCCGGGGCCTTCCTCGCGCAGGAACTGGTGCATGTCTCGCAGGCCCCGGTGCTGTCGCGCGATGACCAGCAGCGCGTCGAACCGCGCTGCATCGGCCTGCGCGTGTTCGCCGTGGCGACGCCGGCCGGCTATTCGGTCATGCCCGGCGGGCTGACGCGCGTCGCCGGCAGCGGCACGGCACGTGTGGTGTCGATGCAGCGCGGCGGCGGCTCGAAGGACACCTGGGTGCGCTGTCCCGGCCAGGTCGATGCGAGCTTCACGCTGCTGCGAAGCACGGTGAGTGCCGCGGACCTGGTGCGCCAGCCGCCGTCGGGCGTGCCCTCGCGCCTGGCCGAGAACCTGTTCTGGCTGGGTCGCTACCAGGAGCGCTGTGACGGACTGGCGCGACTGCTGCGGCTGACGCTTGGCCTGAAGATGCAGGACGGCGAGGACGACGAGAACGCCCAGGTGCCGCTGCACGAGCTGGCGCTGGAGACCGGGCTGCTGCAGGCGGGCGGCGCCGCCGACGCGGCGCTGCTCGATGCGGCGGTGTCCTTCCACCATCCCGCCGGACTGCCAGCCAACCTGCGCGCGTTGCAGAACGTGGCCTTCAACCTGCGCGAGCGCATGTCGCAGGACAACTGGCGCATCCTGAACAACATCCTGCAGGACCTGCCGGCAACGCCGCGTGCGCAGGTCGCCGACGCGCTGGAGTGGCTGGACGTGCTGGTCGCGCGCCTGATGACGCTGTCGGGCTTCGCGCTCGACGGCATGGCGCGCGATGACGCGTGGCGCTTCATGTCGATCGGACGGCGCATGGAACGGCTGGGATTCCTGTGCGCGTCGGTGCACTGCGCCTTCGTGCATGACGGATCGGCCGGACTGTCGTGGCTGCTGCGCCTGGCCGACTCCATCGTCACGTACCGCGCGCGCTACATGACCAGCCCGGAGTGGATGCCGGTGCTCGACCTGCTGGTGCTCGACGGCAGCAATCCGCGTTCGGTGATGTTCCAGGCAGCGGGGCTCCGGGATTACCTGTCGGTGCTCGAATCCACGTATGGCGTGCCGTGCGGCGCCGACCTGTTCGCGCCGCAGGTGGCTTTCCTCGCCGGCATGGACCGCGACCGCCAGCTGCATCCCGGTGCGCTGCCGCTGCGTGATGCGATCAGCGGCCTGCGCGCTGCATCGCTGGCGCTCAACGAGCGGCTCACGCAGCGGTTCTTCAATGTGGGACACGCGCCGTCATGGTCGCCGCTGGGAGTGTGATGCACGCACCGGCGCCAGTGCGTTACGCCGTCGTGCACGAGACGGTGTATCGATATTCCGCCCAGGTCAGCAGCAGCTGGCAGATCGCGCATCTGGCGCCGCGCGACACCGCCTGGCAACAGGTGTGCAGCCATGCGCTGCAGGTCGAACCCCGTTGCAGCGAGCGCAGCGACGGACTCGACTATTTCGGCAACCGCCACGCGCGCTTCTTCGTGGACGAGCCGCACCAGATGCTGCGTGTGCGGGCGGAGTCCGAGGTGGCTGTCGGTGCGCATGCGCCAGCCCGGCACGCCGTCTCGCCGCCATGGGAACTGGCGGCGCGGTCCGTGGGGGAATGGCGCGCCGGCCTCGACCTCGCCGTGGAGCAGTACCGCGTCGGCTCGCCTGCCGCGCCAGTGCTGGCGCGCACGCGCGCCTATGCGGCACCGAGCTTTCCGCCCGGTCGCCCCTGGCTCGAGGCGGTGTTCGACCTGACCTGCCGCATCCAGCGCGAGTTTGCCTATGACCCGCATGCAACCACCGTCTCCACCAGCGTCACCGAAGTGCTGGAACTCAGGCGCGGCGTCTGCCAGGACTATGCGCACCTGATGCTCTCGGCGCTGCGCAGCCTGGGCCTCGCGGCGCGCTATGTCAGCGGCTATGTGCTCAACCAGGACCAGGACGGCGCGCGCCTGAGCGGCGCGGATGCCTCGCACGCGTGGGTGGCCGTGCACTGCCCGGGGCTGGACTGGGTGGCCTTCGATCCCACCAACGGCAAGCTTGCCGACCAGGAATTCATCACGCTGGGCTGGGGCCGCGAGTTCCTCGACGTGACCCCGTTGCGCGGCGTGGTGCTCGGGGCGGCACACCAGCAGTTGTCCGTGGCAGTGAAGGTGCGGCCGCTGCAGGCGGTGGCACGAGAGGGCGCGAGCCGGCGCACCACGGGGCCGGACTGACGCGGACGCCGGAGTCGCGACGGGCCTGCAAAGATTCTTGCCCTGCAATCGCCATCCCCCTAGAATGCGCCTCCCTTGCGCGCCCGTAGCTCAGTTGGATAGAGCGTCTGGCTACGAACCAGAAGGTCGGAGGTTCGAATCCTTCCGGGCGCGCCATTTCTCTCTCCCGTTCCCGCGGTCCACTGGCTCCGCCGCCCCGGTTTGCCGCATCCTTGCGCCACGATCATTGCGCAGGGAAGCCCATGACGCATCCGGCCCGCCGCCTCGCCATCGCATCGTTGGCCCTCGTGACACTGGCGCTCGCTGGCTGCAGCGGCACGCAGTTCGACCCACCCGATCTCCACGGCGCGCCGCTGATGGCCAGCGTCGATGGCAAGCCGGTGCTGCTCGTGCTGACGAAGCAGGAAGAACGGCGCGTCACGCGCACCGGTGGCGGCCGAAACCGCAGCCCGACCGAGCGTCGCGACACGCTGTTCCACTTCGACCTGCGTGCCTATGACCCGGTCACGGCCACGCCGCTGTGGCGCGCGCGCCTGGTCACGTTCAATGATCCGGAGCGCTCCACGCGCATCATCGGTTCCTCCACCAGCGGCGCGCTGCTCGGTCAGGAGGGTGAACGCGTGTGGCTGCAGATCGCGGAGTCCCCGTCTGCGGTGTCGGTGCGCGATGGCACGCTGCTGGTCGATGCCGGGGCGCTCGAGGCGGCAAACCCCGAGCTGGCCGGAAAGCTGCCCAGCGAGGCGCGGTTCTATGCCTTCGATGCCGGCCTCGTCGTGCATGCGGCCGATGCGCGCCGGTGGGTGGTGCGCGGCGCGTCACTGAAGGCCGAGCCCTGGTCACCCCGTGCGCCCGCAACGGAAAGCCCGCCTCTGAAGGCCAACGGGATGCCGAAGGTGATTCCGCTTCGCCCACCGCTGGGTGAAGCGCCAGCCCGGCTGGCGAAGCTCGATGACCGCCTGATCGGACTGTTCTCGGAGAACGAGGCCGCAGACGCCAGCAACGATCCCTTCGGCGATCGCCTCGCGTACTCCTATTCGATCCTCGATGAACGCGCGCTGGCGCGGCGCAGCTTCTGGACCGTGCAGACCGCGCAGGCACAGCGCTTCGACGAGCGCTTCGAGCAGATCCGCAAGCTCGAACCGCTGGAGGGCAGCCCGGTGTTCCTGCGCGGGCGCTTCCTGAAGAAGCTGCCCGGCGAGGAGCCGCTCGCCGCCGCCGATCCGCCGGGCGTGCTCGCCTGGCACAGCACGCGCATGGATGACGCGGGCCAGCTCGCGCTCACGCGGCTGGATGCGGCGCTGAAGCCGCTGTGGACGGCGGAACTGCCGCTGAGCGAGAGCGGGACCGCGAACCCGGTGCGTTACTGGCTGCCCGGCGACCATGTGGTGGTGTTGGGCGAATGGAGCCGCGAGATCGACCATCAGGTGCGCCGCGCGTCACATCTGGTGAGCGTGTCGCTGCGCGACGGATCGATGGTCGCCCACAACCTCACTGCGGAACCCACCAGCAAGCACGACCCGACCGAAGTTCCGCCCCGCAACGGGGGCGGGCAGCGCTGACGCGCTGGTCAGTCCTCGATGCGTTCGTGCTTGCCGATGTCGCCGCGCTGCCAGTAGGCAGAGGCCTTGATCCATTCCTTTGGAATGCCACGCTCCGTCGTGAAGTAACGGCGCACCGCGCGGGCGGCCTGCGATTCGAGCGCCACCCAGACGTAGCAGCGCTGCGCAGGAAGCTGCACCGCGCGCAGCCGCTCGATGAGGGCGGCGGCCGGTGCGGCGGACTGGCCGCGGGCGACCCAGACGACCTCGCGCTGCGCGCCGGCAGGCAGGTCCGGCCATCCGTCGCGGTCGTCGACTTCGGCCACCACCAGCGCGCGGGCGCTGGCGGGCAGTTCTTCCAGCCGCCGCGCGATCGCCGGCAGCGCCGTCTCGTCGCCCACGAACAGGTGCAGGTCGATGCCTTCGGGCGAGAGCATGGCCGAGCCCTTCGGACCGCCGACCTCCAGCACATCGCCCGGTTGCGCGCGCGAGGCCCAGCTGGTGGCGGGACCTGCCTCGTGCAGGAAGAAGTCGATCCACAGCTCGCCGCGCGCGGCGTCGTGGTGGCGCGGGGTGAAGTCACGCATCTCTGGCGCGGGTTGTGCGCCCTGCGTCGCCGCGGCAGGGGCGGCGGGCGGAAAGATCAGCTTCACATGATCGTCGAAACCCAGTGAGGAGAAGCCTTCCAGCGCCTCGCCGGTGAGCACGATGCGCACCATCTGCGGCGCGATGCGTTCCACGCGCGCGACCTGCAGCCGGCGGCGGCGGATCTCGTGGCGGATGCGGGTGACCTGGGGTGCGTCGGACAAGATCGTCTCCTTCAGATGCGGGCCACGCGCAAGCTTGCCTGCATTTTGCTTTCGGCGCAGGAAGCCTGCGT
>CAZWDR010000021.1:17883-30006 GCA_964632365.1 uncultured Steroidobacteraceae bacterium
TGCGGGCCACGCGCAAGCTTGCCTGCATTTTGCTTTCGGCGCAGGAAGCCTGCGTCGTGGGGGGGGGGCGCAGGGCGCAGGGCGCGGGGCGCAGGGCGCGGGACCGGCGCCCGCACGTGCAAGACGATCAGCCGCCTGGCCGGCTGCGCCGGCGGCGGCGGGGAGCCTTCCAGTTGCGAAGCTGCGCCGAGGCACGCGTGTCCGCCGACAGCACCATGTCGAAGTAGCGCAACGCGAAGCGCGTCTGCTCCACCGATGGCGCGGCGATGCAATCGCGGGGAATCTTCAGCTGGTATTCCCGCACATAGGCATCGTTGGCGGTGAACAGCACGCACTGGTGGCTGGAAAGGCCGGTGAGGATCAGCCGTGTCGCGCCCATGTACGCCAGCAGCGCCTCGAGCGCCGAGGCATAGAACGCCGAGTGGCGCGGCTTGATCACGAAGTAGTCGTCCGGATCCGGCTCGAGCAGCCTGACCAGATCGGCGCCCGGCGAGGAAGGACGCGTGCAGTACTTCACCAGGCTGGATGCGTCCGACCGCCAGCGTCCGAAGTTGTCGTTGGCATAGATGACCGGAATCCCGGCATCGCGGGCCCGCGCCTTCAGCCGCGCGATGTTGCGCGCGACCGGTTTGAAATGCCGCAGCACCGCGGGTGCGTCCTCGAACTTGAAATCGCTGATCACGTCGATGATCAGCAGGACGGTGCGGGAACGTGTCGCGATGCCGTGGCGCAGGGCGGACGGTTCCTAGTGCAGGGTGCGGTGGGTGCGCCGCTGGCGCGGCTTGCCCTTGGGAAGGGATTTCACCGCACCGCCATCCGGGCCGGTGGCGCTGGCCGGCGAATCCTCCGGCTCCGGCGGACCATCGGCCGCGGTGGCATCCTGACGGCGGTCGCGCCGCGCCTCGGCCTTGCCGTCCTGCTGGTCGCGGCTGCGCATCTCGTCGACGGAAGGGGAGTGTGGCGCGGCGTTCTCTGGCGACACCGGGCTGAACGGCGCGCCGTGTCCGCCTTCATAGTGGACCGCAACGCCTTCGTCGCCCTTGCCCTCGGCAGGGTCGAGGTCTGGCTTGGTCCGCCGCGGGGTCTTGCTCATGCGCGCTCCAGCTGTGTTGAGTCCACACCCCTCGCGCAACGTGCATCAGGATGACCGTGGGATGGGAGTCGGCCTGGCACCGAGAAGCGACGTTGCATCGCGAGGGGGTGGGAGGCCAGTGTGCGTCAGGCCCAATGCAGATCCATAGGGCCGGTGCCCAACAGGGGCTGTAGGATTGTGCCGGCTTGTGTCCTACGCGCGGGCGGGCGCGAGGCATTGCGCGCAGAGGCGTCGCTAGCGTGACAGCGGGAAGTGCAGCGAGAACCGCGCCCCCTCACCGGGCGAGGTCTTCACATTGAACGTGCCGCCATAATCGGCGACGCGGTCGCTGACACTCCACAGCCCGAACGAGCCCGGCCTCGGCCCGAACATCTCCATCTGCCACTCGAAGCCGCGTCCAGAGTCGGTGACCTCGACCATCAGCTGCCGATCATCGCCGCGCACCATCACGCGCGCGATGTCGACGCCGGAGTGCTTCACGACATTGCGCAGCAACTCACGCACCAGCTTGAACACCAGCACGCGCAGCTCCATGCCGACGGCCTCCTCGCGCACCTCGCAGTGCAGCTGGACGCGCAGCTTGTCCTGGCTGCGGAACTGGACCGTGAGCCATTGCAGCGCCGGCCCCAGGCCCAGCTCGTAAAGGCCGGGCGGGCTGAGATCCGCGATCATGCTGCGGGTGTGCTCCTGCACCCGCCGCAGGTTCACGCGCACGTCATCAAGCACGCCGGCGATCTGCGGCGCCTGCATGCGCGCCACTTCCAGCGACATGGCCATGCCGGTGAGCGATTGGCCGATGCCGTCGTGCAGGTCGACGGCGGTGGCGCGCCGCGCGCGCTCCTCGGCACTGACCAGTTGCTGGGCATAGGCTTTCAGCCGTTCGCGTTCACGCAGCAGCCGCGTGTTCAGGTCGACGATCTCGGAGACATCGCGTGCCACGCACCACAGGCGCAGCAGGTGCCCGTCCTGCACCACGCCGTGGAACGCCAGGATGAACGTGTGCGCGCGATCGCCGATCCCGATGCGCAGGCGCTGGCCGTCGAGTGCATGGCCCTGGGCCGCGGCGGTCGGAAGATTGTCCTCGTACAGCGCGCACCAGGAGCGCGCCGGCGACCACTCCGGTGCGGGCGGGGCGTCTTCTGTGCAGCCGGCGGCAAAGCCATCGTAGGTGGCATTGCTTTCGACCACCCGCGCATGCGCGCGCAGCCAGTCGCGCTGCGCATCGAGCGGCAGCGACACCGGCATCGGCGGGCTCACTTCCACGCGCCACACGGCCTCGGAACTCATCTCGATGAAGGTGCGATAGCGCGCCTCGCTGGCATGGGCCTGCTCCAGCGCCACGCGCATCGACGCCACGAGCATGCTGATGATCAGCGGCAGCGCCGCCATCAGGATCAGGTAGGTCTGCAGCACCAGCATGCGGGAGATCGGCGCCTCGCCCACCAGGTTTTCCGGGCTGGCCGTGCCCAGGCCCGCCGCGAACAGCACCGCGCCCAGTGCCAGCAGGCTGGACCAGCGCGGTGGCAGCCTGAAGCCGATGGCCAGCAGCACGCCGAGCAGCAATGCCGGGGTGCGCAGCAGGGAGTCGATCTGCGCCATCGGCTCGCGGAACAGGATCCACGTGCCAAACATCAGCACGGCGCCGAGCGCGACCACCTCCAGCGGTCGCACCAGCCGCAGCGATGCATACAGGCGTCGCAACGACAGGATCCAGAACAGCAGTGGCGGGGCGACGACCAGTGATCCCAGCCAGTTGCCCGCCCACCAGAGCTGCCACTGCGTCCAGTAACCGGTCGCGTCATACGACAGCACGGCGATGGCTGCGCCGAGCGTGGCGCTGACGGCCGCGCCGGCGCAGCTGCCAAGCAGGAACTGCACCGCGAGCCCGATGCGCACGATATTGAAGCGCCACATCTGCGAGCGGATGACCAGCGCCCCGACCAGCGCGTCCAGGACATTCGCGGCCATGAATGCCAGCGTGCCGAACGGCAGCGACGCATCCCGGTGAGCCACTGCGACGGCGTATTCCGTGCCCATCTGGATCAGCGCGAGGATGGGCCAGCGCCGCGTGGGCGACAGGATCAGCCCGGCCAGCAGCAGGCCGGTCGCCGGCCACATCACCGTGAGGTTGCCGGCCTGCAGCTTGAAGGTGTAGCCCAGCGCCGCAAGCAGCAGCGAGCAGGCCCCGAACAGCGCGATGAGGCGGTACTCGCCGCCGAATCGCGCTGCCAGCTGCGGCCACGCCACGCTGCTGTCGTAGGCGGGCTGTCCCGGCTCGCCCGGAACGCGCTGCGCTGGCTGGATCAGTGCAGCCTGCCTGCGCCGGCCAGGCGGCGCTGGTACCACGGACTGTCCACGGCCTGCAGTTCCACCGACCGCCCGCTCTGCGGCGCGTGCACGAAGCGGCCGTCACCCACGTAGATGCCGACGTGCGTGACCTTCGGCCCGGACTCGAAGCGGAAGAAAAGCAGGTCGCCCGCGGTGAGCCGATGGGTGGGGACCGGCCGCGCCGCGGCGAACTGGTCGGCGGTCGTGCGTGGCACCGCGATGCCGTGCGCGGCATGCGCGAACTGCACCAGTCCACTGCAGTCGAAATGCGCCGGACCTGCGCCGCCTAGCCGGTACGGCCGGCCGAGTTGCGCGCGCGCGGTGGCGGCGATCCTTTCGCCGAGCGCGCCACCGGCCGGGGCATCCGGTGCGCGTTGCGGACCCGTCGCACAAGCCGTCAGCAGCAGCGCGACCAGCAGCGCCGCGAGCGCCCGCGATCCGCCCAACCCCTGCAGCTTCCGCCAGTCCGCAGCCACTGCGCGCATTGCCGCCCGGCCGTTACCAGCCGCGCGGCGTATTGGCCGGCATGCCACGCATGAAAGCCTCCGCCGCATGGATCTGGCCGCCGTGCACCTTGAAGGCTTCCCAGGCGTGCAGCCAGCGATTGTCCGCCCCCATCAGCGAACCCGGCCCGAAATCCAGCCACAGCAGCACCAGGCCCTGCTCCTCGTCGACCGCGATCGGCTCCCACGTGATCCCGGACAGCGTGGGGATGCGCTGGCGGAGCATGTCTTCGCAGGAGGGCGGATTGAAGCTGCAACCCGGTCCGGCCATGCGCCGGCCGTTCTCGAAGCGATAGGCGCCGGGGGCGATCCGGGTGCCAGCGGTGACGAAGCTGCCGGCCTTGAGCCCCTGCGGATAACCCTCCGCGATGCGGATCAGCTCCTCGCGGGTGTTGCGCGCCGCCGGTGGCGGGGAGCGGTTCATCACCGCGCTGGGCGCCCGCAGTTCTTCCGGCTGGAAGAACATGCCCTCCTGGGCGTTGCGCACGGTCATCGTCTCGATCTCGGCAAGCCGGTCGCCTGCCACCTTCAGTCGCAGCGCGAGCATCACGGGCTGGCCGGCTTCTTCGACCATCACGTGGGCGGCCGCGACGCCCGCGCGCACGTCCAGGTAATCCTGCCGGAAGGGTCGTACAGCCGTGGCGTTCTTCCACAGCGTGCTGTCCGCCGGCTGTCTGGTCGCGGTGTCTTCGGTGAATCGCGCGCCGGGTGCAAGCGGCAGGCGCGCCGGATCATGGGCCAGCATCGCAGCAAGGTAGGCATCGATGTGGGCGGTCAGGCAGCTGCGGTCGCAGGCAGCGCCGGGCGCGGAATCCGGTGCAGCGCTCACGCAGGCACTAAGCAGCGTGGCGATCACGGTCAAACCCAGCATGCGATGGATTGCCGATCGCGCGAATGCAGTCATGCGGTGCTCCCTGTCGATTGCGGTGACGATGCCCCGCCACATTGTGCCACTGCGGACCGCCCGCGCGGCCGCCGCAGCATCGAGGCGATGACGCATGCGGCCACGTGCAGCGGAAAACGTCTGGGAGGGCGGGGCGGGATGGCGCGATCCGGGCGTCGCTTGCTAGCCTGTGCGGCCGTTGCGCCCTGGCCCGGCGCCGCGCGTGATCAGCCAGCGCGCACGCGCCGGCTGATCACGACGGTCTTCGCAACCTTACGGACGTGGCATCTCCACCGGTGCCGACAGCAACAGCGTGAGGGCCGTGCCTTCCGCGATCTTCACTTCCGTGCCGGTTTCCCGTGCGGCCACGGCACCGGCCGCAGCGCCCAGGATGCCGCCGATGACGCGGTTGCGATCGCGCTTGCCGACCTGGTCGGCCAGCAGCGTGCCGGCGGCGGCACCGCCGACGATCTTCACCGCGTCACGGGTGTTGTCACTCTTGCCCTTCTCCTCGAACTCGCCGGCGATGGCCACGTCGTCACCATTGGGCAGTTCGATGCGGTCGAAGGCCACCACGATGCCGGGCGTGCCGCCGATCTTCTCGCTGCCCGACACCACCTTCATCACCGAACCGGCGACCATCAAGCCGGCGGGAATCGCGGTGCGCCCATCGACGGTCACGTTCGATGCGACGCGGGCATGCACGGCCTGGCCCACCTTTGCGTCTTTCGTGGAAAGTCCGGTCACCAGCGTCACGGGAACCTCCGTGCCCGCCGGCACGGTGATGTTCTGCGATGCGGCCGGGGCAGGTGCAGGTGCAGGGGCAGGTGCGGGCCGCGTGGCCGACGAGCCGGATGACGGCCTCGCCGCCGTGTTGCCGGCGGGGCGGTTCGACGCGGTGCTCGTGGCGGGCCGGTTGTTGGCCGTCGCGGCGGGTGCGGGAGCAGGCGCGGGCTGCGCGACCGGCGCAGTGTCCGGCTGCTGTCGGGCCTGAAGCTCTGCTTCGAGACGTTCCAGTTCCTGGCGTTTGGCGGCCACGTCTTCGGCGGTGACGGCCGCATCGGTGCTGGCCGCGGGTGCGCCGTCCTGGCTGCCGCAAGCGGTCAACAGACCCAGCGTGCCGAGTGCAATGAGAGTCAGGGAGGGGTGACGCATCTTGGTTCTCCTAAGCCGTGAACGAAGTGTCGGCGCGTCGGGGTCGCTCCGGCACCCGGCATTCTCATTGAAAGTTGTGGGAAGCATCTGACTTTCGGCAAGCGACGTATTAAGGTGAATGAATCATGAATCCCTGGCAGGCATTGCGGCAGACCGGCGACGAATTCACACCTCGCGCGATCGCGCTGACGCGCGAGCTGTTCATCCCCGGCGCGCTGACACCGCGCGCGGCCGGTGCACGGGTCGTGCGTGATGTCCCCTATGGCCCGGACGCACGGCATCGCCTCGACGTGTTCTCCATCGTCGGTGCGAGGGGCTGGCCGGTGGTGGTGTTCGTGCATGGTGGCGGATTCGCCGGCGGCGACAAGGGCGACGCCGAGGCGCCGTTCTACAACAACGTCGGCGCCTGGGCGGCGCGCAGCGGCTTCGTCGGCGTGAACCTCACCTATCGTCTCGCGCCCGGGTCCCAATGGCCGAACGGCGCATGCGATGTGGCCGCGGCGCTCGCCTGGGTGCGACAGCACATTGCAGCGCACGGCGGAGATCCGGACCGCACCGTCGTCATCGGACAGTCAGCGGGCGCGGCGCATGTGGCCGGCTGCCTGGCCGGACACGCAACCCCGGTGCCGGACGTGGCGGCGGCGGTGTTCCTGTCGGGCATCTACGAACCGGACCGCTTCCACGTGAATCCGATGCACCAGGTGTATTTCGGCGCCGACGCGTCGCGTCACCGCGCCCAGTCCTGCGTGCTGGCGCTGGCCGCAACGCGCGTGCCGTGCCTGTTCACGATCAGCGAGTTCGATCCGCCACAGTTCCATCGGCAATTGGCCGCAGTGGTCGAGGCGCGTACCGCGCTGACCGGTCGCTGCCCGCAGGTGCTCTGGCAGCACGGCCACAACCATTTCTCCACGTCGATGCAGCTGGGCGGCCCGCACGACACCCTGGGCGCCGCGCTCGCGCAGTTCGTCAGGCGCTCCTAGAAGGCGAAGCTTCCGATCAGCAGCACCATCAGCAGCGCGCTGACGGCCTGCCAGAAGCGCAGCGGATGGCGCTCGTACAGCGACAGCGGCCGCAGGTCCACCGGCACGCCGCGTTCCATGCCGCTGTCCAGTTCCATCAGCAGCTCGAGCACGTCGCCGTAGCGCGCGTTGCGCTCCACCGCAGTGGCCCGCGCGATCAGATGCCCCAGCCATGCCGGCAGATCGGGACGATGCTGGGACAGCGGCACCTGCCGGCTGAAGCGCGGCCGCATGAACGGCTCCACCTCTCCATATGGATAGCGGGCGGTGAACAGGCGATACAGCGTCACGCCGAGTGCGAACTGGTCGGATGCCTCGTCGCCCGGCTGCGCATCGAACAGTTCCGGCGCCATGAAGCTGGGCGTGCCGGGGATGTCGGGGCCGGGCAGGTCCTCGAGCATCGGCAGGCGCGCCACACCCAGGTCGATCAGGCGCAGTCCGCCCTGCGCGTCGATCAGCACGTTGTCGGGCTTGAGGTCGCGATGGATGATGTTCGCGCGATGCAGGGCGGCGACGGCGCGCGTCAGCTTGCGTGCGATGTCGACGCCCTCGGCGAGCGTGACGGGTGGCGCGCGGCACAACCGCTGCTCGAGCGTCTCGCCGTCATACCACGGCATCACCGAATACAGGCAGGTCTGTCTGCCCTCCGGCAGCTCGATGATCTCGCTGATCCAGGGACTGTGCACCCGCGCGGCCACCCACGCCTCGCGCATGAATGCCTGACAGGTCGCGGTGTCGCCCGCAGCCGCGGCTTGCGGGAACTTCAGGACCACCTCCTCGCCACTGACCTCGTCGGTCGCCCGGAGCAGGTGGCTGGCCCGTCCGCCGGCGAGGCGGCCCTGGATGCGGAATCCGTCGAGGCACTCCCCCACGGATGGGGGCGCTCGCAGCGGCAGCGATGACATCTGCTGGAACACTTCCCCGACCCCGACCGGCGGGACTTCCAGCACGTCGGCGATCGCGCAGGTGGCGTTGTCCTGGCTGCCTGCATCCAGCGCGGCCTGCACGATGGCCGCGGCATCCTCGCCGGGCGCGCGTCGCCGTCGCAGCAGGGCGTGCAGTTGCGCGTCACCGAGCACACCGTGCACGCCATCGGTGCACAACAGCACCCGGTCGTGCGCGCGCAGTGCATGCCGGCCGTGGTCCAGCCGCAGTCCCGGCTCCAGCCCGATCGCGCGCAGCAGGACATGCTGGCGTTCCGGCTGCTGCATCGTGTGGTCGCGGGTCAGGCAGGTGAGCTCATTGCCGTGCAGCAGGTAGGCGCGGCTGTCACCGACATGGATCACCTGCAGTTCGCGGCCGGCGAGCACTGCGGCGGTGAACGTGGTCGCGGCGTTGCGCAGGCGCGCGTCCGTCGCTGCCATCGCATGCAGCCAGGCATTGAACGCCGCCATCGCGCGCGCGGCATTGCGCGCGATGCCCTGCGTGGGTGAGCCCCCATCGTGCGCCTCGATGAAACTGCGCACCGCGAGCTCAGCCGCGGTGCGGCCGCCAGGACCGGCACTGACGCCGTCAGCGATCGCCAGCACATGGCTGTGCACGGCATTGGCGGTGCCGTCGTGCAGGGCGACGAAATCCTGGTTCGAGGGCCGCGGACCGGTGCGGGTGCAGAAGCCCGCGTCGATGCGCAGCGTCCGCGCTCCACTCATCACTTGCTCCATTTTGAACTGCGGCTGCCCCATTACGCGGCAGCGGCCGGCGCGCTGCCACGCGCGATCTTCAATGCAGCGCCTCCGGAAGGCAACGCATCACTGGCACAACAGTTGCAACACCCATCCTGCCGCCTGAAACGGGATGACCAATGGACGCAGGGTTCTGGAAAGCCGGGCATCGGCCCACGCTGTTCGCCGCATTCTTCTACTTCGACCTCAGCTTCATGGTGTGGGTGATGCTCGGTCCGCTGGGTGTCGCGATTGCCAGTGACCTTGCGCTGACGCCGGCACAGAAGGGACTGATGGTCGCCACGCCCGTGCTCGCCGGTGCGCTGCTGCGCCTTCCGGCCGGGCTGCTGGTGGATCACCTGAAGCCACGCCGCGCCGGACTGCTGTGCCAGCTGCTGGTGATCGCGGGGCTGCTCGTTGCATGGCTGACCGGCATCGACTCGTTCGCAGGCCTGTTGATGCTGGCCCTGGTGCTGGGCGTCGCCGGTGCGGCCTTTGCCGTCGCGCTGCCGTTGGCGTCCCGCTGGTATCCACCGCATTACCAGGGCACCGCGCTGGGCATTGCCGGTGCCGGCAATTCCGGCACGGCGTTGGCCGCGCTGTTCGCACCGGGCCTGGCGATCGCCTTTGGCTGGCAGAACGTGATCGGTCTTGCAGTGCTGCCGCTGCTGCTGGCGCTGGTGGTTTATGTGCTGCTGGCGCGCGACAGCCCGAACAACCCGCCACCCAAGCCGGCGACTGCGTACTTCGCGCCCCTGCGCGACGCCGATGCCTGGTGGTTCATGTTCTTCTACGCAGTCAGCTTCGGCGGCTTCTCGGGTCTGTCCTCGTCGCTGACCATCTACTTCAATGACCAGTACGCCGTGCCGCCGGTGATGGCCGGCTATCTCACCGCCGCGTGCGTGTTCGCGGGGTCACTGGTGCGTCCGTTCGGCGGCGCCGTGGCTGATCGGGTGGGTGGCATCCGCTCGCTGATGCTGATGTATGCCATCGCCGCGGCGGCACTGTTCGTGGCCGGCACCACGATGCCGACGGCCCTCTCCGCACTGGCGGTGCTGATCGTCGCGATGCTTGCGATGGGCATGGCCAACGGCGCGGTGTTCCAGCTGGTGCCGCAGCGATTCCGCCAGGAGATCGGCGTGATGACCGGTCTGGTCGGCATGGCCGGCGGCATCGGCGGCTTCTTCCTGGCGTCGAGTCTCGGCTTCGCGCGCCAGATCGGCGGGGAGTATTCGGCCGGTTTCCATCTCTTCGGGGCCATCGCGCTGATCGCGCTGATCGGGCTCGCCAGCGTCAAGCGGCGGTGGCGCACCACCTGGGGCGCCGTGGTCGCGGCGCGCATCTGACAAGGCAGGGCATACAGTGACGACACGCAGGATCCTGGTGATCGGCAACGGCATGGTGGGACAGCGGCTGCTCGAGAAGCTGGCTGACGCGCAGGCCGGCTTCGAAGTGACAGTGCTGTGCGAGGAGCCGCGACCGGCCTATGACCGCGTCGGCCTGACCAGCTTCTTCAGCGGGCGCAGCGCCGAGGAGCTCTCGCTGGTCCCGGAAGGATTCTTCGAGCGGCATGGCATCGCGCTGCACCTGAACGAACGGGCCACGCAGATCGATCGCGCCGCACGGCAGGTGACCACTTCAACAGGGCGGGTGCTCGGGTACGACAAGCTGGTGCTCGCCACGGGCTCCTGGCCATTCGTGCCGCCGATACCCGGTCGTGACCGGCCGCATTGCCATGTGTACCGCACCATCGAGGATCTGATCGCCATCCGCGAATCGGCACGCCACGCACGCAGCGGCACGGTGATCGGCGGCGGCCTGCTCGGTCTCGAGGCCGCCAAGGCGCTGGTGGATCTTGGCCTCGAGACCCATGTGGTCGAGTTCGCGCCGCGGCTGATGGCGGTGCAGGTGGATGACGGCGGCGGGCGCGTGCTGCGGCGGCACATCGAGGCACTGGGCGTGCGGGTCCACGCCGGCAAGTCCACCACCGCCATCGAGGACGGCGCGCGACATGCGCATGTGCTGCGCTTCGCGGATGGCGAGTCGGTGGAGACGGACATCGTCGTGTTCTCTGCCGGCATCCGCCCGCAGGATGCGCTGGCCCGTGCCTGTGGACTGGACGTGGGGCCCCGCGGCGGCATCGTCATCGATGACCAGTGCCGCACCAGCGACCCGGACATCCATGCCATCGGCGAGTGCGCACTGTGGGATGGCAAGCTGTTCGGCCTCGTCGCGCCCGGCTACCAGATGGCGCAGGTGACGGCCGAAGCGCTGACCGGCCGCGAAGGCAATGGCTTCAGGGGCGCGGACCTGAGCACGAAGCTGAAGCTGATGGGCGTGGACGTGGCCTCGCTGGGCGATGCGCACGCGGCCACGCCCGACGCGCAATGCTGCGCGCTGGTCGATGAGCGCGCCGGCGTCTACAAGAAGCTGGTGATCAGCGCCGATGGCCGGCGGCTGCTCGGCGGCATCCTGGTGGGCGATGCCAGCGACTACGGCACGTGGCTGCAGTTCATGCTCAATGGCATGCCGCTGCCCGCGCGTCCGGAGTCGATGCTGGTCCCGGCCAGCGAGGGCGGGGCGCCCGCGGGCCTCGGCGTGGCCGCATTGCCCGCCGGCGCACAGATCTGCTCCTGCAACAATGTGAGCAAGGGCGACATCTGCAGTGCCGTGGCCGAAGGGGTGGTGACGCTCGGCGGCATCAAGAAGGCCACGCGCGCGGCCAGCACCTGCGGCGGCTGCGCACAGCTGGTGACGCAGGTGATCAAGGCCGAACTGGCCGCGCGTGGCATGGCGGTGAATGACCATCTGTGCGAGCACTTTCCGCATTCGCGCCAGCAACTGTTCCATCTGGCGCGCGTGGAGGGCATCACCAGCTTCGCCGAGCTGATCCACCGGCACGGCCGCGGCCTCGGCTGCGATGTGTGCAAGCCGACGGTGGCGTCCATCCTCGCCTCGCAGCAGAACGCCTTCGTGCTGCGTGCCGACCAGGCGGTGCTGCAGGACACGAACGACTATTACCTGGCCAACATGCAGAAGGATGGCAGCTACTCGGTGGTGCCGCGCATCCCCGGTGGCGAGATCACGCCCGAGAAGCTGATGGTGATCGCGCAGGTGGCAAGCCGCTACGGCCTGTACACCAAGATCACCGGCGGCCAGCGCATCGACCTGTTCGGGGCGCAGGTGAACCAGCTGCCGCAGATCTGGAGCGAGCTGATCGCCGCGGGCTTCGAGTCCGGCCATGCCTATGGCAAGTCGCTGCGCACGGTGAAGAGCTGCGTGGGCTCGACCTGGTGCCGCTATGGCGTGCAGGACTCGGTGGGATTCGCGATCCGCCTCGAGAATCGATACAAGGGCCTGCGCTCGCCGCACAAGATCAAGTTCGCGGTCTCCGGCTGCACCCGCGAGTGTGCCGAGGCGCAGAGCAAGGACGTGGGCGTCATCGCCACCGAGAAGGGCTGGAACCTCTACGTCTGCGGCA
>CAZWDR010000022.1:0-4042 GCA_964632365.1 uncultured Steroidobacteraceae bacterium
CAAGAACGGTCAGTACCTGCTGAACCCGACCCGCAAGGAAAACGAAGGCTCGCAACTCGACCTGGTGGTCGCGGGCACCGCCGGCGCCGTGCTGATGGTCGAGTCGCAGGCCGACAGCCTGCCCGAAGACGTGATGCTGGGCTCGGTGGTGTTCGGCCACCAGCAGATGCAGGTGGCGATCGACGCCATCAACAAGCTGGTCGCCGAGGCGGGCAAGGCCCGCTGGGACTGGAAGCCCTCGGCCGACGATGCCGAGCTGGTCGCCTTCGTGGCGCAGCACGCCGAGGGCGCGCTGTCCGAGGCCTACCGCATCACCGCGAAGCAGGAGCGCTACGGGCGCATCTCGAAGATCAAGGAAGAGCTGATCGCCGCCGTGCCGAAGGCCGATGGCGTCGCGAAGTGGGGCGCGCAGGCGATCGCCGCGCAGGTGTTCGCGCTCGAGAGCCGCATCGTCCGGCAGCGCATCCTCGATGGCGAGCCGCGCATCGACGGTCGCGACAACAAGACCGTGCGCCCCATCCAGATCAAGGCGGGCGCGCTGCCGCGTGCCCATGGTTCGTCGATCTTCACACGCGGCGAGACGCAGGCGCTGGTCACCGTCACGCTGGGTACCTCGCGCGATGCGCAGATCATCGACGCGCTGGAAGGCGAGCGTCGCGAGCCGTTCATGCTGCATTACAACTTCCCGCCGTTCTCGGTGGGCGAGACCGGCATGATGGGTTCGCCGAAGCGCCGCGAGATCGGCCACGGCAACCTCGCGCGCCGCGGCATCACCGCCGTGCTGCCGACCATGGAGGAGTTCTCCTATGTCATGCGCGTGGTGTCCGAGATCCTCGAGTCCAACGGCTCCTCGTCGATGGCGACCGTCTGCGGCACCAGCCTTGCGCTGATGGATGCCGGCGTGCCGATCAAGGCGCCGGTGGCCGGTGTGGCGATGGGCCTGGTGCTCGAAGGCGAGCGCTTCACGGTGCTCACCGACATCCTCGGCGACGAAGACCATCTCGGCGACATGGATTTCAAGGTGGCCGGTACCGCCAATGGCGTCACCGCGCTGCAGATGGACATCAAGGTCGAGGGCATCACGCCCGACATCATGAAGGTCGCGCTCGAGCAGGCACAGGCCGGGCGCCTGCACATCCTGGGCGAGATGAACAAGGTGCTGGCCGCGCCGCGCGCGCGCATGAGCGAGTGGGCGCCGTCGATCATCTCGCTGAAGATCGATCCGGAGAAGATCCGCGACGTGATCGGCAAGGGCGGTGCGGTGATCCGCCAGATCACCGAGGAAACTGGCACCACCATCGACATCGAGAACGATGGCACGGTGAAGATCGCATCGGTCAGCGGCGCCGCGGGCCGCGAGGCGCAGCGGCGCATCGAGCTGATCACGGCCGATGTCGAAGTCGGTCGCATCTACGAGGGACGCGTCGCGCGCCTGATGGACTTCGGCGCGTTCGTGACGATCCTGCCGGGGCGCGATGGCCTGGTGCACATCTCGCAGATCTCCGACGAGCGCGTCGAGAAGGTCGGCGACAAGCTCAAGGAAGGCGATGTGGTGCGCGTGAAGGTGCTCGAGGTCGACCGCCAGGGCCGCGTGCGCCTGTCGATGCGCAGCGTCGACGGCTGAACGATGACCATCGGGAGTGCGTGATCCACGCCTCCCTGCCGAAACCGCAGCGGCGTCCTGTAGGACGCCGCCGTCGGGATGGGTGCCGGCACCTCCGTTGCGTCGCATCCGCCTCACCCGTAGCCTCTTGACCGACAGATCGGCGGAGTCGGCCACGAGTGCCCAATCTTTTCCATACCAGCAGGGGTCTGCCCCTGTCCTGCACGCTGCTGCTGGGTGCCTGCGTGGCGTTTTCCGGCTGTGCAAGCCGTGACACCCAGAGCGACCCCGACGAGGAGACTCCCGAGCGCGTGGAGCCCTCCAGCGACGCGGTGACCTTCCGCCTCGATGTGCGCAGCGAGAACCGCGGCATGGCGCGGCACCTGGAAAGGCACATGGAGCTGCAGCGCTTCGCCGATTTCCCCGACCTGCAGGCGAATGAGCTGCGCCGGCTGCTGGGTGCCGCCCAGGACAACGCGCGTGACCTGCTGGCGGCGCAGGGCTACTTCGATCCGCAGATCACGCTGACGATGCGCGAGCCGGAAGAATCCGGTGATCCGCGTCGCATCGTGATGGAGGTGGACGCCGGGCAGCGCGCACGCGTCGAGGATGTGGAGATCGTGTTCACCGAACCGGCGGAGAGCGAGCCGGCCAGCGCGGACCAGCGCCGCGACATCCGCCGCGACTGGATCCTCAAGGCCGGCGAGCACTTTGCCCAGACCGAGTGGGATGCCTCGCGCACGGAGGCGTTGCGCGTGCTGCAGAAGGAGCGCTATCCCACGGCGCGGCTCACCGAGAGCAGCGCGGTCGTCAACGCCGACACCGCCGAGGCACGCCTGTTCGTGGTGCTCGATTCGGGTCCGCTGTACCGCTTCGGCGAGCTCGAACTGCAGGGACTGGAACGCTATGACCGCGAGGGCATCCACAACATCGCGCGCATCCCCACCGGCGACGAGTACAGCGAGGATGCGCTGCTCGACGCACAGCAGCGCCTGGTCAACAGCGGCTATTTCGACTCCGCGTTCCTGATGCTCGACACCACCGGCGATGACCCGCTGAACGCGAAGGTCATCGGCCAGCTCACCGAGGCGAAGCAGCAGACGATGACGTTCGGCCTCGGCTACAGCACCGATTCCGGCGAGCGGTTGTCGATCGACCACATCCACAACCAGATGTGGCCACTGGGCTGGCGCGCGGTGAACGAGGCCGATGTGGGAACGCAGGCCCAGTCATTCTCCACGCACTGGACCGCCATGCCGGTGCCCTCGGGCTGGGCGTGGTACACGGGCCTGGAGCTGGAGCGCTCCGAGTATGGCGACTACCGGGCCAACAGCGTGTCGCTCACCGGCGGACGCATGCGGCAGGTCGATCGCACCGAGCGGCGCTACTTCGTGCGCTATGACGCGAGCAACGCCCGCGGCGAATCGGCGCCTGCGGCGAGCTCCTCGGTCATCGGCAACTACAACTGGACCGGGCGCTATTTCAACGATGACCTGAATCCCACCAGTGGACGCGGCTACGGCATCGAAAGCGGCCTGGGCTACACGCTGACGCCGCAGCGTGATCCCTTCGTGCGCGTGGTGCTGCGCGGCCTGCAGCTGTTTCCCTTCGGCGGACGCAATGCGGCCGGCAAGCGCAACCGCATCGCGCTGCGCGCCGAGACCGGCGGCATCTACGCCAGGGACGATGTGAACATCCCCGTTCGGCTGCTGTTCCTCACGGGCGGCGACAACACCGTGCGCGGCTATTCGTTCCAGAGCATCGGCAATGAACTGGAGGACGGCACCGTCTACGGCGCGCGCTACATGGCCATGGGAAGCATCGAGTGGCAGCGGCCACTGACCCTGTTCGGCGATGCGCGCAGCTTCGAGCACGCGGTGTTCGTCGACTCCGGCGCGGCCTCCGACGACCTCGGCGACGGCCAGGTCTTCACGGGCGTGGGCACCGGCGTGCGCTGGGCCAGCCCGGTCGGACCCTTGCAGCTCGACGTCGCGCATGGCCTGCAGTCGGAGAAGTGGCGCGTGCACCTGCGCGTCGGCTTCCAGTTCTAGGGGGCGCCATGCAGGAACCATCCGTCAACCCAGCGCCCGGAGCCACGCCCCCGCGTCGCCGCGCACGTTGGCCCTGGTGGGTGGCTGGCGCGGTGCTGCTGCCGGTGGTGCTGGTTGCAGGGCTGCTGCTGTGGATCTCGATGCCGGGATCGCTGGGGCAGGCGCTCGGACTGGCGCAGCGCTTCCTGCCGGACGGCCAGCAGCTGGCGTACTCCGGCGCGGCCGGATCCGTCACCCGCGGCGGGCAGGTCGCGCAACTGACCTGGAGCCGGCCCGGCCTCACCGTCACGGTCGAGGATTTCGAACTGGACTGGGCATTGCGGCGCCTGCTGGGCCGCACACTGCAGGTCAACACGTTGCGGGCCGGACGCATCCACGTGCTCACCGG
>CAZWDR010000022.1:4142-29920 GCA_964632365.1 uncultured Steroidobacteraceae bacterium
ACGCTGGGCGCGCAGGACCTCGCGCTGTCGGCACAGCTTGGCGCCTCGCTGCGTGACCTCGCCCCGCAGGTGCCGATGGCGATGCTGGTGCACATCGACGCGCAGGGCACACTGGCAGGCGGCGACGCCGCGCAGGTGGATCTCGCCGTCGACGCGCGTGAGCAGCCGCGCGATGCCGCGCCCCCGGCGGCGGACACGTTGCTGGAGCAGCTCGCGACGCTGCGCGCCACACTCGAGCAGGCCGCCGTCGACCAGCCGGACATCGCGCAGCTGCATGCGCGCGCCACCGTGCATCCCTGGCGCGCGCAGCCGGTGCAGTCGATGCAGGTGCGCGCCAACCGCCTGAATGCGGGCGCCTTCCATCCGGCGGCGCCCCTCACCCAGGTTACCGCCGATGCGCGGGTCACCCCGGTGGCCGGCACCGCCCAGTCCTGGGATTTCACGCTCGACCTGCAGAACGGGCTGGCCGGTCCCTGGGATGCGCAGCGGCTGCCCGTGCAGCGCATCGAGTCCACGGCACAGCTGGCGCCCGCCGGTCTCACCATCGACACCGCGCGCATCACGCTGGCCGGCGAACCTTCCGGCGCGATTGAACTGGACGGCACCGTGCCGCGCGAGGGCCTGCCGGCCGCGCACCTGCAGCTGCGGCTGCTGCAGGTGGACCTGCGCCACCTGATGAGCAGCCTGCCGGCCACGCAGCTGGATGGCGCCGTGGAAGTCTCGCCGCTCGACGACGTGCCGGGCGGCTGGCAGGCCGTGACGCGCCTGGACAATGCCCGTGCGGGCCGGCTCGACGAGGAACGGCTGCCACTGGATGCGCTGCTGGGCACATTGCGCGCGTTGCCGGATCGCTGGGAAGCCGACGCGCTGCAGCTCACGGTCGATGACGGCAGCCTGCGCGTAGACGGATTCTTCGAGCCCGCAGGCAGGCTGGAGGTGCGCGGCGAGCTCGTCCGCCTGCCGTTGGCGGCCATTCACGAGAAGCTAGCCAGCGGTGGCGCCTCCACGCTGTCCGGGTCGATGCGCGCGTCGGGCAATCCGGACCAGGACATCCGCTTTGATCTCGACCTCGACAGCGACGGCTCTGCCGGCACGCTGGACGAATGGAACATCCGCACCGTGCAGCTGCAGGGACAGTGGTCGCCGCAGCGCCTGCGCATCAGCAACATCGACATCGACGCGCTGCAGGCGCGCATCCAGGGCGATGGCATCGATGTGGCGTTGCCGGACTTCGCCTCGGTCGAGGCCCATGTGACCGCCACCGCACCGGGCATCTCGCTCGACAGCGAGGCGGCGATGCGCACGCGTTCCGGTGGCGGCACGCTGTCCGTGCAACTGGCGTCGGCGGGAGAGGCCGTCGCCTGGCTTCGCCAGCTGCCATTGGTCGGCGATGCGCTGCCAGAACTTGCGGCAACCGGCGCGGCAAGCCTCGATGCGAAATGGGAGGGCGGCTGGCGCCAGTGGCTCGACGGCCTCGAGCATCCGGCGCGCTATCCGCAACTCAGCGTCGATGTGACGCTCGCCAGCGAATCGCTGGATGCGCAGTTCCCGGAAGGGTCCGGCCTCGGCACGCTTGCGCTCACGGGCCTGGACGCCAGCCTGCGGGGCAACCTGGCCAGCGCGACGCTGGCGGCGGTGGGCAACGTGCGCGCCGATGACACTGCCGCCACGATGGACCTGAGCGTGCGCATGGACCGCGATGCGCAGGACCCGTCCGCACCGGCCTGGCAATTGCTGTTCGAACGCATGGCGGTGGATGTGGTGCTGCCAGACGACGACCAGCCCTGGCGCCTCGCGCTGGCCGATGGCCTGCAGGTGACGCTCGACACCAGCGCGGGCCTTGATGTCGACGCGACGGCCGGTTCCCTGTCGCTGCAGCCGCCGGCCGTAGCCGGCGCCGCGCTGCAACCGATGCAGGTCAGCTGGGATCCCTTGCAGCTGCGCCGCCGCACCGACGGTGCAACGCGCCTGTCCAGCCGCGGCACCATCCAGGGCATCCAGCCGGCCTGGATGGACGTGCTGCGCGATGAGTTCGGGGATGGCCGGCTGGAGGCGGCAGGCTTCGGCACCGACCTGCTGCTGAGCGCCGAATGGGATCTGACGCTGGCCGAAACGCTCGACCTGCATGCCCGCGTGCAGCGTGAGCAGGGCGACCTCTGGCTGCTCGGCGCCGAGACGGTGCAGCAGGGCGCCAGTGCGCCGACCCGTGAGGTGGGCATCACCGCCGGCATCCGCGCGCTCGACCTCACGCTCGACTCGGACGCCGAGCAGATCTCCATGGCGATGAACTGGGACACCGAGCGCGCGGGCACCATCACCGGCAATGCGCTGACGCACCTGACCTCCGTCGGCGGCGGCTGGCGGCTCGAGCCGCAGACGCCGATCGAAGGCGCGCTGCGCGCTTCGCTGCAGGATCTTGCGATGTGGGCCATCCTCGCGCCGCCGGGCTGGCGTGTGCAGGGCCGGATCGAGGCCGACGTCGCGATCGCGGGCACGGTCGAAGCGCCGCTGCTGCGCGGCTCGGTCAATGGCAACGGGCTGAACGTGCGCTCGGTGCTCGATGGCGTCGAGCTGCACGATGGCACGCTGCGCGCGAGCCTCGAGGGTGACCGCCTGACGGTTGCCGAACTGGTGTTCCAGGGCGGCACCGGCAGCAGCGCGTACATCTCGGGCATCAGCGGCAACCGCAGCCCGGCCCCATCGGCGCGCGGCAGCATGCGCGCGCAGGGAAGCGTCGACTGGAGCGGCATCGACGAGGCAGCCCCCGGCACGACCGGCATCACGATGGACTTCGCCGCGGAACTGGAACGCATGCAGGTGCTGGTCCGCAACGACCGCCAGCTCACGCTCAGCGGCGATCTGTCGGCGCAGCTGCAGGAGGGAGCGCTGCGCGTGCGCGGTGATCTGGAAGTCGACCGCGCCACCATCCTGCTGCCGGATGCCGGCGCGCCGACGCTGGGGGACGATGTCATCGTCGTGCGCAGCGACGATCCGCTGGAACTGATCGAGCTGGATGGGCTCACCGGCGTCAGCGGCCAGCTGGAATCCGCGCAGCCGATGGATGTGGAGGTCGTGCTGGATCTCGGCCGCGACCTCGCCCTGCATGGCTACGGCATCACCACGCGCCTGGAGGGTGAACTCACCGTGCGCAGCTCGCCGCTGCCGGCGCAGCCCTTCAGCGTGTTCGGCGAAGTGCGCACCAATGAAGGCCGCTACCGCGCGTGGGGCCAGGCGCTGAATGTGGAAACCGGCGAAGTGGCCTTCAACGGCTCGTATGAAAATCCGACGCTGAACCTGCTGGCGATCCGCCCCGAGATCGAGGTGCGCGCCGGCGTGCGCGTCACCGGCACCTTGCGCGCGCCACAGGTGGAGCTGTATTCCGATCCACCGCTGCCCGAGGCCGAAAAGCTGTCATGGGTGGTGCTGGGTCGTCCCACGGCCATCGGGGGCGGCGACGGCACCTCGGTGCAGCAGGCGGCACTGAGCCTGCTGGCCGGGCGCGCGGTGGGCAGCCTCGCCGATGACCTTGGCGTGGATGAACTGGGTCTGGGCGATTCGGGCGTATCGGTGGGCAAGCGCATCACCGACGAGCTCTACCTGACCTATGAGGCGGGACTCTCTGGTGCCGCCAGCACGCTGTACATCTTCTATGACATCACCCGCCGCTTCACGATCCGCGGCGAGTCGGGCGAGGCGAACGCGGTCGACCTGATCTACAGCTTCGACTTCGACTAGCGCGCGGCGACGCCGTCGCTGCCGGGGAATTGCCGCACCGACTGCTCGAGGTATCCGGCCATGCCGCTCTGCACCGGCGTGCCGTAGCTGCGGATCACCTGCGAGAGGAATTCCCGGCTCATCATCGGCTCGCTGCCGTGTTCCTGCTCGGCAATGACCTGCAGCAGGATGCTGCGCGTGATGTCCGCCTGCGTCTTCTTGTCGATGACGACGAAGTCGACCCGTTCGACCACCAGTCGCCGGATGTCGGCCAGCGTGATGTAACGGCTCTCCACCGTGTCGTAGAGACGCCGGTTCGGATATTTCTTGACGACCCTGGGTTCGCTCATCCTGCTCCCCTCATGCCGCTGCCCGGACAAAGCTGTCATTGCCGCCCGTCCGGCATCACTCCGGCAGCGCGATGGCGCTGCAGCCGCGGATCCGGGCCGGGCTCCAGTCTTGCACGGACCAGTGCAGCATGTCACTGACCGGGGCAGCGTTCAATTCCGCAGGGACGGAAATTCCCAGGTAACCCAGGGTCCGGAGCAGCGTCGGCGCGGGGTCCATGTCGTCCAGCGGCACCGAGCGCCGGGACTTGGCCAGCTTGGAGCCATCCGGCTCGGTGAGCACCGGAGCGTGGGCATAGCGGGGCCGTGGCAGGCCCAGCGCGTCGAGGATGGCCACCTGCCAGGCGGTGCTTTCCAGCAGGTCTGCACCGCGGACCACGTCGGTGATGCGCTGGAACGCGTCATCGACGACTACCGCGAGCTGGTAGGCAGGGATCCCGTCGCTGCGGAACAGCACCGGATCACCGACCAGCGATGGCGCGTAGCCGCACGGCCCCTGGATGGCATCCTCGAATCGCAGCGGCGCGTCCCCGAGCCGCAGGCGCCAGAGGCGCCCCGCGCCCGCGGTGCCGAGGTCGCGGCAACGGCAGCGCGATGCGCTGCGCTCGCCGCGCGGACAGCCGCAGCGGTAGGCCAACCCGGCGTGAATCAGCCTCTGCAGCGCGTCGTGGTAGGCCTGGGTGCGTGTCGACTGGTACAGCACCGGCTCGTCGGGAACCATCCCGAACCGGGCCAGCGTGGCAAGGACGGCAGCGGCCGCGCCAGGCACCACGCGCGGCGGGTCCAGGTCTTCGATGCGCACCAGCCAGGCGCCGCCATTGGCGCGGGCGTCGAGCCAGCTTGCCACTGCGGCCAGCAGCGAGCCCTGGTGCAGCAGGCCGTTCGGAGAGGGAGCGAAGCGCCCGCGGCGGGGCGCCCGCGGATCAGCGGTAGCGGTCGTCGCGGTCGCCGTACTGCTTTTCACGGCGCTCGCGGCGCTCCTGCGCCTCGATCGACAGTGTCGCGACGGGCCGGGCCTCCAGACGCTTCACGCCGATCGGCTCGCCGGTCTCGAGGCAGTAGCCGTAGCTGCCATCCTCGATGCGGGCCAGCGCCTCGTCGATCTTGCGGATGAGCTTGCGCTCGCGGTCGCGGGTGCGCAGCTCGAGGCTGAATTCCTCTTCCTGCGTGGCGCGATCGTTCGGGTCGGGGAAGTTGGCCGCCTCGTCCTTCATGTGCGAGACGGTGCGGTCGACCTCTAGCATCAGGTCGTGCTTCCAGCTCTGCAGGATGGTGCGGAAATGGTCGAGCTGCTCCTTGCTCATGTACTGCTCGCCGCGCTTGACGACGTAGGGTTGTACATTGCGCGGGCCTGACAGCAGGTTCTCGCCGCCTTCGCCCTCGTCGCCCTGATCGTAGGCAGCGTTGCCGGCCAGCGTTTGCATCTTGTCGGTAGTCACGGGAATGACGGCGTCCTCGGATTCGTGGTTGGCGCGCGGCGCCGGAGCCGTCCTGGCGGTTGCGGTGGAAGCCCGGGGGGCCGGCACGGCCGGGGCGGGCTTCTTCGGGGCGGCTGACTTCCTCGCGCCCTTCGGTGTCACGGCAGCGGCTTTGGCAGCTGCCGGCTTCTTGGCCTTGGTGGCTTTGGTCGCGGTCTTCTTGGCCGCCATGTTCAGGCTCCCCGTCCGATCCTGGGCCTTCAAAAGGACGCGGGATTATACAAGCCCGCCCCCGGGTGTACAGGGGTGGACGCGCGACCTTCAGGGCAGGCGGATTTCTGGCGCCGCCTGCCAGCCGGCACGGATGTGCTGGGCGACCACGGTGGTGTAGATGCCGCCGCGCACGTAGAACTCCGCCGTCAGGCGCATGAAGCGCGGCGCGGTGGCGCCAGCGAGGTGATCGAGGATCTCGTTGGTCACCGCCTCGTGGAAGCAGCCGCGGTTGCGGAACGACCAGAGATAGAGCTTCAGCGACTTCAGCTCGACGCACAGCGCATCGGGCACGTACTCGAGCTTCAGCGTGGCGAAGTCCGGCTGCCCGGTCTTCGGGCACAGGCAGGTGAACTCCGGCATGGTCATGCGGATGGTGTAGTCGCGGTCCGGCTGGGGGTTCGCGAAGGTTTCGATCTGGCTGTTCGGCTGGGTGCTCATGATGGTGGCAACTAATCTACACTAGGCCGCTTCGATTGGCCCGCCGGACCTGCCCAAGAACAAGATGCGCCTGACCCGAGTCAAACTCGCGGGATTCAAGTCCTTCGTCGAGCCCACCGCCGTTCCCTTCGCCACCAACCTCACCGGCGTGGTGGGCCCGAACGGCTGCGGCAAGTCGAACATCATCGATGCGGTGCGCTGGGTGATGGGCGAGCTGTCCGCCCGCCACCTGCGCGGCGACTCGATGACCGACGTGATCTTCAACGGCTCCGGCGGCCGCCGGCCGGTGGGCACCGCGTCCGTCGAACTGGTGTTCGACAACAGCGACGGCAAGATCGGCGGTTCCTACGCCAGCTATGCCGAGATCTCGCTGAAGCGCGTGGTCTCGCGCGATGGCAACTCCGGCTATTTCATCAATGGCTCGCGCTGCCGCCGCAAGGACATCACCACGCTGTTCCTGGGCACGGGCCTGGGTTCGCGCAGCTACGCGATCATCGAGCAGGGCATGATCTCGCGCGTCATCGAGGCGCGCAGCGACGACATGCGCTCCTTTGTCGAGGAAGCGGCCGGCATCTCCCGCTACAAGGAACGCCGCCGCGAGACCGAGACGCGCGTGGCCGACACGCGCGAGAACATGGAGCGCCTGCAGGATCTGCGCGACGAGGTCGACAAGCAGATCCGCCACCTGACACGCCAGGCCAACCAGGCGCGGCGCTTCCAGGACCTGAAGAACGAGGAACAGCAGCTGTCGGCCGAGGTGCTGGCGCTGCGCCTGCGCGAGATCGACAGCGGCGCCGCGATCAACGACAAGGCGATGCGCGATGCCGACCTGTCCCTGCAGGAGGCGCTGGCCGCGCAGCGCGCCGCCGAGGCCGCGGTCGAGAAGCAGCGCGAGTTCCAGTTCGCTGCCAATGAGCGCGTCAACGCGGTGCAGGGCGAGTTCTACCAGCAGGGCGCCGAGGTGGCGCGCGCCGAGCAGTCGCTGGCGCATACGCGCGAGCTGCGCGACCGGCAGCGCCGCGAGCTGTCGCAGGCGCGCGAGATGCTGGCGGATGTCGCCGGGCAGCTGGCCCGTGACGAGGCTCGCGTCGAGGAACTGCGCACCCAGATCGCCGCGCTCGACCCGGGCGCGGCCGACGCGCAGGAAGCCGAGGCCCGCGCGCAGGCAGACCTCGCCACCGCCGAGGCTGCCGTGGCGCGCTGGCAGGAAGCCTGGGAGGGTTTCAACCGCGAACTGGGCGGCACGTTCCAGACCACGCAGGTCGAGCGCACGCGCATCGAGCAGCTCGATGACCAGTTGCGCCGCCTGGCCACGCAGGCCGACCGCCTGGCGGTCGAGCGCGAGCAGCTGGTGGCGGCCGGCGCCAGCGCACAGTTCGATGCGCTCGAGGAACGCGAGCAGATGGCCCGCGCCGCCGGCGAGGACCTGCAGCACGAGCTGGCCGAATGCCTGAACGTGTTGCAGGCGCTGCGCACGCGCCAGCACGAGACCGAACGCGAACTGGAACGCGCGCGCAGCGAGCGCGAGAAGGCCCGGGCCGAGATGATGTCGCTCGATGCGATGCAAAAGGCAGCGCTGGGCGAAGGCGATCGTGATGCCGGCAAGTGGCTGGCGGCAGTGGGGCTGGCCGCAAGGCCGCGCGTCACCGCGCAGATCGAGGTGGAGCAGGGCTGGGAGCGCAGCGTCGAGACCGTGCTCGGTGACGCGCTCGAAGCGGTGCATGTCGAGTCCCTCGAGCAGGCGGCGGCGCGCATTGGCGAGCTCGCCGGCGGCCATGTGATGCTGGTGGAAGGCGAGGCCGGCAGCGCCGGGGAGGCCGGCACGCTGGCCGGGCGTGTACGTGGCCCGGCGGCCGTACAGCGCCGGCTGGCCAGCGTCGGCACTGCGACGTCGCTGCAGCAGGCGCTCGAACGTCGCCAGTCGCTGGGCGCCGATGAATCGCTGGTCACGCCCGATGGCATCTGGGTGGGGCGCGACTGGCTGCGCGTGGCCCGTGGCCGCGATGCACATGCGGGCGTGCTCGAGCGCGAGAACCGCATCCGCACGCTGCGCGGCGTGCTCGAGGGCTGCGAGTCGAATGTGGCCGGTGTCGAGGAACGTCTGGCGATGCTGCGCACCGAAGTCGCCGCCGCCGAGGCGCAGCGCGACCAGTTGCAGCAGCGCATCCAGGGCGCGCACCGCGAATACACCGAGGCCCGCGGCGCACTCGAGGCGGCGCGCGGCCGCAACCAGCAGGCCAGCGAACGCCTGCAGCGCCTGGAGCGCGAGACCTCCGAGCTCGAGGTCGAGCGCGAACGGGCGCAGCAGCAGATCGGCCGGGCGCGCGCCGCGCTCGACGAGGCGACCACGCGCCTGGAGCAGCTGGAATCGCGCCGCGCCGAGATGGAAGGCGAGCGCGACGAGCATCGGGCGTTGGCCGCCGCGGCACGTGAGGCGGCCGAGCGCACGCGCGCACAGGCCCGCGAGATCCTGATCCAGCTGGAAGGTCGTCGTTCGTCCGAATCGTCGCTGGCCGCGACCCTGCAGCGCATGCAGGAGCAGCGCGCCCAGCTCTCGCAGCGGCAGGAGCAGCTCGAGCAGGAACTCTCTGGCGGCGACGAGCCGATCGAGCACCTGTCCCGGCAGCTCAGCCAGCTGCTCGAGCGCAAGCTCGAGGTCGAGGGCGAGCTGTCGGCGGCGCGGCGCAACCTCGAATCCATCGACGCGGACCTGCGCGAGCTGGACGAGCGGCGGATGCACGCCGAGCGGCGCGTCAGCCAGACGCGCGAGGAGCTCGAGCGGGCACGTCTTGCCGCACAGGAAACCCGCCTGCGCCGCGAATCCCTGACCGAGCAGTTCGCGCTGACGCACCTGGCACTGGACCAGGTGCTCGAGGCGCTGCCGCCGGAGGCCACCATCCTCGATCGCGAGGATCGCCTCGCGACCGTCCAGGCCGACATCCACAAGCTGGGCGCGGTGAACCTCGCCGCAATCGATGAGCTGAAGGAACAGGGCGAGCGCAAGGAATTCCTCGATGCGCAGTGGAAGGATCTCACCGAAGCGCTGGAGTCGCTCGAGCAGGCGATGCAGAAGATCGACAAGGAAACGCGCACGCGTTTCGAGACGACCTTCGAGCGCATCAACGACGGCCTGAAGGAGAAATTCCCGCGGCTGTTCGGTGGCGGCCACGCCTACCTGGAACTGGTGGGCGACGACGTGCTGACGGCGGGTGTGGCGGTGATGGCCCGTCCGCCCGGCAAGCGCAACAGCAGCATCTCGCAGCTCTCCGGCGGCGAGAAGGCGCTCACCGCGGTGGCGCTGGTGTTCTCGATCTTCGACCTGAACCCGGCGCCGTTCTGCCTGCTCGACGAGGTGGATGCCCCGCTCGACGAGCACAATGTCAGCCGCTTCTGCGACATCGTGCGCGAGATGTCCGCGCGCGTGCAGTTCATCTTCATCACCCACAACAAGACAACGATGGAACTGGCCGAGCAGCTGGTCGGCGTGACGATGAACGAGCCGGGCGTGTCGCGCCTGGTCAGCGTCGACGTCGATGAAGCGGTGCGGCTGGCGGCCGTCTGAAGCAGGGAGCCTGAAGGGAATGCCGGAACTGCGCTGGGCACTGGTCGTCCTGGGAGTCCTTTTCATCGCCGGGCTCGCCATCTGGGAATGGCGGCGCAGCCGGCGGCGTCATGCGGCATCGGCAACAGCGGCATCCGCGGGCGTCGCCCCGCAGGGGGGCGGTGAGAGCTGGCCGCGCCGGGTTGAACCCCGCATCGAATCGCTGGCCGCAGGCCGAGCGCAGGACGGGTTGGCGGATGCGCTGCTGGGCGAGTTGCCGGTGGTCCAGCCGGCGGCACCGGTGGAGGTGAGCCTGCCGGTCGCACGCGGCGCGGCGGTGGACGTGCCGGGCGCAGCCGCGCGCGAGCGCGATGCCGTCGACGTCGCCGGTGCCGCCGATGCCGTCGATGCGGCCGATACCGCCGATTCAGCCGATGCAGCCGCAGCCGATGCGGCGAATGGCCTGTCACCGGATTCGCAGGATGCGCCCCGTCCCGCGCAGGGCCGGGAATCCCGCGCAGCGGCGCCGGCGCACGCCGCGGCCACTTCGCCGCCGGCCGCCATCCGCTGGCCGCCCGAGCGGGCCGGTCGCGTGCTGACCCTGCGCATCGCCAACGCGCACGGTGCGCTGCTGCAGGGCCGGGCCGTGCGGCTGGCGCTCGAGCAGGCGGGACTCGTGCCTGGTCCGCAGACGATCTACCACCGCGTCGATGCACAGGGCCACGTGCTCGCCAGCGCCGCCAACATGCTGCGTCCGGGCGACCTGGATCCCGCGCAGATGGATGAGCAGCAGTTCCGCGGCCTGTCGATGTTCAGCGTGCTGCCAGGGCCGCTGCCGCCGGCGCGCATGCTCGAGGAGCTGGTGTCCGTCGCGCGCGCGCTGGCGTGGCGGCTCGGCGCCGTGGTGCAGGACGACCAGGGCATGCAGCTCGACGGCGAACGGCTGGTGGCGCTGCGCCAGACGCTGCCGGATCCGGCGGAACACGGAAACGCCTGAAGATGTCCGCGACCCCGCGCGAGCGTATCGAGGCGCTGCGCGAACTCATCGCCCACCATGACCAGCGCTACCACGCGCTGGATGCGCCCGAGATTCCCGATGCGGAATACGACGCGCTGAAGCGCGAGCTGGAGGCGCTGGAGGCCGCGCATCCGCAATTCGCGCGACGCGATTCCCCGACCGTGACCGTTGGCGCCAAGCCTGCCGCGGGGTTCCGTCCCGTGCAGCATGCGGTGCCGATGCTGTCGCTGTCGAATGCCTTCAGCGAGGAGGAAGTGCGCGATTTCGTGCGGCGCATCGAGGAGAAGCTCGAACGCAAGGCCCCGCGTTTCTCCGCCGAAGTGAAACTCGATGGCCTTGCGGTGAGCCTGCGTTATGAGGAGGGCGTCTTCGTGCACGGCGCCACGCGCGGCGACGGCAGCACCGGCGAGGACGTCAGCGCGAACCTGCGCACCGTGAAGGATGTGCCGGCGCGGCTCAAGGGGCGCGGCTGGCCGGCCGTGCTCGATGTGCGCGGCGAGATCTACATGCCGCGGGAAGGCTTCGAACTCTACAACGCGGCGGCGCGTGCCAGCGGCGGCAAGGTGCTGGCCAATCCCCGCAACGGCGCCGCCGGCTCGCTGCGGCAGCTGGATCCCGCCGTCACCGCCAACCGGCCGCTGGCCTTCTTCGCCTATGGTGTGGGCGAAGTGGGCGGCGGCAGCCTGCCCGACGCGCACGCCGCGCAGCTCTCGCAGCTTGCGAAGTGGGGCTTCCCCGTCAATCCGCTCAACGAGGTGGTCGAAGGCGCCGACGGGCTGCTCGACTATTTCGCGCGCATCGGCCGCCAGCGCGACGGGCTGCCCTTCGACATCGATGGCGTGGTGTACAAGCTCGACGATGGCGTCGGCCAGCGCGCGATGGGCTTCGTGTCGCGCGCGCCGCGCTGGGCGCTGGCGCACAAGTATCCGGCGCAGGAACAGTCGACGGTGGTCGAGGCGATCGAGATCCAGATCGGCCGCACCGGGGCCGCCACACCGGTGGCGCGGCTGACCCCGGTGCAGGTGGCCGGCGTCACGGTGACCAACGCCACCCTGCACAACGCCGACCAGATCGCCCGCCTCGACCCGCGTGTTGGCGATACGGTGATCGTGCGCCGCGCCGGAGATGTCATCCCCGAAGTGGTGAGCGTGATCGAGTCGCGGCGGCCAAAGGGCACGAAGCCGTGGCTGTTTCCAGGCAGCTGTCCGGTGTGTGGTTCGGCACTGGTGCGCGAGGAGGGTGCGGCCGCATGGCGCTGCACCGGCGAGCTGACCTGCGCCGCGCAGCGCAAGGAGGCCATCCGGCATTTTGCCTCGCGGCGCGCGATGGACATCGAGGGCCTGGGCGACCGGCTGATCGAGGACCTGGTCGCGCAGGGCTACCTGTCCAGCATCGCCGACCTGTATCGCCTGACGCTCGATGACCTGATCGAGATGAAACGCCGCACCGATGCGCAGGCGGGCCGCACGCCGGGCAGCACGAAGCCGGGCAAGGTGGCCACCAAATGGGCGCAGAACCTGGTCGCCGCCATCGACCGCAGCCGCGAGACCACCTTGCCACGATTCCTGTTCGCACTTGGCATCGGGCAGGTGGGCGAGACCACCGCCTTCACGCTGGCGCGACAGTTCGGCACGCTCGAGGCGCTGCGTGCCGCCGACCTCGAAGCGCTGCAGGCCACGCCGGACGTGGGACCCATCGTCGCCACGCAGATCGCCGCGTTCTTTGCCAACGCGCGCAACCGCGAGGTGGTGGATGCACTGCTTGCCGCCGGCATCCACTGGCCCGACGTGCCACGCGCCGAGGTCGCCAGACAACCGCTCTCCGGCAAGACCATCGTGCTGACCGGCACTTTCGAGGGCCTCACGCGCGAGGCGGCCAGCGAGCGCCTGGTCGCGCTGGGCGCGAAGGTTTCCGGCAGCGTGTCGCGCAAGACCAGCTATGTGGTGGCGGGCGCAGAGGCCGGCTCCAAGCTGGCCCGCGCGCAGGAACTGGGCGTCACCGTGCTCGACGAAGCCGGCCTGCGGACGCTGCTCGACGGGCAGCTGCCCTGATGCTGATCGCGTTCAACAAGCCCTTCGGCACGGTGTGCCGGTTCACCTCCGAGGCGGGCCGCAGCACGCTGGCGGATTTCGTGCAGGTGCCGCATGTGTATCCAGCGGGTCGGCTGGATGCCGACAGCGAGGGCCTGCTGCTGCTGACCGACGATGGCCCGCTGCAGGCACGCATCAGCGATCCGCGGCACAAGATGCCCAAGGTGTACCTGGCGCAGGTCGAGGGCGAGCCCACCGAACAGGCGCTCGACACCTTGCGCCGTGGCGTGGACCTCGGTGATTTCTTCACCCGCCCCGCGGAGATCCGGCGCATCGAAAACCCGGACTGGCTGTGGCCGCGCGATCCGCCGATCCGGTATCGCGCGCGCATTCCCACCGCATGGATCGAAGTGACGCTGCGCGAGGGACGCAACCGGCAGGTGCGGCGCATGACCGCGCGGGTGGGGTTTCCGACGCTGCGACTGGTGCGCGCGGCCATCGGGCCGGTGGCGCTGGAGGGACTGGAACCGGGGCAATGGCGCGAGGTGGACGCGGACGCCCAACTGTCACTGCGGCGCTGACTCTCCCTGCAGCCGCTGCAGGTCCTCGGGCGTATCGACATCGAGTGCCGCCGAGGGCATCGGCACATGCACCACGCGCCCGGCCCAGCGCTGCAGCAGCAGCCGCGCGCCCACGTCGCCGCGCAGTTCGAGCAGCGCGCTGAAGCAGTGGGCGGGAAAGATCGCCGGCACGCCGCTGTGACCGGCATAGGTGGCGGCGATCACCTGGTCCGGCTGCCGCCGCCACGCCCCGACCAGCCGCTGCAGGTCGAACAGCGTGACGCCGGCCTGGTCGGCGAGCATCACAAGGACCCCCTGGGCGCTGCCCGGCAACTGCGCGACGCCGGCGCGCAGCGACGCGGCAAGACCCTCCTGCCAGTTGCGATTCACGACCACGGTGGCGGTGCTGCCACGCAATGACGGGGCGATGGCGGCCGCATGCGCGCCGAGCACCACCGAGACCGATGCGCCGGCCAGCTCGCCGGCCCGCGACACGGCCCTTTGCAGCAGCGTCTGGCCGTGCAGGCGGGCCAGCTGTTTGGGCGAACCGAAGCGGCTGGCGGCTCCGGCCGCGAGCACCAGCACATGAGGTGTGGGTTCGGATGACATGATGCGGTCCAGTTGCTTGCGCGTGTGCCTGACGCCCTTTAGAGTTCGCAGGTTTTTTCCTATTAAACAGCAACTTCGGCCCGGGAAGCGATGCAAGCAACAAATTCGAGCACGGCGCCAGGCGCAGGGGCGGGCGCCTGGGTCGTCCACAAGTTCGGCGGCACCAGCGTGTTCGACGCGACCTGCTTCCGGCGCGTGGCCGACATCATCGAGGCGCAGCCCTCGCCACGTGTTGCCGTGGTGCTGTCGGCCGCGAAGGGCGTCACCGACGTGCTGCTGTCGCTGGTCGACATGGCGGCGCGCCTCGACCCCGAAGTCCCCGCGCGCATGCAGGCGCTGCGTGAGCGCCACCGCGCCATCGCCGAGGACCTGCTCGATGCCGACGGTGCGCAGCGCTGGCTGGCGCGCTTCGATGCCGACCGCGCCGACCTGGAAGGCGTGCTGCACACCACCGGCCTGCTGCGCTCGGCCGCGCAGAACGTGCGTGACCTGGTCGCCGGCTATGGCGAGCTGTGGTCCACCTCCCTCTTCACCGCATACCTGCAGGCCCGGCGTGGCAGCGCCAGCGCGCTGCGCTGGCTCGATGCGCGCCAGTACATCGTCGCCGAGTGGGGTCCGCTGGGTCCGGCCGTGCAGTGGGACGCCTCGCGCGCGCGGCTGGAAGACAGCGGCGCGGCCGCCTTCGCCGGCACGCTGGTGATCCCGGGCTTCGTCGCGCGCGATCCGCGCGGCGTGCAGACCACGCTGGGCCGCAACGGCAGCGACTTTTCGGCGTCGATCTTCGGCGCGCTGCTCGAGGCGGCCGCGATCCACATCTGGACCGATGTCGATGGCGTGCTGTCGGCCGACCCGCGCCGCGTGCCCAATGCCCAGGTGATCGACCAGCTTTCCTACAGCGAGGCGATGGAGCTGGCGTATTTCGGCGCCAAGGTGATCCATCCGCAGACCATGGCGCCGGCGATCGGCCGGTCGATCCCGATCCGCATCCGCAACACCTTCGCGCCGGAGCATCCGGGCACGCTGATCTGCGCGCAGCCAGCCTCGCAGTTGATGGTCAAGGGCATCACCACCATCGAGGATGTGGCGCTGGTGAACATCGAGGGCGCCGGCATGATCGGCGTGCCGGGCACGGCGCACCGCCTGTTCGGCGCACTGCGCGAGGAAAGCATCTCGGTCATCCTGATCTCGCAGGGCAGCTCGGAGCACTCGATCTGCTGTGCCATCCCGGCCACCGAGGCCGATCGCGCCGAGCGCGTGGTGCGCGCGGCATTCCTGCGCGAGCTGGCCGAGGGCCAGATCCAGAGCGTCGAGACCGTGAAGGACCTGGCCATCCTGGCGGTGGTGGGGGATGGCATGGCCGGCACGCCCGGCGTGTCGGCGAAGGTGTTCAACGCGCTGGGCCAGGCCGGCATCAACGTGCGCGCGATCGCGCAGGGCGCCTCGGAGCGCAACATCTCGGTGGTGGTCGAGGGCCGTCAGGCCACGCGCGCGTTGCGCGCCGCGCATTCGAGCTTCTACCTGTCTCCCAACACGCTGTCGATCGGCGTGATCGGGCCCGGCACCGTCGGCCGCGTGCTGCTCGACCAGCTCGCCGGCGAGCAGGCGCGGCTGGCACGCGAGTTCAAGCTCGACCTGCGCGTGCGCGGCATCATGTCGAGCCGCCGCATGCTGCTGTCGGATCGCGGCGTCGACCTTGCGCACTGGCAGCAGGAATATGAATCGGCCGCCACCCCGGCCGACCTGGCGCGCTTCGTCGAGCACGTGCAGGTCGATTATCTGCCGCACACCGTGATCGTCGACTGCACCGCCGACGAGTCGGTGGCCAGCCACTATGCCGAGTGGCTCGCGGCCGGCATCCACATCGTCACGCCGAACAAGAAAGCCAACAGCGCCAGCACCGGCTATACCGAATCGCTGCGCGCCGCGCGCCGCCAGAGCGGCTCGCACTATCTCTATGAGGGCACCGTCGGCGCGGGCCTGCCGGTGATCCAGACGCTGCGCGACCTGCGCGAGACCGGCGACCAGATCCACAGCATCGAGGGCATCTTCTCCGGCACGCTGGCCTACCTGTTCAATGTCTATGACGGCAGCGTGCCGTTCTCGACCATCGTGCAGCAGGCGAAGAAGCTGGGCTACACCGAACCGGATCCGCGGGACGACCTCTCCGGCACCGACGTGGCGCGCAAGCTGATCATCCTGGCGCGCGAGATGGGCCTGAAGCTCGAGATGGCCGACGTCAAGGTCGAGAGCCTGGTGCCTTCGGATCTGGCGCAGGGCTCGATCGATTCCTTCCTCGACGGGCTGTCGCGGTACGATGAGCCGATGCTCAGGCGTTACGAGGCGGCCCGCAAGGCCGGCAAGGTGCTGCGCTTCGTCGGGCGCGTCACCGCCGGGGGCGAGGCCACGGTGGGCGTCGTCGAACTCGATGCGAAGCACGCCTTCGCGAACATCGCGCTGACCGACAACGTGGTGCGCTTCGCCACCGCGCGTTACAACAGGAATCCGCTGATCGTGCAGGGCCCCGGCGCAGGTCCGGAAGTCACGGCCGGCGGCGTCTTCGCCGACCTGCTTCGCCTGTCGGCTTACCTTGGAGCCCGGATGTGAACCCGACCCGTGTAACTGCCTTCGCCCCCGGGTCGGTCGCCAATGTGGCGATCGGCTTCGACATCCTCGGATTCTCGGTCGACTCGGTCGGCGATCGCGTCACGCTGACGCGCACCGACAAACCCGGCGTCACGATCAGCTCGATCACTGGCGTCGTCGAGGACCTGCCGCTGGCCGCCGAGCGCAACACGGCCGGCCAGGCGCTGCTGGCGCTGATCGAGTCGCGCGGGCTGCCGTTCGGCTTCGATGTGCGCATCGAAAAGGGCATTCCGCTGGCCTCGGGCCTCGGTGGCTCCGCCGCCTCGGCAGTCGCCGCCGTGGTGGCCGCGAACGCGATGATCGACGAACCGCTGACGCGCATCGAACTGCTGAAGGTGGCGATGGAGGGCGAGGCGGTGGCCAGCGGCTCACGGCATGCCGACAACATCTCCCCGTCGCTGTTCGGCGGGCTGGTGCTCACCGTCGGCATCGACGAGCCGCGTGTGAAGCAGATCCCGGTGCCGCAGCAGATCCATGCGGTCATCGTGCATCCGCACCTGCAGGTGTCGACCAAGCAGGCGCGCGCCATCCTTTCCGGAACGGTGAACATGTCGGACTTCGTGTGGCAGACGGCGAATCTCGCCGGCTTCATCTCCGGCTGCTACACGAATGACCTCGACCTCATCAAGGCTTCACTGGAAGACGTGATCATCGAGAAGCAGCGGCAGGTGCTGATCCCCGGATTCGCCGAAGTGCGCAAGGCGGCGATGGCGGCCGGCGCGCTGGGCTGCTCGATCTCCGGCGCGGGCCCGACGGTGTTCGCGATGTGCCTGGAGGAAGAGGCCGGCGCGGTGCGCAGCGCGATGACCGGCGCCTTCGCCGCGCAGGGCATCGAGTCGGACCACTGGATGGTGCCGGTGCAGTCGGGCGGTGCGCACGTGGTGAGCAGCGGATCATGAAGTTCCGCAGCACCCGCGGGCAGGCTCCCGAGGCCACCTTCAGCGAGGCCCTGCTCACCGGTCTGGCCAGCGACGGCGGGCTGTATGTGCCGCAGCACTGGCCGGACCTCTCTGCGCTGCAGCCGGCGCCGCTGCCGCAGCTTGGCGCACAGCTCATCGGCGCGGTGGCCGGCGACGATGCGCTGTCGGCGCAGATCCCGGCGATCACCGCGGATGCGTTCAATTTCCCCGCACCACTGAAGCCTCTGGGCGGCGCCGGCTATCTGAGCGTGCTCGAGCTGTTCCATGGACCCACGGCGGCGTTCAAGGATTTTGGCGCGCGGTTCCTGGCGGCATCGCTGGCCCGCATCCCGCGGCCGGATTCCAGGCCACTGCGCATCCTCGTGGCGACGTCGGGCGACACCGGCGGCGCGGTGGCGGCGGCGTTCCATCGTCGCCCCGGCATGGAGGTGGTGGTGCTGTTCCCGAAGGGCCTGGTCTCGCCCACGCAGCAGCAACAGCTCACCTGCTGGGGCGAGAACGTGCGCAGCCTCGCCGTGCGTGGCAGCTTCGATGACTGCCAGCGGCTGGTGAAGGAGGCCTTCGCCGATCCGGGCATGCGCGAACAGGCGCAGATGTCCTCGGCCAACAGCATCAATCTGGGGCGCCTGCTGCCGCAGGCGGTGTACTACGCGGCCACCAGCCTCGAGGTGCACAACGCCACGGGCGGCAAGGCTTCCTACATCATCCCGAGCGGCAACCTTGGCAACGTGGCGGCCTGCATCTGGGCGCGCCGCATGGGCCTGCCCATCGACCGCATCGTGCTGGCGCACAACGCCAACCTGACGGTGCCGGAATTCCTCGAGACCGGCGTGCTGCGTCCGCGGGCCAGCGTGGCGACACTGGCCTCCGCGATGGATGTGGGCAACCCGAGCAACCTCGAGCGGCTGATGCATCTGTTCCCGGAGGCGGGTGAGCTGGCCGGCCAGGTGAAGGCCGACTGGGTGGACGATGCGGCAATCCGCGAGCGCATCCGCACCGATGCCGCCGCGCTGCGCGAGATCTGGTGCCCGCACACGGCGGTCGCGGCCGAGGTCTATGCGCGGCTGCCGCAGTCCGAGCGCGACACGCGCCACTGGGTGCTGGTGGCCACTGCGCACCCGGCCAAGTTCCGCGAGACCATCGAACCGCTGGTCGGCGAGGTCACGATCCCCGACAACCTGCGGCGGCTGTACGATCTGCCTTCCAGCTATGACGAGATCAATCCAACACTGAGCGATCTGCGGCATGCAACTGGCGGTTGAGGACTCGCTGCGGCGGATCGACACCCCCCAGAACCGGCTCATCCTCACCCTGGTTGCGCTGGTGATGTTCATCGCGCTCGTCGTCTATGTGATCCGCGCACTGCGCACGCGTGCCGCGGCGAAGCGGCTGCACCTGAGCATCGTGTCGGTCAGCATCGAGTACCTGCACAACGTGCTGGTGCCCGATGGCATGGGTGCGGTGATGCATGTGGACTACCTGCTGCTGACTTCGCGCGGCGTGGTGGTGATCGACCTGCGCGATCATCGCGGCAACATCTTCGGTGGCGACCAGATGACGCAATGGACGCTGATGAACGGCGCGCACCGCGCCACCTTCCCGAATCCCCAGCATGCGCTCTATGACCGGGTCGCCGCCGTGCGCGCGCTGGCCGGCGAGCTGCCGGTGGAAGGGCGCATCCTGTTCACCCGCAGTGCGCGCTTCCCGAAGGGGTTGCCGCGCTGGACACTGATGGTCGACTCGCTGCGCGCGGAATTCCCGCCGGTGGCCTCTGAGACGGGCCGCGACTGGATCGAGCGCTTCCGCGGCGAGTGGCAGGCGATCGCGGCAGCCGTGTCGCCGAGCCCGCTGCGCCGGCCGCGTGGTTTCCTCGCCGAGGTGTTCACCGCGCGGGTGACCTGAGTCACCACCGGCACCGCGGGCGCCTGACCCGCGATCAATCCAGGCCGAAGAAACTTGCCGCAGTGGCGGTGGTGGAGGCAGCGAGCGACTCGACGTCCTCGTTGCGGGCCGCGGCCACGACGCGTGCCACCTCAGGCAGGAAGGCCGGTTCATTGCGTCGCGTCGCGGGCGCCGGGCGCAGGCTGCGCGGCAGCAGATACGGCGAGTCGGTCTCGATCATCAGCCGCGCCGCCGGAATGCGCGGCATCAGCGGCAGCAGATGCCGCCCGCGCCGCTCGTCGCAGATCCAGCCGGTGATGCCGATGAACAGGCCTGCCTCCAGGCACTCGTCGAGTTCATTGCCCTGCCCGGTGAAGCAATGCGCGACGCCGGCCTTCAGGCGCGGCAGGTAGTCGCGCAGCACGGCGATGAAATCCGCGTGGGCATCACGCTGGTGCAGGAACACCGGCAGGCCGGTTTCCACTGCCAGTTCCAGCTGCCCCGCGAACGCCGCGCGCTGCGCCGCATGCGGCGCGAAGTTGCGGTAGTAGTCGAGGCCGCATTCACCCAGCGCCACGACCCCGGGCTGGCGGGCAAGGTCGCGCAGCGCGTCGCGCACGGTCGCGTCGAAGTCCCCGGCATGGTGCGGATGCAGTCCTGCCGTCGCGAACAGGCGCTGCGGATGGCGCGCGTGCAGCGCCACCGCCTCGCGCGTCGCCTCGACGCTGGTGCCGGTGACCACCATGCGACGCACGCCGGCCGCGGCCGCGCGGTCCATCACGGCATCGAAGTCGTGGCGGAAGCTCTCGTGCGAGAGGTTCACGCCGATGTCGATCAGCTCCATGCGCGCAGCGCCTCGCACAGGGCATCCACCTGGTCTTCCGGCTGGTCCCACGACACCACGAAGCGCGCCGCCTCGTCGCGCGGCGGGCCCCAGTCGTAGAAGCCGAAGCCGCGATCGCGCAGCGCCTGCTTCTGGCCCGCCTCGAAACGCAGGAACACGGCGTTGGACTGCACCGGAAACAGCAGCCGGGAACCGGCCGCCGCACCGATGCGCGCCGCCAGCGCATTGGCGCGCGCGGCGTTGGCCATGAAGAAGTCACCCTCGATGCAGCAGAGCAGCTGCGCCGAGAGATAGCGCATCTTCGAGAACAGGTGCGCGGCGCGCTTGCGGCGCAACGCGAAGTCGCGCGCGTGGGCGGCATCGAAGAACACCACGGCCTCGGCGCCGAGCGCGCCATTCTTTGTCGCGCCGAACGACAGCACATCGACGCCCGCCTTCCACGTGGCCTGCGCCGGCGTCACCTGCAGCGCGGCCAGCGCATTGGCAAAGCGCGCGCCATCCATGTGCAAGGCCAGCTTGTGCGCGCGGCACACTGCGGCGATGTCGGCCACCTGTGCCGGGGCATAGACGGTGCCGCACTCGGTGGCCTGCGTCAGCGTGACGGTGGCCGGCTGCGGGCTGTGCACCGAGAAGGGATGGTCGGCCAGCCACTGCGCGAGGGTTGCCGCGTCGAGCAGACCGTGGCGCGACGGCAGCCGGGTGATGCGCGCGCCGGCGCTTTGCAGTTCGACCGCGCCGCACTCGTCATGGATCACATGCGCATCGTCGCTGGCGAAGATCTCGCCCCAGGGCGGCGTCAGCGTCGCGATGGCCAGCGCATTGGCCGCGGTGCCGGTGGCCACCGCAAACACGCGCACCGGATGTTCGAACCACTGGCCGAACGCAGCATCGAGGCGTTCGCTCCACGCGTCATCGCCATAGGCGCGGGCTGGCCCCCGGTTCGCGCCGGCGATGGCATCGAGCACCTGTGGTGTGGCAGGCGCTGTGTTGTCGCTGAAGAAGTGCACGGGCGGATGGTAACAAGCCCCGCCAAACCTTCGCTGCTATGATCCGACGCGTGTCCGCCGCGATGGTCCCTGCCACTTCCGCCGCTCCCGCAGCGCAATTGCCGCTCTGGGACGAGGGCAGTGCGCCGGCCGCGGTGAGCCTGCGCCACAGTCCGCGCGCCCGTCGCATCGCGGTGCGCGTCGCCGCGACCGGCCAAGTCGAACTGGTGGTGCCGCGCGGCGTCACCGAGCAGCGGGCCTGGGCGTTCCTGCAGAGCCAGAGCGAGTGGGTGCGTCGCCATGTGGCGCGCCGGCGCGCGCTGCTGCCGGCGCCGCAGGCGTTCCCGCCGCCGCAACTCCACCTGTTGCTCACCGGCGAGACCTGGCGGCTGTTCCAGTCCGGCGGCGCCGGGCGGCCGCGCCTGCGGCTGCAGGGCGGGGCGGGACCGCCGGCCAGCCGCATCCTCGAGCTGCGCGGCACCGGCACGCCCGCCCAGTGGCGCGCGGTGCTGCTGGCCTGGCTGAAAGGTCGCGCGCTGGCCGAGTTCGCGCCGCGCCTCGACGCCGAGGCCGCTCGCCTTGGCCTGACCTATTCCGCGATGAAGGTGCGTCTGCAGCGCACGCGCTGGGGCAGCTGCTCGTCACGCGGCGTGATCTCGCTGAACATCGCGCTGCTGTTCCAGCCGGAGGACGTGGTGCGCTACCTGCTGTGCCACGAGCTGGCGCACACGCGCCACATGAATCATTCCGCGCGCTTCTGGCGCCTGGTGGCCGAAGGCGAGCCGCGCTGGCGCGAGCTCGACCGGGCATTGCTGCAGGGCTGGCGCCACGTGCCCGCCTGGATCAGGGAGAGCACATGAAAGAGGGCCCGGAGGCCGGCGGCAAGGTCGACCTGAGCAACGAGAAGGTCCACTGGGACCTGGGCAATTCGCAGTCCTACGGGGAATACCTGGGGCTCACCGGCCTGCTCGAGGCACAGAAGACCATCTCCGACGCGCACGACGAGGTGATGTTCATCACCGTGCACCATGTATCGGAGCTGTGGATCCGCCTGTTCCTGCACGAGCTCGAACTGGTGCGCCAGTGCGTCGTGCGCGATGACCTCGATCCCTCGTTCAAGGCCTTGCAACGCATCGGCAAGGTGCAGACGCAGCTGTTCGGCGTGTGGGAAGTGCTGGCGACGATGAGCCCTTCGGATTACACGGCCTTCCGCAACCTGCTCGGCCGCTCCTCCGGTTTCCAGTCCGTGCAGTACCGGATGCTCGAGTTCGCGCTCGGCAACAAGAATCCGGACCTGATCCGCGTGCATGCGAAGGTGCCCGAAGACCACGCGCGGCTGGATCGGGCGCTGCATGCGCCCAGCCTCTATGACGAAGTGCTGCGCCTGCTCTCGCGGCGCGGCTATGGCATTCCCGCGGAGCTGCTGGGACGGGATTTCTCGCAGCCTCACGCCGTGTCGAAGGCGATCACCGCGGCATGGCTCGGTGTCTATCACAATGCCGAGAAGGACTGGGACCTGTACGAACTGGCCGAGGGCCTGGTCGACCTCGATCACCGCTTCCAGCTGTGGCGCTTCCAGCACATGAAGACGGTGGAGCGCATCATCGGACAGAAGCCCGGCACTGGTGGCACCGGCGGGGTCTCCTATCTGGCCAAGGCGCTGGAACTCAGGTTCTTTCCCGAGCTGTGGCTCGCGCGAACCTCGCTCTGAGCCGCCACGCCATCAGCACCGCGAAGATCGCCACATAGAGCAGCGGCTCGCGGATGTCGGCCTTCACCTGCCACCAGAAGTGCCACAGCGCCAGCGCCGTGACTGGGTAGATCAGGCGGTGCAGGGTGGTCCAGCGGCGGCCCAGGCGGCGCATCATGCCGTTGGTCGAGGTCACCGCCAGCGGCACCAGCAGCAGAAGGGCCAGCATGCCGATCGTGATGTAGGGGCGCTTCAGGATGTCCGCGCCCACCGCCACGAAGTCGAACCACTGGTCGAGCGTGAAATAGACCGTGAAATGCGCCAGTGCATAGAAGAACGCGAACAGCCCCAGCATGCGCCGCAACCGCAGCAGGTTGCGCCAGCCGGTCAGTTCGCGCACCGGCGTGACCGCCAGCGTGACCAGCAGCAGGTTCAGCGCGGTGATGCCGCAGGCGTGGATCAGGCGCCGCACCGGATCGGCGCCGAGGTCCATCGGGCCCTTGCCGAACGCCGCCAGTGTCATCAGCACGGCCGGCATCGCGCAGGCCACGAACACGGCCGGCTTGATCAGGTAGCGGTACTGCCGCGCGACGTCCAATCAGTACAGCCGGCGCGGATCCATGCCGGCATACAGCGAGGCCACCTGCTCGGCATAGCCATTGAACGGCAGTGTCTCCACCCGACCGCCCAGCAGCGAGCCACTGCCGATGCGCCGTTCGGTGGCCTGGCTCCAGCGCGGGTGCGGCACCTTGGGGTTCACGTTCGCGTAGAAGCCATATTCATGCGGCGCAGACTGCTGCCAGCTGTTCAGCGGCTGCCGTTCGGTGAACCGGATGCGCACGATCGACTTGACGTTCTTGAAGCCGTACTTCCACGGCACGACCAGGCGCAGCGGCGCGCCGTTCTGGTTCGGCAACACGCGGCCGTAGACGCCGGTGGCCATGAAGCTCAGCGGATGCATGGCCTCGTCCATGCGCAGGCCCTCGACATAGGGCCAATCGAGCACCTGCAGGCGCTGGCCGGGCATGCGGCGCGGGTCGTGCAGCGTGGTGAACTCGACGAAGCGCGCCTTCGAGTTCGGCGCGAAGCTGCGCAGCAGGCTGGCCAGCGGGAAACCCGTCCACGGGATCACCATCGACCAGGCCTCGACGCAGCGCAGGCGGTACACACGCTCCTCGAGCTTCTGCTCCTTCAGCAGCACGTCCAGGTCGAAGCGGCCCTTGCGTTCGCATTCGCCGTCGACGGTGACCGTCCACGGTGCCGGCTTGAAGTCGCGCGACTGGATCGCCGGCTCGTGCTTCTGCGTGCCGAACTCGTAGAAGTTGTTGTAGGTGGTGATGTCTTCCCAGCTGTTGGGCTTGTCGTCGATGGACAGCGCGGTATTGCGCGGCGCGTCGAGCGGCGCGCCGGAAGGTCCTGCGGCCTGCGCGGAGTCCAGGCCCAGCGTTGCCAGCGCCGCGCCGGACAGGCCGGCGGTCAGCAGGTCGCGGCGGCCGAAGTACACCCGTTCCGGGGTGATCTCGGAGGGCAGGGGGCGGTCGGTGCGGCGTGTCATGGCGGACTCCTCGGAAGCGGGCTGCCTCACCGAGTTTAGCGCGTTCCGCGGTCGCGCCAGTCCACGCAGCGGATGCCTTCGGCGGCCAGCGAACGGGCCCGCGGAGCGGCCGCATTCACATACACGGCTTCCTCGCACTGCCGCATGTGGTGCAGGTCTGCGTCGCTGTTGCCGTAGGCGATGACGCCGACGCCGGGATGGGCGGCACGCAGCCGGGCCAGCACCCGCGATTTTTCGCTGTCGCGGTGATTGGGGCCCGCGAGGCGGCCATCGAGGCGCTCGCCCTGCCAGCGCACCGGCGTGCAGTGCGCCGCATGGGCACCCAGCAACCGGGCGATGCGGGGAACGTACAGGTCAGGGCTGGCTGACAGCACCACCACGTGATCGCCGGCATCCAGATGCGATTGCAGCGTTGTGACGGCCGCCGCGTGCATCAGCCGCTGCACGGTCCGCGCGGCAAAGCGCTCAGCCCAGGCCTCGACGACCGGTCCAGGCAGTCCGCTGAACAGCGTGTGCAGGACGCCACCCTTGAGGCCGCCGCGATCCACCTGGCCGGCCAGGTAGCGAAACACCGGGACCAGCAGCAGCGGCACGCGCGGCCAGCGTGACGGGCATCGCGCCAGCAGGCCCAGCACGAACGGAAAGAACGTGTCGCGCCGGGTCAGCGTGCCGTCGAGGTCGAACAGCGCCAGCCGTCTGGCCGGCGCCGTCTGCAGCTGCGCCTGCCGCAGCGGATCGGGGCTCAGGCGGCCTTGCCCGGAGCCGCCAGCTGGCGCAGCACGTAATGCAGGATGCCGCCGTGCCGGTAGTATTCGCGCTCCTTCGGCGTGTCGATGCGCACGCGCGCCTCGAAGCTGACCGGCTTGCCACCGTCATCCGGCAGCGCGACCACGTTCACCATCAGCCCGGCGGGATCACCGGAGCCGCTGATCGAGAAGCGCTCCTTGCCCGTCAGGCCCAATGACGCCGCGTTCTGCCCCGGCACGAACTGCAGCGGCAGCACGCCCATGCCGATCAGGTTCGAGCGGTGGATGCGCTCGAAGCTCTCGGCGATGACCGCCTTCACGCCCAGAAGCATGGTGCCCTTGGCGGCCCAGTCGCGCGAGGAACCGGTGCCGTATTCCTTGCCGGCCAGGATGATCAGCGGGGTGCCTTCGGTCTTGTATTTCATCGCCGCGTCGAAGATCGACATCTGCTCGCCGCTGGGGACATGCAGCGTCACGCCGCCCTCGGTGCCGGGCACCAGCAGGTTGCGCAGGCGGATGTTCGCGAACGTGCCGCGCATCATCACCTCGTGGTTGCCGCGCCGCG